>CAYQCY010000150.1:0-6872 GCA_964416095.1 uncultured Gemmatimonadaceae bacterium
CGGCGTCGCCTTCTATTCTGTTGTCGCGTTTCGCGACGGGCGACACGCCGTCCGCGCCGGCACCGATGTGCAGATTCCGAGGTCGATGCCGCGACGAGGTATGCTCGTTGCGTACGCATCGGGCCGAGATGGATCGTCGGGGCTGGCGATCCGACCTGCCTCGGGCACCGCGGGGGAACCATGATGCTCGTCCGGACCTGCAAGAAGGGGAGCGACCGCCATGGAATCGGCATCTTCGCCGAGGAGTTCATCCCGGAGGGCGCGGCAACGTGGCGCTTCACGCCCGGATTCGATGGAACGTTCCACCCGTCCGAGGTCCAGCGCGTGCCCGAGGCGGTCCGGGACCAGTTCCTGACGTATGCGTACCTCGATGCCAACACGGGCCTGTTCGTCCTGTGCGCGGACGATGCCCGGTTCATGAACCATTCGGCGGACCCGAACACGGTGCCGGACTACGAGGCGGACCCGATCTTCGGCGTCTACGTCGCCGCCCGGGACATCGAGCCTGGAGAGGAGCTGACGTGCGACTACCGTGTCGCCGACGGACTGCACGTGGACGGCCTGACCTTCGCCCCGTCCGAGGGCTGATCGCCGGGTGACGGGCCGCGCGGCCCCCGGCACGGCCGGGCCCCGGTAAGCCGGCGTCGACCTATCGCGCCGGCCGGATCCGCGCGGCCTGCCCACCGCCCGCGGCCAGGTCCAGCGTGAGCACGGTCCCGGTGTCCACCGCGCGCTCCGAGATGGCGATGGAGAAGGGCTCGTGCAGCCAGTGGGCGCCGGGCCCGTCGGCGTAGATCTCGGCCACGTACTCACGCTCGGGGTCCAAGAACGAGAGCGGCACGGTGAAGGTCCGGACCTCCTCGTCCGTGATGGCGCCCAGGTACCACTCCTCGCCGTCGCGCTCCTGGCGGGCGACCACCACGTAGTCGCCGATCTTCCCGTTCAGGACCCGGGTCCGCTCCCAGTCCACGGGCACGTCCCGGATGAACCGGAAGGCGGGCTGGTCCTCGTAGTTCTCGGGCAGGTCCGCCGCCATCTGGAGCGGCGAGTAGATGACGACGTAGAGGGCGAGCTGCTTGGCCAGCGTGGTCCGGGCCCGCGGCTCCTCCGGCTGCCGGGGCGTGCCGTCGAGGCTCTCGATGAGGAGGTCGAAGACGCCGGGTGTGTAGTCCATGGGCCCGGCGTGGAGCCGGGTGAAGAAGAGGATCGTCTCGTGCTCGGGCGGGTTGCCGCCGTCGGCGGACCAGGCGTTGTACTCCTGACCCCGGGCCCCCTCCCGGGTCATCATGTTGGGCCAGGTGCGTCGCTCGCCGGTGTCCTTGATGGGCTCGTGCACGTCCACCATGACACGGTGCTCCGCGGCGACTTCGAGGACGCGGCGCCAGTGGCGCACCATGTACTGGCCGTGGTGCGCGTGCCCTTCCGCCGTCCGGTCCCCGACGTAGCCCGTCTTGACGGCCCGGACGCCCAGCGACTCGTACAGGTCGAAGGCGTCGTCGAGCTGCCGCTCGTAGTTCTCGACGCCCATGGACGTCTCGTGGTGGCCGATGAGGGTGACGCCCCGCCGGGCGGCGTAGGCCGCCACCGTTTCCAGGTCGAAGTCGGGGTAGGGCTCGGTGAAGGAGAAGCGCTCGGCGTTCTCGGTCCACTCGCCGTCCCAGCCGGTGTTCCAGCCCTCGACGAGGACGCCGCCGAATCCGTTCTCGGCGGCGAAGTCGATGTGCCGCTTCGCGTTTTTCGTGGTGGCGCCGTGCCGCGGCCCGGAGCTCCAGGTCTCGGTGCCGATGTGCATGCCCCACCAGATGCCCACGTACTTCATGGGCCGGATCCAGTCCGTGTTCTCGAGCGCGCTGGGCGGGTTCAGGTTGAGGGCCATGACCGAGGGCTGGAGGTCCTCGGCCCGGTCCGCCAGCTCGATGGTCCGCCACGGGCTCGCGAAGGGCGTGCGGCCGTGCACCTTCACGCCGTCGGCCCACGGCGCCAGCGTCGCCTCCAGCGTCCGGCCACCGGTCCGGACGAGGTCCATGGCCGCGTAGTCCACCAGGTGCGCTTCGTGGATCACGACGTGGGTGCCGTCCTGCATCTCGATGGCGAGAGGCGTGTGCACGGTGGGCAGACGGCTCACCGGCGACGACGAGTACAGGTACTCGTAGCGGTTCGGCTCGCCGGCGGGGATCCACCAGGCCCGGCCGTCGGTGGCCATGCGGAACTCGGTCCGCTCGTCCGTCAGCTCGAAGGCGTCCAGGCCCGGCTGGGCGGGGACCTCGTAGCGGAAGGCGATGCCGTCGTCGAAGGCGCGAACCACGACATCGAAGCGACGGCCCGGGCTCCGGGCTTCCTCCACCGTGAGGCGGACCTCGTTGTGGTGGTCGCGGACCCGGGCGACCTGGCCCCAGGGCTGGGTCCACGTCTCATCGACCGCATTGCGGGCCGTGCCTGCGCCCCTGAGTCCTTCGCCGAGGGGCGGCGCGTCGCGGAACGCGAGTCCCAGCCGGGACGGGAGCACCACCGGACGGCCGTCGCGATGGACGCGGTAGAAGAGCCCGCCGCGGCGGATCTCCAGGACGGCCTCGATTCGACCGTCCGGGGAGACGACCCGGGCCAGCTGCTGGGCGCGGGCGGTGACGGCCGGCACGGGCAGAGCGGCGAGAGCGATGGCAAGGGCCTGGGCCAGGCGTCGGATCCAGCGCGCGATGGGCGTCCGCATGGTCGGGCATCCTCCCACGGTTCCGGTGGACGACGGCGCCTACGTTCGCCACCCCATGGAGCGGGCGTACCGGTTGGCCCGGTCCCGGAGGGCGCCGAGGGCATCCTCGTGGGGCGCCAGGCGCGTGGGCGGGTCATCGGCGACGGTGTTCAGGTACTCCAGCGCCCGGGCCGAACAGGCCATGAGTCTGGCCGTGGTGGTTCCGCCGCCGTTGCCGTTGCTGGCCGCGGCCCGCTCCGCCGCCACGCCCAGGTCCAGGGCCATGGCGAAGACCATGACCTCCACCGTCTCGGCATCCGTCCACGACGCCCGCCGCTGGAGGGCTCGCCAGCCCCGGTCGCCCGCGAGCTGCACGCCGGCCTGGTCGGCGTACGCGTCGAGGGTCTCGATCCAGCTTCCCAGGTTGGCGAGGCGGAGCCGCTGTCTGGTCTCGTCGGTCATGAACGCCGGTGTAGAGGGTCGCACGCAACATAACAGGCCGCGCCGGCGAAGTGCACCGGCGGGCCGTCACACGCTCCCGGACGCGCCCTTCCACCGTGGCGGGGCGTTGCGATGTGCCCGGCCGATACGCGGGCCCTGGAAGGTCCAGCCCCGATGTCAGGGTTTCGTGGAGCTGGAACTCACGGCGGCGAGGCAACGTACGGTCACAGGATGGGGTCTAACGGGATGTGATCCGGGAACGGCCAGGGAGGGTCGTGTCGCGACGACCCTGGAGGATACCGAGATGACAGCAGGAGAACGGAAGACCGACGCCCGTGTCGGGGCGGCGAACGAGCGGTTCAAGGAGCGCTACGGCGAGTGGCTCTGGGGGTCCATCACCCTGGCCGTGGCGCTCCACTTCGCGATCGTGCTGGCCTGGCCATCCATGTCCGTGGCGGACGTGAGCATGAGCACGACGGCGCTGTCCACGGTGGAGCTGCCGCCGGAGATCGAGGTCCCGCCGGAGCCCGAAGCGGTCCCCCGGCCCGCCCGGCCGGTGATCGCCGACGTCGAGGTCGACCAGGACATCACGATCCCCGAGACGACCTTCGAGTCGAACCCGGTGGACGAGCTGCCTCCGCCGGTGGCCAGCGACGACGCGGACCTGGCGGCGGCCCCGTCGTTCACCCCGTTCGAGGTGGCGCCACGACTCATCAACGAGCGGGAGGTCCAGCGGACGCTGCTCCGCTACTACCCGGACCTGTACAAGGACGCCGGGATCGAGGGCACCGTGGTCCTATGGTTCTTCATCAACGAAGAGGGCCGCGTGATCAATACGCGTCTGGTACGCTCCAGCGGCTACGACGACCTGGATCGGGCCGGGATGCGCGTCGCCGAGATGATGCGCTTCTCACCGGCCCAGAACCGGGACAAGAAGGTGCCCGTCTGGATCCAGCTCCCGGTGATCTTCGAGGTGATGAAGTAAGAGGCCTCTCCGCTCGGGCCTGTGCGCGGGACGCGAGGCCACCCGGACGGTCCACGCCGTCCGGGCCTCCTACCGACGCGGGCGTCACTGACCGAGGCCGAAGCGCTGCGAGAGCTCCCCGTTCTGGTAGATGTACACCCCTTCCAGCCACTGACCACCACCCAGGGGTGCATCGTCCGAGCTCGCCACCACGAAGCGGATGTTCGGGTCCGCGGCCATGGACATCTGGATCCAGAACTCCCGGTTCACGCCCGAATCGTCCGGCGAGTCGTAGCTGTCGGCCTTGCCTCCCACCAGGTGCGACTGGAGGTTGCCGTCGTACGGCAGGGGCTCGAACGTGTCCAGTTGGAACTGGGGCGCCGACGACGCGTAGGGGTAGCCGGCGTTCGTGATGTTGTAGATCTCGAACATGGTGTACAGGTTCCGGCACTCCGCCGCCACCGCCGCGATCTCCGCGCCCAGCGACAGCCGCCCGTACGCACGCTGGGCGATCCCCGCCAGGATGCTGAGCAGCATGACGGTGATCAACAGCTCGATCAACGTGAAACCGTCCCGATGTGTCGACACCATGCTCACGCGTTCCTGGAAGCCTGAGCGCACGGATCCTCCACGCCGATGGGGCAAGGTGAGTGCCGCTGTCGCCCTGTATGCCACCAAGTCGTTACCCATCAACAGGTTATGCCCTCTGTGGCTATGCATGCCTGATCCGGGCGGGAACGTGCAGTTTGCAAGATAATGGCGGAATCCGCGCGTGGCACGTCTCTTGGAGCCGGGCTTCCGGCCGGACCGGCGCCTGCGAACGGGGGCTCGGGTCCTAGCGTCGTCGTCCGGGCGGGCCGGCGGCCGAGCCGGTGCCTCTGGGGTCGGCGCCGCCGACGAACAGGACGGGGCGCCCGTAGCGATCGTACTCGATCATGAGGCCGTGGGCGTTGCCCAGGGCGTCGACGGGGCGGACGCGGTGGCCCAATTCCGTGAGGCTGTCCCGGACCGTCTCGGGGATGGTGCGCTCGACGGCGAGCCAGTGGGGCTCGACGAAGCTGGTCCGGGGCGCGGCGATGGCCTCCTGCACGTCCATACCGAAGTCGACCATGTTCATGACTATCTGGGGAATCGTCTGGGCGATGGTGTGACCGCCGGGGGTGCCGATGGCGAGCCAGGGGCGGCCGTCGCGCATGACGAAGAGGGGCACGTCGCCGGACAGCTTTCGGCGGCCGGGGTGGGCATCCATGGGGTTGCCGGGCGGCTCGAAGGTGCAGTAGGCCAGGGAGTTGTTGAGCCAGATGCCGGTGCCCTCGGGCATGATGCGGCTCCCGAAGGAGTTGCCCAGGGTCTGGGTGGCGGAGACCACGTTCCCCCGTCGGTCGGCCACGACGAAGTGGGTGGTGTGCGCGGTGGCGGCGTCCAGGGCCACGGTGAACGGCACCGGCGGTGACCTGCCCGGGGGCGCCGGGTGACGCCGGTCGTCGGGCAGCGGTGCGCGTGCGTCGCGGATGGTGTCGTCCGGATCGGAGCCGAACCGGGTCGGCGGCCGGAAGGCCGCGGCCCTGGCAGGGTCGATGCGGTTCGCCTGGGCCTCCAGGTACGATGACGAGAGGAGCCGGCTCAGGGGTGGCGGTGCCACCTCCGGATCGCCGGCCCAGCGCAGTCGGGTCCAGAAGGCGTGCTTGGTCACCTCCGCGTAGCGGTGCAGGAAGGGCACCGTGTTGTGGCCCAGTGCCTGGACGTCGAAGGTGTTCATCATGCCGAGGCGCACCAGCGCCGGGAAGGCGTTGGCCGGCGGGGATGCGGTGAGGACCCGGTAGCCGCGGTAGTCCACGGCGATGGGGTCCCACCACTCCGCCTCGTTCCGCTCCAGGCCCTCCAGGCGCAGGAACCCGCCGGCCCGGCGCATGGCCTCGTCGACGGCCCGGCCCAGGCGGCCGCCGTGAAGCGCGCGGGCACCCTCCCGGGCGATGTGACGCAGGGACCGGCCCAGGTCCCGCTGGACCAGCGTCTCTCCCGCCCGGAGCGGCCTCCCGTCCCGACCGTAGAACGAGCGTGCGTGGTCCGGGAAGTCGTCCCAGGCCGCGGCGATGAGGCGCGCCGTGCGGCCGTCCACCTCGAACCCGTCCTGCGCCAGCCGGATCGCGGGACGGAACAGCTCCGACCAGCGAAGGTCGCCGTACGCCCGCCACATGGCTTCCCAGGCGTTGGCGTTGCCCGGGGTCGACACCGCTTTGGCACCGCGCCGGTTCGCCCGATAGCCCGGGGTGGACGGCCGGTACGCCTCCGGGTCCACGCCCACGGGGATGCGGCCGCTGGCGTTCAGGAACCGGGCCCGGCGCCTCCGGGCGTCGTAGACCAGGATCGTGCCGTAGCCGCCCACCCCCGACATCATGGGCTCCACCACGTTGAGTGCCGCCGCCACCGCCACCGCCGCGTCGAACGCGTTTCCGCCCTCCTCCAGCACCGCCACGCCCACCGCCGTGGCCAGGGGATGCGCGCTGCTTACCATGCCGCCGGTGGCCAACGCCGCGCGCGCGTCCGCCTCGGCCGGGAACTGCGCCGTCGAAGGCCCTGCCAGCCCCACCGACGCCAGGGCCGACACGATGAGCAACGGCAGGACACGAGAGGTGGTACGTCGCGGCATGAGCCCGCCCGGTAAGGATGGAATCGGCATCCAGCGCACGCCTCTGTTTACGGCCCCGGCCCCCGCCATGTCAACCGTTGAACTGCAGGCGGCAGGCGGCAGGCGGAAGGTGGGAGGCGGGAGGTTGGATA
>CAYQCY010000151.1:0-6807 GCA_964416095.1 uncultured Gemmatimonadaceae bacterium
TCCCCCTCGCCGTATCCTCCTCGCCGTATCCTCCTCGCCGTATCCTCCTCGCAGCACCCTCTCGCAGCACCCTCCTCGCCGTTCACACCTCGCTTCACCAATCTCGCCTCATCCTCCTCGCTTCATCCCGGACCCTGGCCGCCACTAAGGGGTTTCCGTATCATGAAAAATTCTGATCGAAAGGGAATCGATGCGGCGGGGACGCGTCCTGCGTGCGGGGCGCGTCGCGCGTCTGGAGGAACGAAGGGGGAGTGCCCCGGATGAGCTCGAAACGTGAGGTGGTGGGAGGATACGCGCCGGAGGGCAAGGACACGGGGGTGGTGAAGTCGAAGGGTACGCCCCGCATGCCGGTGCTGGAGGGCCAGGAGCCGCTGGAGCATGCTGCGCGCAAGCCGGGCTGGCTGAAGGTCCGCTCGCCGGGTGGCGACAACTACCGTCGTCTGAAGAAGCTGATGCGTGGGCAGCGGCTGCACTCGGTCTGCGAGGAAGCCGGCTGTCCGAACATCGGCGAGTGCTGGGAGGCGGGTACGGCGACGTTCCTGATCCTGGGCGATGTCTGCACGCGGGCGTGCAGGTACTGCGCGATCGCCCACGGCATGCCGACGGAGCTGGACGAGGACGAGCCGCGGCGCGTGGCGGAGGCGGTGTCGGAGCTGGAGCTTCGGCATGTCGTCATCACGAGCGTGAACCGGGACGAGCTGGAGGATGGCGGCGCCGGCATCTTCGCGGAGACGATCCGGCTCACGCGGGAGTACCGACCGGGCTGCACCATCGAGGTGCTGACGCCGGACTTCAAGGGCGACGAGGACGCGATCCGGGCGGTGGTGGAGGCGAAGCCGGACATCTTCAACCACAACCTGGAGACGGTGGAGCGGCTGCACCCGTGGGCTCGGCCGGGCGGTCGGTACTGGCGGAGCATCTCGTTCCTCGGGGCCGTGAAGCGCATGGACCCGGAGATGCTGACGAAGTCGGGGATCATGCTGGGTCTGGGCGAGCAGGAGCAGGAGGTCCGTCAGGCGCTGGAGGACCTGCGGAAGGCGGCGGTGGACATCGTGACGTTGGGCCAGTACCTGCGCCCCTCGGCGCAGCACGCGCCGGTGGACCGCTGGGTGACGCCGGAGGAGTTCGCCGAGTGGAAGCGCATCGGCGAGGAGGAGCTGGGCTTCAACCACGTGGAGTCGGGCGCGCTGGTGCGGTCGAGCTACCATGCCGAGACGCAGGCGCGCACGGTGGGTGCCGGCGGGGTCGGCGAGATCACGGAGGTGCTGGAGGCGGACGTGCCGGCTCCGGCGGAGCTCGGGGTCGGCCCGGCGGGGAACGCCGGACCCCGGAAGCTGGTCCAGATCCAGCCGCGCGCGGACTGAGGGCGCGGCCACCGGACGCGATAGGCAACGAGGAGTCGGCCTGTCCCGGTCGGCGTGAACACGCCGGCAGCGGAGCCGGGCCGGACAGCAACGACGGTCGGCCGTCGGCGGTCAGCGGTCGCCGACCCGGCGGTCGTCCGTCGCAACGGGAGCGGTGCATGGCGAAGAAGGCGAAGCCCACGACGACGCAGGCGGACAGGACGTCGTCGTCTGAAGACGTGAAATCGAACGGCAGGCGGCTGGGCGGACTGGACCGGGACCAGCTCCACGGGCTGCTCCGGTCCATGCTGCTGGGCCGGCGGTTCGAGGAGACGTCGGCGGAGGCGTACGCCCTGGGCAAGATCGGCGGCTTCTGCCACCTCTACATCGGGCAGGAGGCGGTGGCCACGGGCGCCATCAGCGTGCTGCGGGACGACGACTACGTCATCACGGCGTACCGGGACCACGTCCAGGCATTGATGAAGGGCATGACGGCCAACGAGGTGATGGCCGAGCTGTACGGGAAGGCCGAGGGCTGCTCCGGCGGCATGGGTGGATCCATGCACCTGTACAGCAGGGAGCGCAACTTCCTGGGCGGTTGGGGCATCGTCGGCGGTCAGATCCCCCTGGCCACGGGCGTCGGCTGGTCCATCCGGTACCGGGAGGAGGACCGGGTCGTGCTCTGCTTCTTCGGCGAAGCGGCGGTGAACCAGGGCGCGTTCCACGAGTCGCTGAACATGGCGGCGCTCTGGCGGCTGCCGGTCATCTTCATCGTGGAGAACAACCACTTCGGCATGGGCACCGCCTGGGAGCGGGTCGCCTCCCTCTACGAGATCGCCCAGAAGGCGTGCGCCTACGACATGCCCTCGGTCCAGGCGGACGGGATGGACGTGTTCGACATGCGCGACAAGGTCCAGGCCGCCGTGGACCGGGCCCGGGAGGATGGGACGCCGACCCTCATCGAGGCTCGCTGTTATCGCTACGTGGGCCACTCCATGTCGGACCCCGTCCACGGCGTCTACCGCACCAAGGACGACGTGGAGGAGGCCAAGCAGCGGGACCCCATTCGTCGGTTCATCGACCGGCTCCAGGAGGCGGAGCTCCTCACGGACGAGGAGCTGGAGGCCATCGACGACGATGTGCAGGCCGAGGTGGACGCCGCCGCCGAGTTCGCGGAGAACGCGCCCGACCTGGACCCGGGGGCGCTGTACGAGAACGTCTACGCCGACATCCCCGAACACGGGCGGCTGTTCTTCGGACGCGCGCCTTCGACGCGCTAGGAGGGTGGCCTTGCGGCCACCAGGAGGGCGGCCTTGCGGCCGCCGGGGTACGGAGCGGGGCCGGCCTGTCCGCGGAGCGGACCGCCTGGCCGGCGCAGGCGGCTCTCCTGCGCGCCGTCAGGCGCGCCTCCCGCGAGCGCAGCGAGCATTCTGTGGAGCGACAGCGACACGACATGGCTGAGATCACGTACAGGGAAGCGCTGAACCAGGCCCTTGCCGAGGAGATGGAGCGGGACGAGGCCGTTTTCCTGATGGGCGAGGAGGTGGGCCAGTACAACGGCGCCTACAAGGTGTCGAAGGGGCTGCTGGAGCGGTTCGGCGAGAAGCGGGTCGTGGACACGCCCATCGCGGAGCTGGGCTTCGCGGGGCTGGGCGTCGGCGCGGCCATGACGGGCCTGCGTCCGGTCATCGAGTTCATGACCTTCAACTTCGCCATCCTGGCGGAGGACCAGGTGTTCAACAGCGCTGCCAAGATGCTGTACATGACGAACGGGCAGTTCAACTGCCCCATCGTCTTCCGTGGCCCCACGGGCGCGGCGCTCCAGCTCTCGGCACAGCACTCCCAGGCGCTGGAGTCGGGCTACGCCCACTACCCGGGCCTGAAGGTGGTGACGCCCGGAACGGCCGCGGACGCCAAGGGCCTCCTCAAGGCGGCGATCCGGGACGACGACCCGGTGGCCTTCTTCGAAGGCGAGCTCCTGTACAACATCAAGGGCGAGGTCCCGGACGACGAGGACTTCGTCATCCCCCTCGGGCTGGCCGACGTCAAGCGTGAGGGCGCCGACGTCTCCATCATCACCCACGGCAAGATGGTGAACGTAGCCCTCCAGGCCGCGGCCCGGCTGGCGAAGGAGGACGTGGCCGCCGAGGTGGTGGACCTGCGCTCGCTCCGGCCGCTGGACGTGGAGGCCATCGCGACATCGATCCACAAGACGAACCGGGCGGTCTACCTGGAGGAGGGCTGGGCCTTCGCCGGCGTGGCGAGCTCCATCATCGACATCATCCAGGCCGAGATGTTCGATGACCTGGACGCGCCGGTCCTCAGGGTCGGCCAGGCCGACGTGCCCATGCCGTACAACAAGGCGCTGGAGAAGCTGGCCAAGCCCGACGCGGATCGGGTCGTGGAGGCGTGCAACCGGGTGCTGTACCGGTAGCGTCGGCTGCGCCGGCAAACCGGCTTACGCGACGAACAACGAACGAGCCCGGATAGAACATGGCTACCAAGGTCCACATGGAGGCTCTGTCCCCCACCATGGAAGAGGGGGAGGTGGTGCGCTGGCTCAAGGCCGAGGGCGAGGAGGTCGCCAACGGCGATGTGCTGGCGGAGATCGAGACGGACAAGGCCACCATGGAGCTGGTCGCCCGGGGCGACGGTGTGCTGCGGAAGCAGATCCTGGCCGAGGGCGACACGGCGGCCGTGGGCACCGTCATCGGCGTGATCGCCGGTGCCGATGAGGACATCTCCGACCTGGTCGAGGACGGCGGGGCCGAGCCCGCCGAGGCCGAGGCGGAGCCGGCCGCGCCCTCGGCGGAGCGGGCACCGGCCGAGGAGGCGGGTCCTCGCGCGGAGACGCCGGCGCCCGCCACCGCGACCGCGCCCACCGGCGACGGCTCTCCGGCCCGCTCCGGCGATGGTCGCATCAAGGCTTCGCCCCTCGCCCGCCGTCTCGCCGAGGAGGAGGGGCTCGAGCTGCGGCGGATCCAGGGGAGTGGCCCGGGCGGTCGCATCATCAAGCGCGACATCGAGGAGGCGCTGGCCCAGGCGCCAGCGCAGGCCGGGGTAGGGGCAGGCCCAGGGGTGGGGCCGGAGGTGGAGGAGGTGCCGGTCTCGCAGATGCGGAAGAGCATCGCGAAGCGGCTCGTCCAGAGCATCGGGCCCGTGCCGACCTTCTACCTGACCGTGGATGTGGACATGACCCGGATGGTGGAGGCGCGGGAGCGGATCAACGCGCGCCTGGAAGGGGAGGACCGCAAGGTCTCCATCAACGACATGCTGCTGAAGGCCACGGCCATGGCCCTCACACGCCACCCGGAAGTGAACGCCGCGTGGCACGAGGACCACATCAAGCGCTATCGGCGGGTCCACATGGGCGTTGCGGTGGCCGTGGAGGACGGCCTCATCACGCCCGTCGTGCGGGACGCGCACCTGAAGGGGGTGGCCGAGATCGGCGAGGAGGTCCGGGAGCTGGCCGGACGGGCGCGGGAGAAGAGGCTCCAGCCGGAGGAGTACACGGGCGCGACCTTCTCCCTGTCCAACCTGGGCATGTTCGGCATCGAGGAGTTCACGGCCATCATCAACCCGCCGGAGTCGGGGATCATCGCCGTGGGCCAGGTCGAGGAGCGGCCCGTGGTGGACGAGGACGGCGATCTCGTGGTGCGGAGCCGCATGAAGATGACCATGAGCTGCGACCACCGCGTGGTGGACGGTGCCACCGGATCCCGGTTCCTGCAGACGCTCCGGTCGTTCATCGAGGAGCCCACCATGATGGTGGTGTAGGGAGCCTGTGGGGATCCCGCCCCAGGCCGCCGGAACGCGGGCCTTGCCCCGCCGACGGCGCCGGCGCAGGGTAGGGACATGAGCCGTGAGGCGAATGCACCCGACATCGGGCCGTTCGGCGAGTTCGTCCCGGGCGACGAGGCCGACGTCGAGGACCGCCGTGCGCTGCACCGGGCCATCGTCATGCGGAGCCCGGACCCCATCTTCCTCATCGATGCCGAGTCGCGCCGCGTGACGGACGTGAACCCGGCCTTCTGCGGGCTTCTCGGCTACACGGAGGAGGCCGCGCTCGGGCTTACCCTCGGCGACATCGACGCGGCGCCGGAGGACGAGCTGATCCGGCGCTACACCACGGCGGTCCAGCACCACAACGACTTCCTCGGCGAGAGGTCCTTCCGGACCGGCGACGGCGACGCCGTCGACGTCGTGGTCAGCACGAACCTGCTCTTCGACGGCGCTCGCCGGATCATCTGCGTGTTCGCCCGGGACATCGGCCTCCAGAAGCGGGCGGAGGAGGAGCGCGATCGGCTGCAGAAGCAGCTCTGGTACTCGCAGAAGCACGAGGCCGTCGGTCGCCTGGCGGGCGGCGTGGCCCACGACTTCAACAACCTGCTCACCGCCATCACCCTCGGCGTCGAGGAGCTGCTCAACCAGCCGGAGCTCTCACCGGTGGCGGCGGAAGAGGCGGACGAGATCCGGTCCGCGGCGGTCCGGGGCCGGGACCTGGTGCGGCAGCTCCTGGCGTTCAGCGGTCGCCAGATCCTCGAGCCCCGCACGCTGGACCTGAACACCGTCATCCGGGACATGGAACGGCTCATCCGCCGCACCATCGGGGAGGACATCGAGCTGAACACCCGTCTCGCGCCGGACCTGGCCGTGATCCAGGCCGACCCCGGCCAGCTCGAGCAGGTGATCCTGAACCTGGTCGTGAACGCCAGGGACGCCATGCCCGACGGCGGCGCCATCGAGCTGGGCACGGAGAACACCACCGTCGACGAGGCGTTCGCGCGGCCGTTCATGACGGTGGAGGCGGGGCCCCACGTCGCCTTGAAGGTGACCGACACGGGCACCGGCATGGAGCAGGGCACCGTGGACCGCATCTTCGAGCCGTTCTTCACCACCAAGCCCAAGGACAAGGGCACGGGGCTCGGCCTGGCCACCGTCTACGGCATCGTGAAGCAGAGCGGCGGCAGCATCTGGGCGGAGAGCGAGCCCGGCCGGGGCACCACCTTCACCGTCCTGTTCCCCGCCAGCGGCGGGGCATCCGCCACGGAGCTCGACACGGTGTCCGCCTTGCAGCGACGCCTGCCCGCCGGCTCCGAGACCATCCTCCTCGTGGAGGACGACGAGGCGGTGCGACGGATCACCGCCAGGATTCTCGCCCAGCTCGGCTACCACGTCGTCGTGGCCCGCGACGGCGCCGAGGCCGTGGTCCGGTTCGAGAAGATGCTCCATTCCGAGCTCGGCCCGCCGGACCTCGTCCTCACCGATGTGGTCATGCCCAACGTCACCGGCCAGGACCTGGTGCGGCAGCTACGAGAGCTGCGGCCCGGGACCCGCGTCCTCTACATGTCCGGGTACGCCGAAAAACGGCTCCTGGCCGGGGAAGACACAGGAACCTCCTTCATCCAGAAGCCCTTCACCCACGAAGAGCTGGCCACCCGCGTCCGGACGGTGCTGGACTAGG
>CAYQCY010000152.1:0-2630 GCA_964416095.1 uncultured Gemmatimonadaceae bacterium
CCGACTCGCCGTTACTCAACTCGCGGCAACCGGACTCGGCCTTCCTGTAACGGTGCTGTAGCGATGTCGAAACAGCGGGCGGCGGGTGGTGTCGGGCCGACCTTGGCAATGCCATCATCGACATGCGGAGGTGACCGGGGCGCCAGATGGACCGTCCTGCGTGTCACGCGGACGCACGCCGCGCGAGCTGAACATGAACCTGATCCTCCTGTCCGACATCCACGGCAACCTCCCCGCCCTCGAGGTGGCGCTCACGCACGTGGAGAAGCTGGATGCCCACCAGGTCCTGGTGGCCGGCGACATCGTCGGAGACGGGCCCTGGCCTGCCGAGACGGTGGACCGGCTCATGGAGCTCGATGTGCCGGTCGTCCGGGGCAACGTCGATCGGGGTGTCACCGCCATGCCCGAGGACGAGGCCGAGCTGGACCGACGGGCGCGCGCCGGCGAGAGAGACGCGAACCGTGCCTGGACCGCGCTCCAGCTCGGTGCCCATCGACGGCACTGGCTCCGGTCGCTGCCCGGCCAGACCATCGTGGAGGTCTCGGGGATGAGCATCCTGCTTCTCCACGGCAGCCCGCTGGGCGACACTGACTACATCTACCCCAGCGTCACGAGCCAGGGCATGCGGGAGAAGCTGAGGCCGCTGGGCGGGCCGCGGCCCGACATCCTCGTGTGCGGCCACTCGCACCTCCCCTTCGCGCGGCAGGTGAACGGGGTGTTCGTGGCGAACGCCGGCTCGGTGGGCCGTGCCAAGGATGGAGACCCGCGGGGCAGCCTGGTGGTCCTGAAGCTGGACGACGAGCGGCGTGGCCCGCCCCGGGCCAGAGTCGTACGGTTCGACTACCCGGTGGACCGGGTCGTACAGGAGGTCCGGGCGCGGAACGTCCCGGGGATCCGTCCGGACGAGTACCGGCTGGGTATCAGGGTCGAGACGAGCGCGGCCGACCCGGCGGGTGCTGGCGGGCACGCTCCAGCGCGGCGATCACGGAGCGCAGCGCCGGAATCCCCTGGACATCGGTAGCCAGTAGCGGGACGCGGAGCCGGGGCAGGCCGGCGAACGTCTCGTCGATCTCGGCCAGGTAGCTGGCCTGCCGCTCGCGTCGCCGCGCCAGGAACGTGCCGTCGGCCTCGTCCGGCAGCACCCGGTTCACCAGCAGCCCGGCCACGGGGATCGCCGCCTTGCGGAGCGCCGCCACGGCTTTCTTCGTCTCCAGGATCGGCAGGCGCTCCGGCGTGACGACGAAGACGAACGCGGTGCGATCCGGGTCCGTCACGATCCCCCGGGCGGACCGGAACCGGGCCTGGCGTCGCTCCAGCGCCTCCAGCACCGGGTCGTCGGAGCGGTCTTCGCCGGCGGCGGAGCCGGCCACGTTGCGCCACATGCGGCCCAGGGAGCGGACCTTCCTCCGGCGCGAGACCAGCCCGTCGACCCAGCGTCCGAGGAGCTCGGGGAGCGAGAGGAGCCGGACCGTATGCCCCGTCGGGGCCGTGTCGAAGACGATGCGCTCGAAGTCGACCCCGGCGTGCTGCATGAGCTCGGCGAACCGGTCCAGTAGCGCCGCCTCCTCCGCACCCGGCGACGACCGGGCCAGCTCGATCTCCCGCTCCACCTCGTCCAGGATGCGCGGCGAGGCGACCTCCCGCACCCGGTCCTTGACGTCCGCGATGTAGCGGTCCGCCTCCGCCTCCGGGTCGATCTCCATGGCCCACAGCCCGTCCAGCACCTCCCCGGGGGCCCCGCTCAGACCGGCACCCAGGATGTCACCGGTGGAGTGCGCCGGGTCCGTGGACACGAGCAGCGTACGCGTGCCCGCCTCCGCCGACATCAGGGCGTACGCCGCCGCCAGCGTCGTCTTGCCCACGCCGCCCTTGCCGCCGAAGAAGACGACGGGCGTCGTCGGGAGGCCGGTCTGCGCCGGGTTCGCGGGGTTGGCCGGGTTCATCGCGTACGCTTCTGATCGGTGATCGGTGATCGGTGATCGATGGGGTCCACGGCGTCTTCCGACCACCGGGTTCGGATGCCACCGCCCAGGTGGAGTCCGTTTTCGCGTCCCGGTCGAGGCACCCCCCGTATGATCCTGCCGCGGTATCCCCGGGAGGGGGCAGTCCCGCCCGCGAGCGCAGTCAAGCCGGCGAAGAAGGAGCACCCCCGCGGGTGCCGCTCTGCGACGAACCAACACCGATCACCGATCATCGATCGGCCGTCAGCAGCACCGGAACCCGCCCTCCGGCGCCCGCTCCATGCCCATCCGCTTGTGCCATGCGTGGAACTCCTCCATGACCTCGGGAAGCAGCTCCAGCGTGTAGAACTCCACCGGGTTCGGCACGCCCAGCAGATCGGACGCCGTGAGCAGCATGAAGAGGTCGTGCTGGCGCACGTACTCCCGGTGGATCTGGGAGCGGTAGGGTGTGATGTACAGGGCTTCGTAGAGTTCGCGGAACTTCCGAAGTGTCTCGCGTATGTTCATGAGGAGGCTCGCTTCGCTCGCAGGAGGCGGCCTTCGGCCGCAGGAGGCCGCTTCGCGGCAGGAGGCGGCCTTCGGCCGCAGGAGGCCGCTTCGCGGCAGGAGGCTCGCGCTTCGCTCGCAGGAGGCGGCCTTCGGCCGCAGGAGGCCGCTTCGCGGCAGGAG
>CAYQCY010000152.1:2730-6675 GCA_964416095.1 uncultured Gemmatimonadaceae bacterium
CGCTTCGCTCGCAGGAGGCGGCCTTCGGCCGCAGGAGGCCGCTTCGCGGCAGGAGGCTCGCTTCGCTCGCAGGGGTGGCGGGCCGGGGGCAGCCCTGGCGGCCGCAGGGCGCCCTCCTGGCCGGCGGAACGCGGCCCTTCTGCGCGCGCAGCGCGCCTCCTGGCCGGCGTGGCCCGCCCTCCTGCGAAGCGAAGCGAGCACCTCCTACGCCGTCCCTGTCGCGTCGTACGTCACCTTCTCTTCCGGGCCCTGGCCGGGCCCGCCGCCGCGGATCTTCCGGAAGGCGACCATCGCTTCCAGGATGAGCCAGATCTCCAGCACGAAGATGGCTGCGCCGACGCCGAAGAGCAGCCATTGGTCCTGGAAGTAGCTGCCGAGCTGCTGGATCATGGCCCAGGTCGTCATGACGAAGAGGAAGACCATGGGCAGGGCGGTGACCCAGGCATTGCGCTTGAGCCGACGCAGGAAGACGGTGATGACCAGCAGTGTCAGGGCGCCGGTGAGCTGGTTGGTGGTGCCGAAGAGGGGCCAGATGCGCATCCCGCCGGCGCCCCGGTCCACGCCGAGCGCCAGCGCGCCGATGGTGAGGACGGCCACGACGGTGGCGAAGATGCCGTTGCGGAGCACCCTGATCCGGTACTGTGAGCCGAGCTCTTCCAGGATGTAGCGCTGGAGCCGCACGCCGGTGTCCATGGTGGTGGCCGCGAAGGAGATCACGACGACGGCGGCGAAGATGGTGGCGACGTCGTGCGGGACGGCGAGGCCCTCGGCGAGGGTGCCGACGCCGTTGACGAAGGCGTTGACGCCGCCCGACGACGCCGACGCGAACGAGCTGTAGTGCTCGCGCCAGCCGTCGATGCCGGCGTAGAGGACAAACCCGGCCGTCGTGGCCAGGATCGAGATCAGGGCCAGCGTCCCCTCGCCGACCATGCCGCCGTAGGCTACGAACCGGGCGTCCGTCTCCCGGTCCAGCTGCTTGGACGTGGTCCCCGAAGCGACAAGTCCGTGGAAGCCCGAGATGGCGCCGCACGCGATGGTGATGAACAGGAGCGGGAACCAGCTTGGGCTGTCCGCCGGGATCTGCGTGTTCACCGCCGGCGCGATGATCGCGGGGTTCACTACCACGATGCACGCGCCGATGAAGGCCAGAGCCACGAAGAGCTGATGGCTGTTGATGTAATCCCGGGGCTGGAGGAGCAGCCAGACGGGTAGAGTGGACGCGATGCCGCTGTAGATCAGCATGATCACGACCCAGCCGGCCCGGATGCCGTCCGTGGTCGCGGCGAGCTGCGCGGCGGCCGTGTCGCCGCCCGCGGCGGCGAGCTGGGCGGCCGTGGGCGCGAAGTGGAAGAAGTCCGGGAGCTGCGGCTGGATGAACTGGCCGAGCCAGATGTAGACGTACAGGAGCACGAGGGCCACGAGGCTCGGCACCAGGATCCCCGCCCGCGTCCTGTAAACGAGCAGCCCGACCGCCACGGCGGTGGGCAGGCTCATCCAGATGGGGAAGATGGCGCCGGGGTTCGCGATGAAGAGGTTCGCGATGACCACGGCGAACACCGCGTTCACCATGAGCAGCAGGAAGAAGATGACGAACAGGAACAGCGTCCTGGCCCGGGACCCGATGATCCCCTGAGTCAGCGTGCCGATGGAGTGGCCGCGGTGCCGCACGGAGAGCCAGAGGGCGCCGAAGTCGTGCACGGCGCCGGCGAAGATGGTGCCCAGCACGACCCACAGGAACGCGGGCAGCCAGCCCCAGATCACGGCGATGGCCGGCCCGACGATGGGCGCGGCGCCGGCCACGGAGGTGAAGTGGTGCCCGAACAGGACGTGCTTGTTCGTCGGCACGTAGTCCACGCCGTCCTCGAACTGGTGGGCCGGCGTCACGAAGTCCGGGTCCAGACGGTAGACGTGCCGGGCGATGTAGCGCGAGTACAGCCGGTACCCGGTGAGGAACGCCGTCAGGCCGATGACCAGCAGCAGGATCGCGTTCATGGCTCGCTGTCGGGCGGAGGATGCGCTCCGCCAAGGTGCGGGGCCGCCGCTGGCTCGCGCAAGCGGCGAGGCGGCAGGCGGGAGGCGACAGGCGAAAGGCGGAAGTGAGCCCGCGGAGTGCGCGGACCTTCCGCCTCCCGCCTTGCGCCTGCCGCCTGCGGTTCAGACCGTCTCGATCCCGATGGCTTCGGCGATGGCCCGGAACCGCGGCCGCAACCGGATGCGGTCGAAGATGGGGTGGACCAGGAAGAAGGGCAGGTTCGGGTCGTTGCCTTCCACGAAGGCGCGCTCCAGGAGCCGGAGCGCCTGCACGTCATCGTTCAGCGCCGCGTGCCACAGCGCCAGGTGGGCCGCCGGCAAGACCCCGTCCAGCGACGCTGCTGCGTCCAACGCCTCCGGCCTCCGGCCCGGGTCCGCGATCCCGGCCAGGATGGCGTGCAGCGCGTCTCGCAGGTCCTCCTCGCTGACCGCGCCCTGGACGGCCAGGCGCGCCGTCTCCAGGTCGCCGGCGGCCACGGCATTGAAGAGCCTGGACATCCAGCCGAGGGCGAAGTCCGGCGATCGTCGGAGCAGCTCGTCCAGGAGGGAATCCGCCGCGGCGTACCGGTGCTCCACCGTGAGGAGGTACGCCTCGGTCTGGAGCGCCGCCGGCGAGAGGGGGTCCAGCTCGAGAGCCTGGTCGATCTCGTTGCGGGCCTCACGCAGCCGTCCACGCATGATGAGCGTCTCGGCGTACCACTGGTGCGCGGTGGCGTAGTTCGGGTTGAACTCGACGGCCCGCTGGTAGGCGCCTTCGGCGGCGTGGAGATCCCACTCCAGCCCCTGGGCGATCTGGCCCAGCGCCGCGTGTGCCTCGGCCAGGTGTGCGTCCAGCGCCAGGGCCCGGGCCGCTGCGGCCCGCGCCTGCTCCGCAGCCTTCGGCCCCGAGGCCACGCCGTAGGCCGGCAGCACGGCATACGTCTGGGCGATGCCGGCGTGGGCCGGGGCGAAGTCCGGGTCCTCGGCGGCGGCCTCCTGGAAGTAGGCCAGCGCCCGCTCCAGGTCCGCGGAGGTCCGGCGATGCCAGCGGGCGAGGCCGAGGAGGTAGGCGTCGTGCGCCCGTGCGTTGTCCGTGCCCGCCAGCGGCGCGGTGCCGGTCGGCGCGAGCTGGAGCCGGAGCGCGTCGACGATGGCCCTGGAGATGTCGTCCTGGATCTCGAAGATGCCGCCCGACTCCCGGTCGTAGGTCTCGGACCAGATCTGGAAGCCGGTGGCCACGTCGGTGAGCTGGGCGGTGACGCGCAGGTGCTCGCCGGCCCTGCGCACGCTGCCCTCGAGGATGGCGTCGACCCGGAGGCGGTGGCCCACCTCCTCGATGCTGAGCTCCGTGCCCCGGAACGCGAAGGACGATGTCCGTCCCGCGACCTGCAGACCCGGGACCCGGGACAGCCGGTTCAGCAGCTCCTCGGTGACGCCGTCGGTGAAGTAGGTCTGGTCCTGGCTCTCGCTGAGGTCCACGAAGGGCAGGACGGCCAGCGACTCGATCTGCTCGGGGTTCGTGGGTTGCGTACGGCCCGGCCCGAACCGGGCGTAGGCGCCGAAGCCGACGAGGGCGACCAGGATGCCCACGCCGAAGACACCGGCCAGGCGCCCCGCCGACGGCGCGGGAGCCGTCTGCGTCGTCTCCGGCAGCGCTTCCGTGCGGACCACGCCACCGGACGTGACGTCGAAGGCCCAGGAGAGCACGAGCGCGACCGGGAACCCGAGCGCCGCCACGATGAGGGCGAAGGTGGAAGCCCACCGGGGCGCGCCCAGCACATCGAACGCCGTGAGCGTGATCTCCAGGGCCATCCAGGCCACCACGACGTACGCCCCGGCGACCCGCCAGACGTGGCGGCGCTTCATCTCGGCGAAGAAGCGGTGCAGGCTCATGCGCAGGTCCGACCCGGTTCGCTGCCCTTCCCGGAGACGCGG
>CAYQCY010000153.1:0-6614 GCA_964416095.1 uncultured Gemmatimonadaceae bacterium
GCTAACAGAGTGCTGGGCACGGGCGAGACGCCTCTTCAGCCCTGCCGGGCCGACGCCTCAGCCCTGCGGGCTCTCCCCTCGCGTGCGGTCGAGGCCGGCCACGGGCGTCAGCTCGCCGTCGATGATGGCGGCCAGCTCCTCCTCCTCGCGCCAGCGGCTCTCGAGGGCGGCGAGCTCCAGCTCCAGGAGGGTGCGCTCGGCGGCGTCGTTGAGGGGGCGATCTCCAGGGCGACGCCTTCGTTGGCCAGGAGCCTTCCCAGGGGCGCGTGCTCGAGCGCCTCGTTCGGCTCGAAGGGCCGTTGGCAGGAGAGGCAGCGGGTGAACATGCGGCAGAGCCGTCAGCGTTCAGCAGTCAGGTCCGGGTTCGTCGCTCTGCCCGTGCTCGGCGGTCCGCAACCCGCGTGGCGCTCCGCGTCGCGATAAAGGTCGATCTCCGCCGCGGACCGTCCGCACCGCGTGCCGGGAGCTGACGGCTGAACGCTGAGTGCTCCCGGCCGGCGACGGCGCGTTCCGCTATCCGGTCCCACCGTCCGCGCCACGCACGTTGCCCTCCACGACCCCTTCCAGGAACTCGAACTGGACCCGGTACCAGCGGACCGTGTTCTCCAGGCCCTTGATGCCGTGGCCCTGGCCCTCGAACTCCACGTACTGCACCGGCTTGCCGAGCCGTTCGGCCGACTCGTGGAACTGGCGGCTCTCGGTGACGCCGACCCGGCTGTCGTTGGAGCCGTGGGTCAGGAGGAGCGGCGCCTCGAGCCGGTCCACATGGGTCAGCGGCGAGCGGTCCAGCAGCTTCTCCCGATCCTCGACCGGGTCGCCCGCCTCCAGGATGATCCAGTCCGGGATGTTGGTGGCGTGATAGAAGGTGACGATGCTGGAGAACCCGGCATGGCTGATGCCGAAGCCGAAGTCGTAGCTCTCGCCGCGCCCGTTCGTGTACTCCGGGAAGGTGAGGGCCCGCATGGTGGCGTACCCGCCGTGGGACCCGCCGGCCACCCCGATCTGCTCCGGCTCGAGCCCGAGCTTCTCCTCCAGGTAGCGGGCGCCGTGGAAGAGATCGATGATCTCGTCGCCGCCCAGGTCGCCGTCGTTCAGGGCGGCGAACTCCTTGCCGAAGCCGGAGCTGCCGCGCACCGCCGGCGACAGCCACGCGATGCCCGCTTCGCAGAACACGTGCTGGCGCGTGCTGTAGCTGTTCCGGCCGCCGTAGAACGACGTGATCACGGCCAGCCGCTCGGCCGGATCCGGCAATGGGTCCTTCGGCGTCATGAGGAAGGCGTGGAGCATGCGCCGCTCGCCGGTCTCCGGATCCACGTCGAAGGTCGGGTACTCCACCCGTTCGACCTCGCACTGCTCGATGGCCCGCGCCAGCTCAGCGGGCAGACGGATCTCCGGCCGCAGCTCCCAGACCGGCCCGCCGTCCTCCAGCCGGATCCGCATCTCGTCCGCCTGGAACGACGAGCCCGCCGACGACTTCCTGATGACGAACCGGTTCGTCTCGTCGAATCCGATGACGCCCATGTCGAAGTCGAAGGTGCGCCGCCCCAACTCCTCGCCGGTCTCCGGGTCCAGCACCAGCATCTCGTTCTCGTGCGGCCGGTCGAAGGTCACGGCCAGCAGGTGTCGGCCGTCGATCTCCAGCGGAGTGAACGACGCCGCCTCGTCCACCTCCGTGACCTGCTCGCTGGTCCGCGACGCCATGTGGTAGCGGTACAGGTTCGCGTAGCCAGACTCGTCGGAGACGTAGTAGAAGGTGTCGTGGTCCAACCAGTCCTCGAGGGTGTACAGGTTGAACCGCTCCACGCCCACGGGCAGCAGAATCTCCAGCTCCGGCTCGTCCACCGTCAGGTCCACGTAGGCCAGGTTGCCGTTCCGTCGGAAGCCGTCCCCGTTGACCCGGATCACCGCACCGCCGGCGTCGGGCTGGAAGTTCACCGAGCTCCACACCATGCGGAACGGCGCGCCCTGCTCGCACAACACGTCCCTCTCGTCGATCGTGCGCGGGTTCAGCCCCCGGCCGGGATCGAGCAGGCGCAGGCAGTTCCGGTACGGCTCCGTGCTGCCGAACCGGGCGATGTAGCCGATGCGCTGGTAGTCCTTCGTAAAGCTCCAGCCGTAGACGTACGGCACGTCCGTGAGCTGCAGCAGCGGCCCACCCCGCGGCACGAGACGGTACAGGTTCATCACCTCGTCGTTCCGCTCGTCCGCCAGCACCACGTAGTCCCGCCGCAGCGAGTCGTACCGCATCCCCCAGAAGTTGCTCCGCGACCAGTCGATGTCGCTGACGGCCCCGCCGTCCTCCGGGTCCACCAGCCCCGAGTCCGGCCCGAACTCCAGGTCCTGCATCACGAGGAACCGGCCGTCCTCCGTCTCGTGGAAGTAGAAGAGCTCCCCCGAGTCGAAGTCGGCGTTCCAGCCGGAGTAGGGGAAGCCCTGGACGTACGGCTCCAGGTCGATGGTGCGGTCCAGGAAGGTGACCGTCGTCTCCTGGGCGGACACGGCGGACGCCGCCAGCAGGGCCAACGCCGCGAGAAGAACACGGGGTCGATGCATGGGTCGTCGGGGTTCGGGGCGCGGAAGCCGGGCCGCCTCCGCCCGGCCGCCATCACGGAAGCCAACGGACAGGCTAAGAGTAATGCAGACGGCCCGCCGCCGGGAAGGGCGGGATCACCTCGTCATCCGTCGCCGCCCACCCCGAAGAAGCGCATCAGCTCCTCCAGGAACTCCCGGGGTCAAGAGAGGTCACGGGTTACGGGTCACGGCTCCGTGCGTCACGGGGTACGCGGGTGGCGGGTGGAGCGCCCTCCTTCCCCGCGTGCGCGCCGGCTATCCGCTCAAAAGGCTGAATCCTGCGTCTGCGAGCTCCCGCTGGAGGCCCGGCAGCGACTCGTCGTAGAACCGCTGGACGGCGGCGCGGGCCTCGTCGAATCGGGAGATGGCCCAGTCCATCTCCTGGAGCTGGCCGACGGTGGGTGCGTCCCGTGAGCCGGACATGCGGCCGTAGGCGGCGCCCAGCTCGGCGGAGACCGTGGTGTCCCGGACGATGCCCTTGGTGTCGGGCGGGAGGCGCAGGTTGTCCAGCAGCCCATCCAGCTCCTCCATGACCTCGCCGACGCGGGCGGCGAGGGAGTCGCTGGCCTCGTCGTCCCGGTCGGCGACGCGCTTCCGGACCAGGGCGATGGTCTCCTTCGTGGCTTCGAGGCGGTCGATGGTCTCTGCCAGCTCCTCGATGCGGGCGCCGACGCGGTGCAGCGCGTCGAGCTTCTGCCGGTAAGCCGCGAGGGACCGTTCCCGCCGGGGGTCGGGCCCCACCTCGACGGACCCGGTGGCCGTGTCCTCGCCGACGATGACGCGGACGGCGTACGTGCCCGGCAGCACCTCGGGCCCGGAGGGCGCGAACTCCTCCGGGATGTCCTCCCGGCCCGGGAACCGGTACCAGTCCTGGGACAGGTCCCACGCCACCCGGTTCACGCCCGTCTCGAAGGGGCCCTCGAAGGTGCGGACCAGGGAATCGCCCTGGAGGATCTGGATGGTGGCGTGGGGTTCCGAACTCGAATTCGAATTCGATGTCGATCCGGCGTTCGCCGTCTCACCGGCGTCTTCGGTCCCTTCCGGCGCCTCCCTGACCCAGTAGCTGATCAGCGCGCCATACTCCCGGTTGTCGCCGAGGAAGTTGGCGTGGCCGGGGAAGTAGAAGGGTCCGGTCATGCCGCGGGTGTGCTGGATGGCGGGCGGGATCTCGAAGAGGTGCAGGTCCCGGCTCGTGATGCCGGGGTCCATGGCCAGCTCCCGGAGCGGCCGGATGTCGTCGATGATCCAGGCGGCGCGGCCGTGGGTGCCGATGGCCAGGTCGTGGTCCCGGGGGTGGACGACGAGGGCGCGGGTCGGCGCGCCGGTCGGGTAGTCGTGCTCCCACTTCCGCCAGCTCTCGCCCGCGTCGCGGCTGAAGTAGAGGCCGAACTCGGTGCCGGCGAAGAGGAGGTCCGGCGTGACCGGGTCCTCCTCGACGACGTGGACGTAGCCGTCGATCTGGCCCTCGCCGAGGCGGTCCCAGGAGCGGCCGTAGTCGTCGGTGCGGTAGATGTAGGTCTCCCAGTTGCCGCGGCGGTGGTCGTCGAAGACGACGTAGGCGGTGGCGGCGTCGTGCCCGGAGGCCTCGATGTGGGGCACCCACGTGTTGGCGGGCACGCCGCGGATCCGGTCCACGACGTTGGTCCAGCTCCCGCCGTCGTCCCGGGTGACCTGGACGTTGCCGTCGTCGGTGCCGACCCAGATCACGCCTTCCTGGACGGGCGAGGGCGCGATGGTCAGGATCGTGGTGTGGTTCTCGGCGGCGGTGACGTCCAGGGTCAGGCCGCCGGACTCCGCCTGGCGCTGCTTCGCCGGATCGTCGGTGGTCAGGTCCGGCGAGATGATCTCCCAGGTGTGGCCGGCGTCGGTGGTGCGGTGCACGAACTGGGAGCCGTAGTAGACGGTGTTGGGCCGGAGCGGGTCGATGGCGATGCCGGCGTTCCAGTTGAAGCGCAGCTCGGTGTCGGGCCCCGGTGGCGGCGGCCGCACGGTCTTCCACTCGTTGGTCGCGAGGTCGAACCGGGTCAGGTTGCCGCCCTGGGACATGGAGTAGCCGTAGGACGGGTCGGTGGCGTCGATGACGGTGGCGAAGCCGTCGCCGAAGCCGACGGTGCGCCAGTGGTGGTTCATGATGCGGTCGCCGGAGAACGACGTCGTCTCCCACACCTGGCTCGGGCCCATCCACGAGCCGTTGTCCTGGAGCCCGCCGTAGACGTTGAACGGCGTGGCCATGTCCACGCTCAGGTGGTAGAACTGGGCCAGGGGCAGGTTCTCCACGAAGCGCCAGGTGCCGCCCCGGTTGTGGGAGATGTAGACCCCGCTGTCGTTGCCGCTGATGATGGTGCGGCCGTCGGACGGGTCGACCCAGAAGGCGTGGTGGTCCACGTGGACGTGGGCCCAGCGTGCGATGGTGCGGAAGGTGCGCCCGCCGTCCTCGCTCATGTCCAGGTCGCCGGCGACCCGGTAGACCCGGTTCTCGTTGGTCGGGTCCACGTAGACGCGGCTGTAGTAGAACGCCCGCGGGTTCACGTTCGTCTCCGAGTTGACCGTGCGCCACGACGCGCCGCCGTCGTCGCTCCGGAGCAGCTCCGAGTCCTCTGCCTCGACCAGCGCGTAGACGACGTCCGGCTCGTTCGTCGCGAAGGCGAGCCCGATCCGGCCCAGCTCACCTTCCGGCAGCCCGTCCTGCTCCGTGAGCCGCTCCCACGTGTCACCGCCGTCGTACGTCTGCCAGAGCCCGCTGCCGGGGCCGCCCGAGTCGAAGAACCAGGGCCAGCGCCGGAACTGCCAGGTCGAGGCGAGCAGGTGCCGCGGGTTCGACGGGTCCATCACCAGCTCGAAGGCGCCCGTCGTCTCGTCCGCGTACAGGATCTTCCGCCACGACGCGCCCCCGTCCGTGGTGCGGAACACGCCGCGCTCCTCGCCGTCGGACCAGGCCGGTCCGAGGGCCGAGACGTACGCCACGTTCGGGTCCGACGGGTGCAGCACGATGGCCTCGATGTGCTCCGTGCGCTCCAGCCCCAGGTGCTGCCAGCTCTCGCCGGCGTCCAGCGTGCGCCAGACGCCGCGGCCCACGCCCATGCTGTTCCGGGCGTTCGCCTCGCCGGTCCCGACCCAGACCACGTCCGGCGCCGCCTGCCAGACGGTGACGGCGCCAATGGAGTTCACCGCGACGTCGTCCATGATGGGCTCCCAGACGAAGCCGCCGTCCACCGTCTTCCACAGCCCGCCGGTGGCGGTGCCGGCGTAGATGACGCGCGGGTCGGCGTTCACGGCGTCCAGCGCCGCGATCCGGCCGGAGGTGCCGGCCGGGCCGATGTTCCGCGTCGTCATGCCGGCGAAGGTGGAGTCCACGACGACGGTGGTCGGGGCCCGGTGCTCCTGGGCGGGCACGGGCAGGGGGATCGACAGGGCCAGGGCCAGCATCGCGAGGGTCTTCGGCGAGGAGCGCATGGGTCGGCCGTCCTTTGGGCACGTGTTCGGGAACGGGGACGGGATGATAGACGGGCGGGTCTTCGCCGGGCAAGCGGGGCTTCGCGGGCACGGGCACGGGGCAAGGGACCTCGGGCACGGGGCATAGGGACCTCGGGCACGGGCAAGGGGGCGCGGGCGACGGGGCACGGGCAGAGGGCAGGAGCCGGCGGGTGCGGGTAAGGGGACGGGTAGGGGCAGGGGCAGGGGGCGCCTGCCCGTGTCCACCCGCCCGACTGCTCGCGAACGCCCGGGTCTTGCCGAGCCACGGGTGACGAGCTGGGCGCTCAACCCTCGGCGGCGGACCGTCGGCGCTCGAGTGATTGCAGGAGCCTGACCAGCATCCCGACAATACGCCTCAGCACCTCGCGTGCCTCTCGTACCTCGGCTTCCCGCAGCAGTCCGAAATCCACCATGGCGTCCAGCGCCGCCGCGCATTCCGTGGCGGACCGGCGCGCCATGCGATAGAACCGCGCCTTCTCCTTGGGCGCCCATTCGCCCGCGCCCCCCGCAATATTGTGGGCTCCTCGCTATTCCACGTGGGCAAATCGGGCTGCGGTCGGGCTCCTGCT
>CAYQCY010000154.1:0-6601 GCA_964416095.1 uncultured Gemmatimonadaceae bacterium
GTCCTCGCCGCGCTGCGAGCGGGAGCCCGACGCCAGCCCGCCCCACTTGCATCAGCGAGGAGCCCACTCTTCTGCGGGGCGATACAGGATGACGTGCAGACGCCCGGCCTCGCGGTTCACGACCTCCCAGGGCCCCGGGCAGCCGTTGAGTCCCGCCGGACCCGACCCAGCCGCAGCGCGTTGCCGGTCACGGCGATCGACACGCCCATGTCGCCCACGATGACGGCGGTGATGAGGGAGACCAGCCCCAGCGGCACGCCCAGGGCGAGCACGGCCTTGACCAGGATCGCCACGGCGATGTTCTGCCGGATGACGCGCCGCGCCCCGTGGGAGAGGGACCGGGCGTAGGGCAGGCGGGTGAGGTCATCGCCCATGAGGGCGATGTCGGCCGTCTCCAGCGCCGCGTCGCTCCCGGCCGCGCCCATGACGACGCCCACGTTGGCGGCGGCCAGAGCGGGCGCGTCGTTCACGCCGTCGCCCACCATGGCCACGGAGCCGTACCGCTCCTCCAGCTCGCGCACGGCGTCCACCTTTTCCTCCGGTAGCAGCTCGGCCCGCACCTCGTCCACGCCCATGCGCCGGCCGATCGCCTCGGCCACCGCCCGGTTGTCGCCGGTGAGGAGGACGACGTGCTCCACGCCGCGGGACCGGAGCCCATCTACCATCTCGGCCGCCGCAGCCCGCGCCGTGTCCGCCACCACGATCCAGCCCAGGAGCCGGCCGGCCGTGGCCACGCCGATGGCCGTCCCGCCCGCCAGCACGGCCTCGCCGGGCGGCTCCGCGGCCGGCGCCGCGAACGCCGGCTTGCCCACCCGGTACGTACGCCCGTCCAGCCGCCCCTCCACGCCCCGGCCGGGCACGGCCGTGAAGTCCGCCAGCTCCGACGGCCCGTCCAGCCCCAGCTCGTCGGCGTGGTCCACGATGGCCCGCGCCACCGGGTGCTCGGACCGCGACTCCAGCGCCGCCGCGATGCGCACCAGCTCGCCCGGCTCGACGCCGTCCGCGGCCAGGACGCCGGTCACCGCGGGGTGGCCCACCGTCAGCGTACCCGTCTTGTCCAGCGCAACGGCCCGCACCCCACCCAGCGCCTCCAGGTACGTGCCGCCCCTGATGAGCACGCCGTTGCGCGCGGCCGCCGTCACGCCGCTCACCACCGCGACCGGTGTCGAGATGACCAGGGCGCACGGGCACGCGATGACCAGCAGCGTCAGCCCCCGCACGAACCACGGCACGAACGGGGCACCAAAAAGCACGACCGGCACCGCCACCGTCAGGACGGCCGCACCCGTCACGGCGGGCGTGTACCAGCGGGCGAACCGCTCCACGAACCGCTCCGCCCGCGTCTTCCCCCGCTCCGCCTCCTCCACCAGCCGGACGATCCGGGCGAGCGTGCTCTCCGACGCACGGCGTCGAACCGCTACGGCCAGGAAGCCTTCCCGGTTGATGGTCCCGGCGAAGACGTCGTCGCCTTCGGCCTTCTCCACCGGCATGGACTCGCCCGTCACCGACGCCTGGTCCACCGCCGACAGCCCCTCCACCACCGTCCCGTCCGCCGGCAGCCGCTCGCCCGGCCGGACCACCACCACATCGCCGACTGCCACCTCCGACGCCGGCACCACGACTTCACCACCGTCCCGGCGCACACGCGCCGTCTCCGGCGCCAGCTCCATGAGCGCCTCCACCGACGACCGGGCACGGTCCACCGAGTAGCTCTCCAGCAGCTCCGCCAGCGCGAAGAGGAACGCGATGGCCGCCGCCTCCACGTACTCCCCGATCCCCACGGCGCCCAGGATGGCCACCGTCATCAGGAAGTTCATGTCCAGCGCCAGCGCGCGGGCCGCTCGCAGGCCCTTCGGGAAGAAGTTCCAGCCTCCCACCAGCGCCGACGCCAGGAAGAACAGGTCCGGCAGGTGCACGTCGTGCAGCGGCGCCGTGAACAGCCGGGGCGTCAGTCCCGCCAGCCGCAACACCCACCCCACCGCGAACAGCGCCATGGACGCGTACGCCAGCTTCGCCTGCGTCGTCCACCACGTGACCGGCCCGGATTCGCCGCCCGATCCGGGCGTATCCTCCCGCGCCGTGTAGCCCAGACGGCTCACCTCGTCCCGCACACGCTCCGCGTTCACCCGGCCCGCGTCCAGCTCCACCGTCAACGTCCGCTGCACCGGGCTCCCCTCCACACCCACCACCCCGTCCACGCCCGACAGGTGGCCCCGGATCTTCGCCAGGCAGCCCGCACAATCCATGTCGTGCACACGGAACCGCACCGTCGAGCGGGGGCTCTCGCCGGCCTCCGTGGCCGCTTCCACACCCTCTCCCACGACTCGCTCCTCCTTCCCCTCACTCACGGACATGCTCCAGCCCCGTCCGGAACAGCGTCGCCACATGGTCGTCGTCCAGCCGGTAGTACGCCATCCGCCCCTCCCGCCGGTACCGCACCAGGTGCAGGTCACGCATCTGCCTCAGGTGATGGCTGATCGCCGACTGGCTCACCCCCGCCACGGCCGCCAGGTCGCACACGCACAGCTCCCGATCCACCAACGCCTCCACCATGCGCAGGCGCGTCGGGCTCGCCAGCACCTGGAACACCGACGCCAGGGCACCCACATCGTCCTCGGAAGCACGCCCGGCCAGCACCCCCTGCACGGCGTCCTCGTGCACGAGGGTCACATCGCACAGCATGTCGTTCGCCATGTCGCCGTCCCCCGGAATCGTCCCGTCCCGGAAACGTATGAACGATCGCTCAGAGGTCAAGCCGCGACGGTCCGGCGTGCGCTTGCGCCGGTCCCGAAGGCTTGGTCAGCTCGCCGTCATGAAGGTGAACAGCATACCGTAACTGCCATTGGAAGGGTGCTGCCAGCCGTCGCCCATGTGGGGGTGTCGTCCATCCATCATCCCATCCATGCCACCGCTCATCATGCTGCCCGTGGCCCACTCGCCGCCCATGTCCATGCCGTTGTTCTCGAGGTTCACGTGCCGGCCCTGGGCGTCGGTCATGCCGCCGCCCAGGTGGATCGTGTACTGGGTTGCCGGTTCCAGCGGCGCGTCCGGCGAGAAGGAAAGCACGGTGCCGTCCTCCGACAGTGCCCACGTCCCGGGCACGTCTGGGCCGTTCACGTCGCCCTCGTGCAGGGCGGCGTACGCGGTCATGTGATCGTGGATCGCGTGGTCGAAGCGGACCATGACGGTTGTGGCTACACCCACGTCGGTCGCACCGCCCCGTGGAGTCACACTCAGCAGCGCCGCCGGCTCATGGAGAGGCTCCGTCCGCCCATCCTGACATGCTGCAATGGTCAGGCCCACCACCAGCGCGAGGCCCGGCATTCCGATGCGGTTCACGGTCTTCTTCATCATGGGTCTCCCTTCAATGGAGCGCGTCGTTGACGGTGCCGCGTGCACGAACGTAGCGACCGGCGCCTGAAGGGCGGGTGAAGCGCTGATGAAGGGGACTTCACCCGGCCGCAGATGCCAAACGCCGCGGCCCGGGAAAGGCCGCGGCGTGGCTACGTTCGGGAACGGCGTCGGTCCGTCAGTGCATGCCCGACGTGTCCGGCGCCATGGTCCCCATCATGCCGTGCGTCATCATGCCTTCCATCATGCCCGGCATCATCATCCCCGGCACCATGGCGGGACGATTCTGCATCATGTGGACCATCATGCCCGCAGCCGTTTCCAGCTTCTCCTGCTGCCCGGCGATGAGGATGTCATACACCCGGACCATGGCCCGCGCCCGGGCCATGTGGCCCAGAACGCCGTGCTCCGCCGCGTCACGGAGCCGGGCTTCGTAGGCGTCCAGGTCGGGGGTCTCGCCCCGCACCAGGTCGGCGGCGTCCTGCATCACCTCCATGGCCTGCCGCATGTGCCGCCAGGCGGCCTGCTGCGTCTCCTGGTGGACGTCCTGGATCCGCTCGAGCTGCGCGTCCGACAGGCCCAGCGGCTCCGCCAGCGCCAGGACCATCCCCGGTCCGGCGTGCATGGTCATCATCCCCATCATGCCGTGCATGGTCATGGGCCCGCTCTGCATGCCCATGGGTCGCTGCGCGCCGACCGGTGCCGCCAGCAGACCGGCCAGCATCATGGTCGTCAGCACTCTCATGCCGTCCTCCCTCGCTCTGATTCGAACGTCAGCGCCGCAGCTCGTCGAGCTTGCGGCGGTACTCCTCCTCGTCGATCTCGCCGCGGGCGTAGCGCTCCCGCAGCACGTGCTCCACCCGGTCCCCGCCTGCCCCGCCGACGCCCGGCTCCCTGGCATGCAGGACCTGCCAGGCGACGAACACGATCACGGCCAGGACGAGCAGCCAGAAAACGGCCATGAGCCAGCCTCCGCCTGTCATGTGTGCGCCACACCAGGGGCACCACCCCTGGACGGTCATGTCCACCTTGGGTCCTCCTCCCGCCTCCTCCGGTCTTCCGGCCCTACGGTAACGCATTCGCCGTAAAGCCGTGGTGAACTCCAGGTGAAGCAAGATTCATGCGGTCGATGGAAGGCATGACATGCGTCCGTGTCGGGAATGCGAGCAATACCGGTGGAAGCGGGGAGGAACGGTACTCTCGGGCTGGCCGCGGCGCGCCCTACAGTCCCGCGGGACACGCCTCCTCGACCGGTCCGAGCAGCGAATCCAGGAGCCCCTTCCGGAAGCTGGACCCTTCCACCAGGTAGCTGCCCAGCACGGACAGACGCCGTTCGGGTCCCACGTCCGTCTGCTGGAGCAGCCAGTCGCCGTCGGCCGCGCGGTAGCCGGAGTGGAGGGTGTCACCGCGGACCCGGTAGAGGAGCCGGTCGCCGTCCCGGACACCCCGCTCTTCCAGGAAGTCGTACCAGTCGGGCAGGCTCGAGGAGATGGTGTGGAAGGTCCCGCGCCCGATGACGCCGGCGTCGGTCGCGCGGCGGAGGTCGCGGCGGATTCCGTCGAGGAACCGGTCCATGCCCACGTCCCGGACGAACTCGATGCGGGCGAAGGCGTTGCGGCTGCGCATGGCGATGCGCGCGATGGTATCGCGAGCCGCATCGGCGCGGGCGAGGCGCCGGATGCGTCGTGCGGTCTCGGGCCCGAAGCGGAGGTCGACGGTGAGGACGTCCACCCGGAAGATGGTCCGCTCCAGGAGTGTGCAGGTCCGGGCGTAGGGACCGCTGCCCAGCGAGGCCGTGTCGAAGGGGAAGGCCTGGGCGCGGACGCTGGAGGGACGGCCACCCGGGATCAGTACGGTCCCGATCAGGAGCGCAATGAGCGCACAGCGCGCCACCGAACGCGACTGAGGCCGACGCCCCGCCAGCGCCTTCCCGGACGATGAAGATCGGGCCGTGGCCTGTGACCTGTGACCCCACATACGCCGCAGCCTCACTGTCCCACCCCTCATATCTCCGCCCTCCGCATGAGCTGCGCGTTCACCGCCACGATGACGGTGCTCATGGACATGAGGATGGCGCCCACGGCCGGGTGCAGCAGGATGCCCAGGGGCGCCAGCACGCCCGCGGCCAGGGGGAGGGCCACGATGTTGTAGCCCGCGGCCCACCAGAGGTTCTGGACCATCTTCCGATAGCTGACCCGGCTCAGGCGCAGGATGCGGGGCACGTCCCGGGGGTCGTTCCGGACCAGCACGACGTCTCCGGCCTCCACCGCCACGTCGGTGCCGGCGCCGATGGCGATGCCGATGTCGGCGGTGACCAGCGCGGGCGCGTCGTTCACGCCGTCGCCCACCATGGCGACCTTCTTCCCTTCCTCCTGGAGCGCCTCGATCCGGTCGGCCTTCTCGTCCGGCAGGACCTCGGCGAGGACGGTGTCGATACCGAGCTCCGCGGCGACGGCGTCGGCCACGGCCCGCGCGTCACCGGTCAGCATGACGACCTCCAGGCCCGCGTCGTGGAGCGCTTCCACCGCCTCCCGCGACTCCTCCCGGATGGCGTCGGCCACGGCGAAGGCGGCCAGGACCTCGTCGCCCTCGATCAGGTAGACGGCGCTCCGGCCCTGCTCCCCGGCGCTGTCCGCCGCGTCCCGGAGCGCTTCCGGCGGCTCGACGGACAGCTTCTCCAGGAGCGCCGGCCCGCCGACATGCAACGTGCGACCCTCGACGACGGCCTTCACGCCGTGGCCCGGCATCGCCTCGAAGTCGTCGGTCGACGGGACGTCCAGGTCCCGGTCGGCGGCGCTTTCCACGATGCCCCGGGCGATGGTGTGCTCCGAGTCCGACTCCACGGCGGCGGCCAGCCGCAGGGCGTCGTCGTCCGACAGGTCGTCGGCGGTGGTCACGTCCACCACCCGGAACTCGCCGCGGGTCAGCGTGCCCGTCTTGTCGAAGACGACGGCGTCCAGCTTCCTGGCTTCCTCCAGCCCGCGCCGGTCCCGGACCAGCAGCCCGCCCCGGGCCCCCATGGTGGTGGAGATGGCGATGACCAGCGGGATGGCCAGCCCCAGGGCGTGGGGACAGGCAATGACGAGCACGGTGACCATGCGCTGGATCGCGAACTGGCCGGTAGCGCCCAGGATCAGCCACGCGGCAACCGTGATGCCACCGGCGCTCACCGCGACGACCGTGAGCCAGAACGCTGCCCGGTCCGCCAGGTTCTGGGCCCGGGACTTCGACTGCTGCGCCTCCTCCACCA
>CAYQCY010000155.1:0-6370 GCA_964416095.1 uncultured Gemmatimonadaceae bacterium
GGACGAACTGCGATCGCTGCCCGCGGTTGTTCCTGGTTCTGCCCGCCTGTGGATGGTCCTCCTGCGGGACGTGTCTGAGCCGGCCTCGGCGACCCGGTCGAAGGGGCCAGTGATCTCCAGCCGATTCCGGACACGAGCGTTGTATTGTACGGGTCGACGATTCCGACGCAACCGGCACACAGCATGGACCTTCCCCCATTGTTTCGGTTCCCCGCTGATGCAGGCGGGTGAATCGAGCCGGCGTCGGGCTCCCGCTCGCAGCGCGGCGAGGATCCGGTCGATCCCCGGGCCCCGCGGCAGGGCGACCTTCGCGGTCGGGACAATGCGGCAACACGGAGGGAGGCGACTGCGCGGAAGGCGTCGTCGCGAACGGTTGCGCTTCACGCCGCCGTCCGACGAGAGGCCTCGAGGGTCGGGCTGCGGCGCGTACGTAACGGCCGGCCGCGAGCGTTCCGCCTCTCCGCGCAACGATTCAGCGCTTCCGCGTTGAGTTCCCACTTCCCGATCGACGCCACCTCTGCACCACAACGGGTTACGGAGAAACCCCGGCCATTGTTGGGGAAAGTCCCGGCACACAGCCAACGCCCTGGTGTATGCAGCCCGGCGTCCGCACGAGCGGGTCACTCCACGAGAAAGGAAATCCATGGGAAGAGGCGTCTCCATCGGCCGGATCGGTGCGCTCATCGGGCTCGCCGTCCTGATGGCGGCGGCCGGCCCGGCCACGGCCCAGGACGACGGGCTACTGGAGCGGGCCGTGACCAGCCGTGCCAAGGGGCCCGACTCGGCCACCGTCACCGTCTACGAGATCGCCGACTTCCAGTGCCCGTACTGTGCCCGGTTCGCCCTGAACGTGGCGCCGCAGTTGCACGCGGAGTACGTCCGGACGGGACGGGTGCAGTGGATCTTCGTGAACCTGCCACTCCACACCCACGATCTGGCATGGCAGGCCGCCGAGGCGGCGCTCTGCGCGGGGGCTCTGGGAGACGCGTTCTGGCCCATGCACGATCGGCTGTTCGTGGATCAGGATCGCTGGTCCTCGGCCGAGGATCCCACGGATACGTTCATCGGCTACGCCGAGACCCTGGGCCTGCCCGTCGAGCCGTTCCGCAGCTGCCTGGCCCGGGACGCGATGGCCACGCTCCTCCTCCAGGACGTCACATCGGTGGTGGGCGCCCAGATCACGGGCACGCCCACCTTCCTGATCATGCGCGGCGACGAAGTCGTGGACCGCCTGGTCGGAGTGAAGAGCTTCGAGGAGTGGCGAGCCCTGCTGGAGGGGGCGTTGGAAGGCTGACGCCGCCGGGACGCCTGCTTCAGTCCACCGCTCCGTCGTCGCCGTCGCCCACCCGGTGGGCCGCCACGAGGCGCCGGTAGTCCACGTACACGGACCCGGTGACGTCCGGCTCCTCGCGCAGCGCGTCGATGATGCGCTCGTGCCGCTCCAGCACCTCCGCCGGCAGCGCCACCTCCAGCTCGTGGAACGAGCCCTGATCCGCGAACACCAGCCGGACCTTCACGTTGTCAGCCATGGACATCGCTTTCGTCGGGGGAGCCGCCGCGCATAGGGGGCAGCTCGGCGAGAGACAGTACGAAGATGAGAGTGGCCAGGACCGCCGAGACGACGCAATAGGGGCACCACGCCCGGATGACCCATGCCTCCAGCGCCGTGAAGTACGCCGAGAAGGCGAGCGCCACCGTCGCCAGCGCCAGGAGCGACGGCCCGACCCAGGGCGCCTCGACCCCGCGAGGCTGGGTCCCCAGGAACGCCACCCCGAACAGAACCAGGTAGCCCAGCACGCCCAGGAGCGCTACAGGCACGCCGAGGAACGATGAGTACGGCGAGCTCTGCACGATGTCGCACCCTCCGCCGGGGGAGCACGCCGCGAGACCCGTGAGGCCCAGGTCGTTGAGCAGCAGGTAGACGGAGACGAACAGGCCCACGAGGCTCAGCGCCGCGACGGCCATGCGCAGCCGGACCGGCGGGCTCCGCATGCCTCAACCGCCGGTCGTCGCGTCGAGCTCGGCCCCGATCACGTCCTCCAGCGCCCGGGCGCTGGGCGCCACCAGGCGCCGGTTGTTCACGATGACCGTGGGCGTGGAGCGGATCCCGATCTGCTCCGCCAGCGCACGATTCGCCGACACCACGTCGGCGTGGGCATCGCTGCGGAGACAGGCGGCGAACGACGACGCATCCAGCCCCTCGGCCGCCGCCAGGTCCACGAAGTCCGAGGCCGCGTCCTGCTTCCGCGCCCACGTCGCCTGGTTCCTGAACAGCGCCTTGTGGTAGTCCCAGAACCGGCCCTGCTCTTCCGCACAGCGCCCGGCACGAGCGGCCAGGAACGCGTGGGTGTGGATCGACACCAGCGGGAAGTCGTAATACACGAGCTGGACGTCGCCCCGCTCGATGTACTCGTCCAGCACCGGCACCACGCGCAGCGCGAACGTACGGCAGCCGCCACACTGGTAGTCGGCGAACTCCACCACCTTCACCGGTGCATCATCCGGCCCCGTCTTCACCGCCACCGCCAACTCGTACAGATCGCGCGGGTCGTCGAGCCCGCTCAGGTCGACGGGCTCCGTGGCCGTGCTGCCCGACGCCCCCAACGTGTACACGATGGAAGCGAGACCGCCCAGCGCGATCGCTCCTAGAACGATGTAGAAGAGCCTCGTGCCCCCGCCGCTCGCGGGAGCAGCATTCTGGTCAGCCAATCCTACCTCCGGGGGGATGCGCGGTCGCCGCGCCGGTGGGGCCGGGAACGCCCGGCCCTCGTTGTCGAAAAACTTGCTAAAGATGTCCGAATTGGAAGATGCCGGCAACCCTCCGGCCGCGGCCGCCGGGTCAGAGAACGGTCCACACCACGGCGGCCACGAGGCCCGCGGCGGCCACGAGGAGCGCCACGGCGAGCCACGGGCCGCGCCGGGTGCCGAGGCGGTCGAGGCGCACGAGAGCCGGGCCCAGCTCCTCCCGCCACGCCCGGTCCACGGCGCGGCCGATCTCGTCCCAGGCCTCCGCCCACGCCTGCTCCAGGTGCCGGGCGGCCCGGGTCCGCCGTTCGTTGTCCTGGGCGCGGTTCAGGGCGACGATGGCACCGGCGAGCCCGTCCACGGCATCGCCGGCGGCCCGGCGCAGTCGTGCCACGGTGCCCTGATCGACGGCCGCAACACGGCGTCCGCGGCGGCCCAGACGGCGTTCCCGGATGCATCGCTCGGCCAGCTCGGCGTAGGCCTGGAGGGTCCGCTCCACGACATCGACGGCCGCGGCCTCCGCATCGGCAGCCAGAGTGTCGGGTCGGAAGGACGTGGCTGCGGTACCGGCCGCCTCCCGCTCCAGGAGCGGCGCGGCGAACCGGTAAGCCAGATCGCGGGCATGGTCCGCGAACCAGTCGGCCACCTCGTCGTCCGCCCAGGCCGGGTTCCGTACCCAGCCGGGCCGCGTCACGAGTCGCGTGACCGGGTCCGCGCTGCCCTGCACGGTCAGTCCTCCAGTACCGCCGCCAGGCTGACGTCCAGGTCGGCGAAGCTGGACAGCACGACGTCGGCGCCGGCTTCGTCCAGCTCCGACTCCGAGTGCCGCCCGGTGGCCACCGCCACGGCCCGGGCGCCGATGGGCTGACCGCACGCCACGTCGAAAGGGGTATCCCCCACGATGACCACGTCGGTGCCTGCGAAGGTGACGCCGCTGTGGCTCAACGCCCGCTCCACCGCGATGGCCGGGAGCCGGTCCCGCCGCTCGTGATCCGAGCCGTAGGCGCCGAAGGCGAACCGTCCCTCCAGCCCGCAGGACGCCAGCTTGACGCGTGCGCCCTCGATGATGTTGCCGGTGAGCAGCCCGAGCAGCGCTACATCCCGCTGCAGCTCCAGAGCGTCCAGGAGGGGCACGACGCCGGGCATGAGGCGTGTCTGGTGATCCTCCTTCGCCAGGGCCGATCTCAGGCCCCTCAGGTAGGCCTTCCAGAGCCGCTCGAAGCCACGGTCGATCTCCTCCTCGTCCACGCCGGCGTGGGTCAGCAGGGCACGGGCGATCTCCGGGTCGGTCCGGCCGTGGAACGGATAGCTGTCAATGGGCCCGGCGGTCCCGTACACCTCGATGAGCGCCTCCCGGAACACGCGGCTCGCCGCGCCCTGGGTGCTCAGGAGGGTCCCGTCCACATCGAAGAGGATCAGCTTCTCCATGATCGGTCTCGTCAGGCTCCGGCCACACCCGCGGTGACGGCCCGCTCGATGGCCTGACCCAGGGCGTACACGGCAAGGGCGCTCAGCGCCATGATGTCCCGGGGCACCGCCGGCTCCGGCGCCTCGGACGTCGACAGCGCGAAGGTCACGTCCCCGTCGAAGGGAGTGTGAGCCGGGGTGATACGCCGCGCCAGTGCTACGCCCGCCGCCCGGGCCAGCAGCCGGAGGGCGGTCCGGTCCAGTGGCGCGTCCGTGGCCACCACCGCCAGCGTCGTGTTGGTGCCGGGCGGCGCATGTTCGTCCAGGCCAGCCGATGCCGTCCCCGCGAGCAGGCGCGCCTCGCCGTCCGCGAAGGCATCCCCGTCCCGTGCGCCGGCCACGATGGCGCCGGCAGCGTCCCGTACATCGCCCAGGGCGTTGACCACGGCCAGCGCACCCACCGTCCATTCCCTCCGTTCGGACCAGGTGCCCACGCCACCGGGCACGGCCGCGTCGGGGCCCAGAAGCTTGCCCACCGTCGCTCCCGTCCCGGCCCCGACCCGGCCTTCGGCCACCTCGGCCCCCGCCGCCTGACACGCCGCCCGCCCCATGGCCGCGTCCGGCCATCCGGGCCGCCCGACGCCGAGATCGAAGATCACGGCCGCCGGCACGATGGGCACGGGGGCCACGCCGGTGTCGTACCCCCGGCCCCGTTCGTGGAGCCAGGCCACCACCCCGTCGGCGGCGGCCAGGCCGTGCGCGGACCCACCCGTGAGGAGGATCGCGTCCACGCGCGGGACCAGGTGCAGCGGAGAGAGGGTGCCCAGCTCCCGGGTGCCCGTCGCGGCGCCGCGGACATCGCAGGCGCCACGGAACGGGCCGATCAGGACGGTGCAGCCGGTGCGGACCTCCACATCGTGGGCGTGACCCACCAAGATCCCGGCCACATCGGTGATCGACCCGCTCATGACGCCGGTCTGCTCAGCGAGCCGTGACGCCCGGGGGCGGCTCTCCACCCAGGAGGTCGATGAGGACCCGGCCGACGACGTAGTTGTCCTTGATCCCGCCGAAGCGCTCGGCGCCCGGACCCACGGCGAAGAGAGGGACCATCTCCGCCGAATGGCCCGTCGTCGTGAAGTTCGTCACCAGCTCACCCGCACGATTGGGATGGAGCGCCATGCCACCCGTCTCGTGGTCCGCGGTCACGACCACCAGGGTGCCCGGGTGTTCCGCCTGATAGTCCAGGGCCGCGCCGACCGCCCGGTCGAAGTCCAGCATCTCGTCCACCAGATCGGCCATCGCCGCGTTGTCGTGGCCCCGCCAGTCGGGCTGCGAGCCCTCGACCATGAGGAAGAAGCCGTCCTCGTCACGGGCCAGCACCCGGAGCGCCGTGGAGGTCAGCTCCTCCAACTCGATGCCGCGCTGCCGGTAGTTCGGCAGGTCGTTCACCGCCAGCAAGCCGAGGAGCATGTCCACGGTGTCCGGGTCCAGGGCCCTCAGCTCCGCCGGCGTCCGCACGTACGTGTAGCGGTCGAGCACCGCGGCGAGCACGTTCTGGGAGTCCGGCCGCAGCGTGCCATCGAAGAAGCCGCGGCCGCCGCCCAGCATGACCGTCACGGAACGCTCCAGCATCTGGTCGGCGATCTCGCTGTACATGCCACGGTGCGCCACATGGGCCGCGAAGGCCGCCGGCGTCGCGTGATTGATCCGGGCCGTGGCCACCAGCCCCGTGGCCTTCCCCTGGTCCTGCGCCATCTCGAGGATCGTCGGGACCGGCACCGTGTCCGGCGTGACGCCGATGGCACCGTTGTACGTCCGCACGCCGCTCGCGAACGCCGTCCCACCCGCCGCGCTGTCCGTGACCCGGGAGTCGGAGGACTGGGTGTCCACCAGACCCATCACCGAGAACCGCTCCACTTCCAGCTGCCCCGCCATCATCCGGGCGGCTGTCCAGTACGCGGTGCCGGCGCCATCGGCGATCATCACGATGACGCTCGTGGGCCGCTCCGGCTCCGGCGCCGCCGCCGTGTCCGACGGGGCCATCGTGCACCCCGCCAATACCAGCAGTGCTCCATACAATGCGCTCATCTTCGACATCGATCTCGTGTTCTTGTCTGAAGTACCCGGGCAGGCATGCAACCGCGAGACACCGGGGGCCCGACCAAGCTAAACGAAAAACGACGGCGGCGGCAAGGCAGGTGGAGCAATTCGAGTTGGA
>CAYQCY010000156.1:0-6191 GCA_964416095.1 uncultured Gemmatimonadaceae bacterium
GTCCTTCCTCGTCTTCCGCCACGGCCGCGAGGTCACCCGGGAAACCGGCGCCGTGAGCCGCGAACCGGTGCACCGAGCTGGAATGGCACTTCACGCACTGGAGCCCCTGCAACGACGGATCCGTCGACTCGAGATGGACCCGGTGGCCCACCGAGCTCGCGATGAGCGTCCACTCCTCCGGATCACCCTCCACGTGGCACTCCGTGCACCGCTCGTTCGGAACCTCCGCGTGCACGCCCAGCTCCTCCGGTTGCTCCACGATCTGCGTCAGCGCCATCTGGCTCCGCACCGTGAACGTCGGCTGATGACACGCCTTGCAGCCCAACCCCCGATGAGCGCTCTGGGCGAACCGCTCGAAGGGGTCCACCATGAGGTGGCACGACATGCAGAAGTCGTTGTCGTGCTGCACGTAATCGTACGTCCGGTACAGCGACACGCCCGCTCCCACCACCACACCGGCCGCCACCACCACCAACAGCCCCATCCACGGCGCCGACAGCCCCGTGAACCAGCCCCACACACGCCCCGGCAGCTCCAACACGCTCACCGGGGCCGTCCTCCCATCACTCGCATCACCAGTGCCACTCTCCCTTCTGCCTGATCCCGGCTACCGCACTGTTTCATCGGTGCAACATCGTCCCAACGCGCCGCGGGCGCAAACCGGCCGGCGCCGGGCGACGACACGTCATGTGACGTCTTGCGACATCACGACGTGGACGCGTCCTCGTTGTGGTATTGCTTCAGCTTGCGGTAGAGGGTACGCCGGTCGATGCCGAGCAGGTCGGCGGCGTTGCCCCGATGTCCGCCGACCTCTTCCAGGACCTCGAGGATGTACTCGCGCTCGAGACGGTCCAGGTCCCAGCGCTCTTCCCTGGCCCTGCCCACCAGCTCGCGCTCGGGCCGGCCCCGGTCGCGCTGCGGCGGTTCGAAACGGAGGGTCTTGGCCCCGGCGTACATGATGACGCCCCGCTCGATGAAGTTCTCGAGCTCGCGCACGTTGCCGGGCCAATCGTAGTCCACCATGCGCTGCATGGTCTCGGGCGAGATGTCCGGCGGCTCCACGCCGTTCTCCTGGGCGAAGCGGAGGCGGAAGTAATTGGCCAGAAGCGGGATGTCGCTCTTCCGTTCCCGGAGCGGCGGCACGTGGATGGGAAAGACGTTGAGGCGGTAGAAGAGGTCTTCGCGGAAATCGCCGGAGGACACCCGTTCGGCGAGGTCCACGTTGGTCGCGGCGATGAGCCGGAAGTCCACGGGCACCTGCTGGGTCCCGCCGATGCGCTGGATCTTCCGGTCCTGGAGGACCCGGAGCAGCTTGACCTGGATGGAAGGAGGAATCGTGGAAATCTCGTCCAGGAAGAGGGTGCCGCCCTGGGCCTCCTCGAAGAGCCCCCGCTTGTTGGCGATGGCGCCGGTGAAGCTGCCCTTCATGTGACCGAACAGCTCGGACTCCAGCAGCGTCTCGGGCAGGGCGGAGCAGTTCACGGGCACGAAGGGCTTCCGGGCCCGGTCCGAGAGGTCGTGGACGGCACGGGCCACCAGCTCCTTCCCCGTCCCCGTCTCTCCGGTGACCAGGACCGTGGCACGGGTCGGCGCCACCCGCTCGATGAGGTCGAAGACGCGCTCCATGGAGGGCGCCTTCCCCACGATGGTCGCCTTCGCGCCTTCCCCGACCCGCCGCCGTAGCTGGGCCACCTCGCGCCGCAGGTCGATCTGGCGCATGGCCCGCTCGATGGTCAGCAACAGCTCCTCGCTACGGAACGGCTTGTTCAGGTAGTCGAAGGCACCGAGCTTCATCGCCTCCACGGCCGTATCCACCGACCCGAACGCCGTCATCACGATGAACTGGGCATCCGTCTGCAGCGCCGGCGCCGCCGACAGCACGTTCAGCCCGCTCATCCCCGGCAGGTTCAGGTCCAGCAGGACCAGGTCGTAGAGCTCCGTGTCCAGCGCCTTGAGCGCTTCCTCCCCGCTTTCCACGGCCTCGACCCCGTACTCCTCATCCTCCAGCAGGCTGACGATCAGGTCCCGGACGATGTCGTCGTCCTCGACGACGAGGATCCTGGCCTGCGACGTGGTGGTTTCGTCCTCAGCCATCGCTCCCCTCGGCCTTCCCGGGACTCCCGTGCGACACCGGAAGCAGCACCACGAAGGTGGCACCCTTCCCTTCTTCCGTCTGCACCCCGACCGTCCCGCCCAGGCTGTGCACGAGCTGCCGCGCCAGCGGCAGCCCCAACCCCGTACCACCCGAGCGCGAGAAGAACGGCAGGAAGATCTTCGACAGATCCTCCGCCGGAATGCCGGGACCGCTGTCCGCCACCCGCAACTCCACCCACTCGCCCTTCAGCCGCGTGGACACCGCCAGCTCGCCCCCACCGACCATGGCCTGCCGGGCGTTGGACAGTAGCGTTACCAGGACCTGTTGGATACGACGTGGATCCGACGCGATCTGCGGGAGCTCGGGCTGCAGCGTCAACGTCGTCCGGATCTCCTCCTCTTCCAGCGACCGTCCCACGATCTCGGCCACCTCCCGCACCACCTCGTTCACGTCCACCGCACGAAGATGGGGGGCACCCGGACTCGCCAGGTTGGTCAACAGTCTCGAAAGCTGGGCGATCCGATGGGTCTGGGCAAGAATGACCTCCCGGTCCTCGTCCTGGATCCGACAGGTCTCGCATTCCCGCCGCGCCAGACGGTCCGCGGCCATCTCGATCGCCGTCAACGGCGCCCCGATCTCTTCCACCACCACCGCCGACAACTGGCCCAACGCGGCAAGCTGCTCCGACTGCAAGAGCTGCCGCACCCACGGATCCTCCTCCACCGCCCGCGGCTCCCGCTCGCCGAACAGCGCCCAGTGTCCGTTCAACCGCACCACACGCCAGCCGCCGCCGGGTCGCGGCGCTTCTTCCTCGTACCGGCCCGGAATCAGGTCCGGCAACCTCGACCCCACCGCTTCCACACCCAGGCTCGAACGCGCCTCCTCGTTCAGATACAGCACCTTCAACCCATCATCCGCCACGATGATCGGCTCGTCGGCCTGGTCCACCAGCCTTCGGAACACTCCGGATTGCAAGGACGCGCCTCCACGTGCCTGAAGCTCGAGTCGGGTCCGCCGGGTCCTGCCGGCAACCCCTCCATCACCTGTGCGGAATCCATACCACGAACGTGCCGGCCGCCCGATTCGCCGAACAGCGCGCCGGACCGCCAATTTCGAGACCGTACCACCCCCATCCACCCGCCTTTGCCACCCCCCGCATGTCGCAATTCGCGACTTCGGGACACCCTTGCGTCCTATCCCGCCCGGGTGGGACCGGCGACGGGGGGACGAAAGAGCGGCGGGAAGCGGGGCGGTGCGCGGTGATGCGCCGGTACGGCACGGTGCGCGCCCGCTGGCATGGGGAGTGCGCGGGAGCGGGACAGCCGATCCGGGGCCGCGGGGGGCGACGGTGTACCGATCGATTCTCGTACCATGGACAGAAGGTCAGACGGACGACTTCGAGGCGGGGGTGGAGGCTCTCGCGGTTCGTTCGGGGGCCGTGGTGCACCTGGCGGTTCCGCCGGGCCGGGAGGAGGATGTGGGGTGTGTCTCCCGCTGGGAGGCATCGGGCATCCCGGTGCGGGTATCGGTGCTGCCGGCGGACGACGCGGGCGGGGTGTGTACGTACGCTGCGTCGGCGCATGTGGAGCTCGTGGTGGTGCCGGCCGGGGGCGGGGGTGTCGAGCCGGGCGGCGGGCTGCCGCATCCTGGTGGGCCACCGGTACTGTACCTGCGGGACGGCGTGTCCCGTGACGCCCTGTTCGGCCATGTTCTCGTCGTCCTGGACGGGACGCGAACGGGCGAGCGGGTGCTGCCGTGGGCGACGGGTCTGGGCCGTCTGGGCGATGCCCGGTACACGCTGCTGGAGGTGGTGCGGCCGGGCTACCTCATCGGCACGGGCCCGTCCGGGGTCAAGGTGGACTGGGCGGGTGTGACGCGCAGTCACGGCGAGGCGGCCCGTTACGTGGCGGATGTGGCGGAGCGACTTCGTGGCCGGGGTTTCCGTGTGGACTGCCGGACGCTGGTCCGTGCCCGGGACGCGGCGGGGATCCTGGCGGTTGCGCGGGCGGAAGGGGCGGACCTGGTGGCGTTGGCCTGCGACCGGGGCGCGCGTGGGCGGGACGCCGCCCGGACGCTCCTGGCCGCGCGGGGGCCGGCGCTTCTCCTGTACCGGTGTCGGCCGTCGGTCAAGCGCCGGTCCCTGCCTCCGAAGCCACCGGAAGCGTGAAGTGGAAGGTGCTGCCCTCCCCCGGCTCGGTGTCGACGCCGATGGTGCCGCCGTGGGCTTCGACGATGCCCCGGGCGATGGCCAGCCCCAGGCCCGCCCCCTCCCCCCGGTTCTTGCGGGCCTGCCAGTACGGGTCGAAGAGGTGCGCCACGTCTTCCGGTGAGATGCCGGGTCCGTGGTCCCGGACGCTGAACCGGACCCGTCCCCCGTCGGCGGCGGCGTGCACCCGGACCTCCGATTCGGGCGGGCCGTACTTGATGGCATTGCCGACCAGGTTCGCGAGCACCTGGACGACCCGGTCGCGATCGGCCTGCACCTCCGGCAGCCCGTCGTCCAGGGTGGCGGCGAGGGTGATGGCGTCGCCGGCGGCCACGGGCTCGAGCATCTCCACGACGGCGTGAACCAGCTCCTTCGGGTCGTGGGGCGCGGGGGTCACGGAGAGGCGTCGGGACTCGATGCGCGCCACATCCAGGAGGTCGTCGATGAGGCGGCCCATGCGGTCCGCCGAGCGCATGATGGCATCGGCCGGCTTCTGGCACGATGCGTCGGCCTCCCCGAGACGCCGCTTGAGGAGGTTCCCGCCCATGACGATCCCGTGGAGCAGGTTGCGCAGGTCGTGGGCCACGATGCCGAGCACCTCGTCCCGGGCCCGGGTGGCGCGTCGCGCGGCCCGGTAGAGCAAGGCGTTGTCCACGGCCAGGCCCGCCCTTCGCCCCAGCTCCATGGCGACGTCGGCCAGGGCATCCTGGAACGCGTCTTCTTCCCTGCCGGCGAAGGTCACGACGCCCAGGGTCCGCCCCCGGGCGACGAGGGGCACCGAGAGCAGGACGTGGGCACCCAGTTGCCGGAGCAGCTCCGCCTCCTCGCCGGAGTCCGTGAACGCCGCTACGTCGTCCGGGGTGAGGAGCTCCGTCCGCACCGCCTCGCCGGACGCCACGACCTGTCCCACGGGCCGGGTCGCGTCACGGGGATCGTTCGGGAAGCGGCGCAGCAGCTCCCGGACCTGATCTTCCCGCTCCGGGCTCGTGGCCGCCACGACCTCGGTCCGGACCGCCCGGTCTTCGGCGATCACCTCGCAGATGCACCACTCGCCGAGGTCGGGGATCGCCACATCCGTCACGGCGGCCAGCGTGCCCTCGTAGTCCAGGGAGCCCGCCAGCACGCGGCTCGCGTCCGAGAGGAGCGACTCGCGCCATTCCGCCCCTTCCGCCGCCCGCCGGGCGCTCCGCTCCCGCTCCAGCAGCTCCTGACGCTCCCGCTCCGCCGCCTTCTGCTCGGAGATGTCCCGGACCACGGCCGTGAACAGCGTCCGGCCGTCCACCTCGATCCGGGAGATGGAGATGTCCGCGGGGAAGACCTCGCCGTCCTTGCGACGGCCCTCGACCGGCCGCCGTTCCGCCATGTGCCTCGCCGCCACGTCGCCCTCGCCGAACGCCTCGATGTGGGCCCGGTGCGTCTCGGCCAGGCCGTCGGGAAGGAGGACGTGCAGCGGCTCGCCCAGGACCTCGTCGGCCGTCCAGCCGAAGATCCGCTCGGCGCCATGGTTGTACAGGACGACATCCTGGCGGGCGTCCACCGCCACGATGCCATCGGCCGAGACGGACACGATGGCTTCGAACATGGCCCGTGACACCGCGGCATCCCCGGCGAGCCGGGACACCTCGGCACCGATGGCGGAGCGTCCTTCTTCGCTGGAAATGACTTCGCCTCCGGATCCGGGCCAGACCGCGTGCGCGCGGCGCTGCATGGCACAATCTGGCGACGCGAAGGGTGCGTTTCAACCGGGAAGTGTGCTTGGACCTTCCCCATTGTTTCGGTTCCCCGCTGATGCAGGCGGGAACATCGGGCTGGCGTCGGGCTCCTGCTCGCAGGGCTGCGAGGATCCGGTCGATCGCCATGCCCCGCGGCAGGGCCACCTTCGCGGTCGGG
>CAYQCY010000157.1:0-6172 GCA_964416095.1 uncultured Gemmatimonadaceae bacterium
AAAAAAGCCGGAACGGCGCGATGTGGGTCGAGGGCGTTGGCAACGCACGGGACCGCAGCCCCGTTGCGCCGCGACCGCGGCACCACGGTGGTGTTTCCAAAGTGGTTCTCCCCGTCCTCGCCGTCCTCCCCGTTCAAGCTGCTCCCGTCCTCCGCGTCGAGGCGGCCAACGCCGGCCGGCCCTTGGCTCTCGCATCCTCAACCCCCATCTTGCGCCGTCCGTTTCTCCGACCGTGCAATCCATGCGTCGTAGCATACCCGTGTCGCCCCGTCGGCGACTCGCCGCACTCGGCCTGACCGCGCTCCTGGCCGTGCTCGCGGCGGGCTGTGCCCGGGTCCGGTCGTACCTTCCGTTCCTGGCCGGGCCGGGCGGCCCGTACGACCTGGTGATCGCCGGCGGCACGGTGGTGGACGGCACGGGGTCACCCGGCTACCGGGCGGACGTAGCGGTGGTGGGCGACCGGATCGTGCGCATCACGGAGCGGTCGCTGGCCCGGGCGCAGGCGGACCGGGTCGTGGATGCCACGGGTCTGGTGGTGGCGCCGGGGTTCATCGACGCCCGGACCCGGCTGGACGGGCTGCTCCGGTTGCCCGATGCGGAGAGCCAGGTGCGCCAGGGCGTGACCACGGCGCTGGGCGGGGCCGACGGGTTCTCGCCGACGCCCCTGTTCATCCACCTCGACTCGCTGGAGCGGGCCGGCGTGGGCATGAACGTGGCCTTCCTGGCCGGCCACAACACGATCCGGCAGCGGGTCATGGGCCTCGAGGACCGGCACCCCCGGCCCGACGAGCTGGAGGCCATGCGCCGGCTGGTGGCGGAAGCCATGCGGGATGGGGCGTGGGGTGTGAGCACGGGGCTCGAGCATGCGCCCGGCGCCTTCGCCGGCACGACGGAGATCGTGGCGCTGGCGGAGGTCGCCTCGGACAGCGGCGGCATCTACACCTCGCGGTTGCGGGGGGCGGGGCCGGGGCCGCTGGAGGGCGTGGCCGAGGCGCTGGAGATCGGGCGTCGGGCGGTGATCCCCGTCGTGTTCGGGCGCGGGGCCGTGGGCGAGCCCGGTCCGGCCGCCGTCGAGGCGACGGCCATGGTCGACTCGGCCCGGTCCGCCGGCGAGCGGGCCTGGCTCGACGCGCACCCGTACACGGCGAGCTACACGGACATCGCGGCGCTCGTGCCCGCCTGGGCCCGGGAAGGCGGCGATGAGGCCTTCCTGCGCAGAACCCGGGACATCGCGTACCGGGACAGCATCGTGGAAGGGATCATCGACAACGTGGAGAGCGACCGGGCCCCGGACGACCTGCGCCGCATCCGGCTCGCGGAGGTGCCGTGGATGCCCGAGCTGGAGGGGAAGACGCTGTACGATTGGGCCCGCATGAAGGCGCTGGACCCGGTGCCGGAGGCGGGCGCCGAGCTGGTCATCGAGGCGATCCGGCGCGGCGGTGCCCGGGCCATCGTCGAGGCCATGAGCGGGGAGGACGTGGCCCGGATCCTGGGGTACCCCCACACCGTGGTCGCCTCCGACGGGCGCCTGACCCGGCCGGGCGCGGGGCATTCGCATCCCGGCTGGTACGGGACCTTCCCCCGCGTCCTGGGCAGCGTGGTCCGGGAGGACGGCGTGCTGACGCTGCCGGAGGCCGTGCGCAGGATGACCTCGCTGCCCGCCCGGGTCATCGGCTTCCGGGACCGGGGCGTGCTGAAGGCGGGGATGTATGCGGACATCGTCGTCTTCGACCCGGCGACCGTGGAGGACCGGGCGAGCTTCGAAGACCCGCACCGCTACCCGGCGGGGATCCCCTGGGTCATCGTGAACGGGACGCCGGTCGTGGCCGACGGGACGTTCGTGGGCGGTCGGCCGGGGTGGGTGCTGCGCCGGCCGCCGGGCTGGTCGCTGGCGGACCGGCGGGCGTGGGAGGCCCGGCGTCGCTCAGAAGGCGACGCGGACCCCCAGTAGGGGAAACGACGTCGCGGCGGGTCCCGTTCCCGTCGGGCCTCCGAGCGCCCGGAGCAAGCCCACCGGCGAGAGCTGGAGGCGCAGCGTCGGGTCCGGCCGGTCACGGTCCCAGGTGGCGTCTTCCGCCAGCGCGGAGAAGGTGCCGCCGAAGCCGATGGCCGCGCCGAGGGCGCCCAGCGTCACCGTGAGCCTGCCCTCGCTGGACCGGTCCTCGACCAGGGTGCCCAGGCCGAGCCCGATGAGCTCGCCGGCCACGGCGCCGAGGTTCACCAGCGCGCCCTGACCCACGCTGAAGTCACGGCCCCGCAGGATGTGGTCCCCGACGGCGGTCGTGGTGCCGCTGCCCGCGAGCAGCAGGAGCCCGCCCAGGTGCGGGCTGTCCCTCTCCAGGTTGACCAGGTAGTTCGCCGCCACGCCCAGGGAGAAGCCCACGGCGTGGGCGCCCATGAGGATGTCGGCATCGCCCCAGGTGAAGTCCCGGGCGGCGGCGTAGGAGGGGCCGAGGACGAGGCCGAGCGCCGCGCCGCCCAGCATGGTCGCCCGGGAGAGCCGGTCCTCCACGTCCAGGCTCGAGCCGGCGATGAAGGCCAGGTCGGCGCCCCACATGAGCCCGAAGTCCGCCGCGTTGCCGATGGTGTGGGCGGTGCCGGCGTCCATCTCCGCCGCGTCCGCCCACAGGTAGCCGGCCACCCCCTCCACGAGGCTCAGCCCCAGCGCCATCGCCTGCTGGGTCCGCTCGTAGTCGTCCAGATCGGCGTAGTACGTGTGCATGCTTCCCGATGGCGCGTAGAAGTGCTCGGTCGGGTACTCCTCCTCGCCCTCCACGAGCTGGTGCAGCAGGAGGCCGTGGATCGCGCCCCGGGTCATCCCCCAGCCGGACAGGCTCGCCATGCCCCAGGTGACGGGTCTGTTCGAGGTCAGGGCGTACGGCAGCAGGAAGCTGCCGCCGGCGGTGAGGAGCCAGGTGGCGACCTCGCCGCGGCCGTCGTCCACGTCCAGGATCGACGGGAGCAACAGTCCGTAGAAGCCCAGGCCCATGAGCGTCGTGGTGCCCACGAGCAGGTGGCGGCCCGACTGGTCCAGCGTCGCCCGCGTCGCGCCCGTCGGCTCAGAAGGTGTAGCGGACCGCGAGGAGGGGCGCGGACCGGCCACCGGCGGGACCGCCGCTGCCGGGGCCGGCCGGCGGGGACTCCAGGAGGGCGGCGAGACCGAGAGGCGAGAGCTCCAGCCGCAGCGACCCGTCCCGGCCGTCGTCGGGGTGACGGGCGTCATCGGCGAGAGACGCCGCGGTGGCCAGGAAGCCGACGGTCGCCCCGGCCGTGGCCAGTGTGAGGAACGGCGTGGCGTCCTCATCCTCCACCGCCAGGACCGCGATGCCCAGCCCGATGAGCCCCCCGGCCGCGCTGCCCAGGTCCACGAGGATGCCCTGGCCCACGCTGAAGTCCCGGCCCTCGACGACCTTCATGCCGAGGTAGGTGCCGGCGACGCTGCCGGCCAGGAGCCCTCCGCCGAACACCCGTGCGTGGTCCGCCCCGGGATCGACCCAGTCCCCGACCATGACGCCGGCGAGGGCGCCGACCAGGTGGCCGGCCCGGACGATCTCGGCGTCGCCCCAGGTGTCGTCCCGTGTCCGGGCCAGGGCCGCGCCGGCGATGAGGCCGGCGCCGGAGCCGGCCAGCACGAGAGCCTCCGTGGCGCGCGCCTCGGCTTCGCCGCCCTCGAGCCCGAGGAGCAGCGCGGTCTCGGCGCCCCACGCCATGCCGAAATCGCCACCGTTTCCGATGGTGTGGGCATCCCCGGCGCTCATGTCCCCGGCGGCGGCCCAGCCGTACGCCGCCACCGTCTCGCCGAGGCTGAGGAGCAGCATGGCGCCGAGCCGCCGCCGTTCGTAGCCGCTCCAGCCATCGCCGCCGGTGGAGGCCGGCGCGTCGCCTTCCAGGAGGTGGTGGAGCAGGATCCCGTGGAAGACGCCGCGGGTCGCGCCCCAGCGAGCGGCGTTGGCCATGCCCCAGGTCACGGGCCGGCGCTTCGTGAGCTGGTACGGCACGAGGAAGCTGGCGCCGGCGGTGAGCATGTAGGTGCCGAGGGTGAGCCGGTCGTCGTCGATGTCGAGGATGGCGGGGACGGACCAGCCCCAGTAGCCGAGGCCCAGGAGCGTGGTTGTCCCGACCAGGAGATGGCGCCCGTCCCGGTCCAGGGCCACCTCCGGCGCCCTCTCCGCCATGCGCGCCGAGATGCGGTCACGCATGCGGGCCACCTCGGGAGCGCTCATCTCCACGCGCTCGCGCACCGTGCGGCCGTCACGGCGCGTGGTGACCTCCAGGACGTACTCGGAGGGGGACCGCTGGAAGAGGCGCACCGCCACGAGGCCCGGGTACTCGTCGACGAAGAGCCCGAGGCGCCGGGCCAGCGCCGGGTCCATCTCCTCCAGCGACCCCTCCCGGTCCAGCGGCACCTGCACCTCCTGCGCCGCGGCCGCGACCGGCCACGCCAGGAGCACGGCGATGAGGATTGCGTTGGGAAGGTGTCGCATGGCTGCGACCTCCTGAATGCGATGTTGGCGTTGCTCGCCTCCCCTGGGCCTGGGCCTGCCCTTGCCCCTGCCCCGCGGCGCCGCCAGGCGCTGCCTAGTACAGGTACCCGAGCCCGATGTAGATGGCCGCCGCCGTCTCGGCGCCGTGGCCGACGTCCAGCGCCACGATGAAGCTCTCGCCCATGCCGATGCGGACGCCGCCGCCCACGCCGTGGTGCAGGTCGGACAGGATCGTGCCCGGATCCACGCCCCCGGCCCAGACCCGGCCCGAGTCCACGAACCCGCTCAGCACGACGTGGAAGCGGCGACCGAGGGCCGTGAGTTCCAGTACTCGGGCCCGGAGCTCGGCGTTCCAGACGAACATGCCGCGGCCCACGTACCGGTTCTTGAGGACGCCCCGCACCGTCTTGGACCCGCCCAGCCCCTCCTGCTGCTTGAAGGAGGACTCGAGGACGAACAGGTCGTAGAACGGTGCGTCGCCCTCCACGCCCTGGAGCACGAACCGGTTGGCGAACACCAGCCGGGGCGTGCCGAGGCTGAAGTAACGGCGGTCCGCCACGGTCCAGCGCGTGTACGACGTCGTGCTGCCCAGCAGCTCGTCCACCCGCTGCACCAGCAGCTCCGTCCAGCTCCCCCGGCGGGGCCCGATCTCCCGGTCCCGGGTGTCCCGGATGACGCCCGCCCGCAGGTAGTTGGACCAGCCGCCATCGGCCGCGGCCGCCGGCAGCGTTCCGTCCGCCAGGTGGGCGGCCAGGAGCGTCGTGCCGGAGTCGCGGGGCACCGGTGTGAGCGCCATGTGCGCCACGCCGCCGCCCACCAGGAGGCGGAGGGACCGGCCCACCGGCCGTTGCAGGTTGACGCGAAGCTGCGTGCGGGTCCGGCCGAAGCGGTACCAGTACGGCCTCGCCTCGTCCTCCTCGCGGGCCTCCACCAGCGCCGCGTCGTTGCCCGTGCCGTAGTACGGCGTCGCGATCTGCTGCTCCCGCGCCACGTACGCGTCCAGCCGGACAGGCGGCAGCAGGTGTGGCGCGTCGAAGAAGAGCGTCACGTCCCGGCGCCCCTCCGTGGTCAGGAAGACCTTCGGCTGCACGGTGTAACGGTACGGTTCCAGTCCCTCCCGTCCGTAGTCGTACAGCTCCAGGATCGCTCCGAACCCGAAGCCCTCGTCCGCATCGTAGTTCAACGCCGGAAGCCCGGCGATCTCGATGCCGGTGGCGCCGGGCGCGCCCGTGGTGTCCGACTGGGCCGTGCCCGTCAGAGGCGCGGCAAGGCAGAGGATCAGCGCCAGGACGGGCGCCGCGGGTGCGCGGCGTAAGCCAGCATCACGGGCGGCTGCGGGCTCGCCGCCGTCCGCCTGATGGGTGATGGGTGATCGGTGATCGGTGGGCGCGTGCCGTGAGCCGGGTTCGCCGGGTGGCGCCAGCCTGCCGGCCACGGCAGGCCCCGGCCGCGTGGGTGTTGCCCGACCCGCTCCCGACGACGCACGCCTCCGACCCGACCCGGTCCGGATGCGCCTCACAAGGGCTCTCCGAGGCCGAGCACCTGCACGATCTCCTCCGCCAGTTCGGTCCGGCTCAGAACCACGAGCCGGTCGCCGGCGGCCTCGCCGTATCCCCCTCGCCGTATCCCCCTTGCCGTATCCTCCTCGCCGTATCCTCCTCGCTGTATCCTCCTCGCTGTATCCTCCT
>CAYQCY010000158.1:0-6145 GCA_964416095.1 uncultured Gemmatimonadaceae bacterium
GAGTCGACGAAGATCACGACGCCGGCTCGCCGGGTTCCGAATCTCCGGATTCCGAGGCCGGAGAACTCGACTCCCGCGACCCCGATCCCGCGGAGGCCGATGTCCCCGGCTCCGTGTCCTCCGCATACCCCGCCTCGATCTCACGGAGCATCTGCGGCACGTCCGCCGTCGGGAAATCGTACCGGGCCGCGGCCCGCACGACTTCGAGCTTCGTTCCCACGTCCGACGATGGCTCCGCTTCACGTGCCCGCCGCAGCGTGCGACGGACCCATTCCGACACCGTCATCCGCTTCCGCTCCGCCGCTTCCCGGATCTCCCGGTACTCGGCCTCGCTCATCACCACCTGGAGTCGCTTACTCATACCTTGAGTATGATTGCATCAGGATGGGTAGTCAAGCGCGCACAGGCGCACGGCCGGGCCGATCCGCTCAACCGGTGCACGACGCCGGATGGAGGCGCAGCGAGGCCCAGGGGTCATCATCCGCGGCGGCGGCAGGGTCATCGGCATCCCGGCCTGCGCCGAGCTCCATGCCGCGGGCGAAGTCCGAATCGCAGGTGAGGAGAGGAAGGTCGAGCCATACCGCCGTCGCCGCGATGAGCAGGTCCGGCACCGGGATCGGCCTGCCGGCCGACCGGGCGTCCGCGCCCATCCGTCCCGCGAGCAGCCCGACCTCCCGGCCGGCGTCCACCACGGCGAGACGATCGAGCAGGCCCGTCAGGCGCTCGACCGCATCGGCGTCGCGGGCACCCACCACCAGCTCCGCCGCCGTCACGACGCTCACCAGCGCCCGTCCCGCTTCCAGCTCGCCCCGGGCAGCCTCGGCCACCGGCTCCAGCCCCGGCGGCCGCCGACGTCGCACCAGCACGATCAGGGCAGAGGTGTCAAGTATCGTGGCCACGTTCCAGCCGCCGGTACGAGAGCAGCGCGTCCAGGTCCCACGTGGCGTCCGACCCCTCCAGCTCGTCCAGCAACCGCCGCAGGTCCGCCCGCGTCACGGCCTCCTCCAGCGCCCGGGTGATGGCTTCGCGGTACGTCGTCGTTCCGAGCGCCTCCTTCGCCCGCTCGAGCAGCTCCCGGTCCAGGTCCACGGTCGTACGCATTCTCCCGATCCTCCTTATGCATAGATCCACCGCATCATATGCATGAACTCCTCGAATGGCAAGAAGTGCAATCTATGATGGGTATATCCATCATGGATTCGCAGGCCGGCAATGTTGATGCATAAACACAACGACACCCTTGACTCCCTCCCGATCCACGCTATGTTAGGTATAAGCGGCATCCACCGTCATGAGGACAGATATGATGGATGAACGCATCGAGGAACGGGCGGACCCGGAGATCATGGCCGAGCTGGGCCGGCGCCTGGCGCGGCTGCGCAAAGCGGCCGGTCTCACCCAGGCGCAGGCGGCGGAGCGGGCGGGGCTGGACCGTTCGACCGTGTCCCGGGCGGAGCGGGGCGACAACCCGAACCTGCTCACGGTGGTCCGGCTGCTCCGGGTCTACGGCCGGCTGGGCGCGCTGGAGGCGTTCGTGCCGGAGCCGGAGGTCAGCCCCATGGCGCTGGTCCGGTCGCGGAAGGGACGCGCGGGTGGCTGAGCGGGCGGCTGAGGTCTTCGCCTTCGCCGAGGTCCGCATGTGGGGCCGGACGGTGGGCGGCGTGGCCGAGCTGGACGACGGCCAGGTCGTGTTCGAGTACGACCCGGCCTACCGGAACACCGGCCTCGATCTCTCGCCCGTCCACCTTCCCCTGTCGCTCCGCGGCCCGGTCCGGTTCGACGAGCTGCGCCGGAAGGAGGCGTTCCGGGGCCTGCCGGGCGTCCTGGCCGATGCCCTGCCCGACGCCTTCGGCGAGACGGTGATCCGGTCGTACTACACGGCGCGCGGCGAGGAGCGGAAGGCGTTCTCGCCGGTCCAGCACCTGCTGTACGTGGGCGAGCGGGCCATCGGCGCGCTGACGTTCCACCCGGCGGAGGAGCTGCCGCGGCGCGCCGCGGAGTCGGAGGCGCTGGAGGTGGCCGACCTGGTCGCCGACGCCCGCCGCATCCTCGCCGGCGAGCCGGACGTCACGATCCCCGAGATCTACCGCATCGGCTCCTCCGCCGGGGGCCGGCGGCCGAAAGCCGTCGTGCTGTACGACCCGGAGAGCGGCGAGGTCCGGTCCGGCTTCGCTCCGCCGCGGCAGGGCGATGTCCCGTCCATCCTGAAGTTCGACGGGGTGGGCGACCCGACCACGGAGCGGGAGCTGGCCGAGCCCCGGCCGTACAACCGGGTGGAAGCCGCGTACGCCCGCATGGCGCGGGACGCGGGGCTGGACGTCGTGGACGTGTCGGTGCTGGAAAGCGCCGAGGGCCACGCGCACCTCGTGATCCCCCGCTTCGACCGCCGCGACGGGCGGCGCCTGCACCAGCACACGCTGGGCGGGCTGCTGCACGTGGACTACAACGAGCCGGGCGCCAGCAGCTACGAGGAGTACCTGCGCACCATGCTCCGGCTGGGCATGCCGCCGGCGGCGCTCATCCAGGGCTACCGGCGCATGGTCTTCAACGTGCTGGCGGTGAACCAGGACGACCACGTGAAGAACCTGTCCTTCCACATGGACCCGGGCGGCGCCTGGTCCCTCACCCCGGCGTACGACCTCACCTTCGCCAAGGGCAGCGGCTTCACCGCGTCCCACCAGATGCGCGTGGCGGACAGGCGGTCCGATATCACCCACGGCGACCTCATCGGCGTGGCCGGGACGTTCGGGATCCGGGCGCCGGGCAGGATCATCGAGCGGGTCCGGGGCGCCGTGGCCGGATGGCCGCGGTACGCGCGGGAGTACGGCGTGCCGGAGGAGACGGTGCGCCGGATTGGAGCCGAGCTGGAAATGCGAGCCGCGGAGGTCGGGGTGTGACGCGGAGCGGTCGGCTCGCGGCGTCTGCCTTCGCGGGGTGCGCCGTGCCCTGATCTCACGCGAAGCCGCGAAGCCGTAGAGGCAAGCCGCGAAGTCGGCCTTCGCGGTGGAGATCAGCGCTGCCGGTGCGGCTGGCCTGCCGACTCAGGGGTTTTCCCCGGCGAGGCTGACGGGCCGGGGGGCTTCCGGGCGCCGGTGAGGCAGCCTCGCCATGACCCGGATACGTGGCGTGCAGTGGCCGGATCGGGCCCGGTCAGGCCGCGTAGCCGGCCTTACCGGCTGCTTCGCGGCTTCGCGGCCCTTCGCGCCTTCGCGTGGAATCCCGCGCAGGACGCAACCGCGCCACGAGGCCAGCGCACCCGCCGCGTCCGCCTGATCACCGCGGACCAGCGCGCCGTCGGGGAGCCAGCCCCGGGGCGTCCACTTCCCGGCGAACTCGACGGCCTGCTCCATGTCGAACTCGAGGCCGTGGAGCATGAGCCCCGACGTGGCCCGGGCGGCGCGCTGGGCGAGCGGACTCAGCGCATGTAGCGGTCCGCCGACTGGTCCAGACGACGGTCGTACTCCTCCGGCGACGCGATCCGCGCCAGCACCGGCAGGATCGCGGTGAACCGGGCCGCCAGCTCCGCCGCGTCGTCGTCCGAGAGCGGGTGGTGGTAGGTCCAGGTGTCGATCCAACCGTGTGTTACCGGGCCCTCGTGCGCCGGCACATCGCTCCGCGACGGGTACATCATGACGTAGAACGCCGGGTCCCGGGCCCACGGCCGCCGCACCCGGTGGTCGAAGTCCAGCCCGTTCATCTCCGCCCGCACCAGGTGCCAGTCGATCTACCGGTCCACCGGCCAGCCGTCGATGTCGAAGGCCCAGAGCCGCTCCTTCCACGCCCGGAGCTCCCGCTGCTGCCGCGCCATGGCGGGCGCGGTGTAGTCGGGGACACCGTCGATGAAGGTTGGGCGTTCGAAGGCGCGCCATTCGTGGAAGAGGGCGACGAGGTCGTCATAGCTCCCGGACTGGGCGGCGAGGGGCGTCGCCGCGGCGAGGGTGGTCAACGCGAGGGCGGGGAGGGTGGGGCGGTGTGTCATGGGGCGGCTCCGGCGGCTCGGGAATGGAGGCGACAGGGCTACAGCCGGATCCCGGCCTCGATGGCGCTGTACCAGGACGGCGCCCGTTCCGGCAGGCGCTGCCACTCGGCCGCGGTGAGCACCGTCAGGTCGAGGGGGACGGGGAACCGGCCCGGGAGGTAGTCCGGTGTGCGGGCACGCAACGGCCGGTCGTCGTCCTCGACGATGATGCAGAGGTCCACATCGCTGGACGGCGTGGCCGTGCCGGCCGGCCAGGAGCCGTACCAGTGGATGGCCTGGACACCGTCGTGCTCCTCGCGGATGCGCCTGGCGAGGGCCTCGACCGCGCGCTCGACCGCCGCGTAGTCAGCCCATCGAATCACGGCAGTACCCCAGGACGCGGTCGGCGTCGGCGATCGCGGTCCCGGCTTCCGGGTCCGTGTAGAAATCGGTCGGGGCGCCCTGGTCGTACCCGCTGGGATACCGGGCGGGGATGTAGTGCTTGTCGAGCCGCTTCGCCGCTTCGACCACCTCGACCGGCACGTCCAGCCGCTCGCCGAGGCCGCCCAGCAGGATCGTCACGGAATGGCCCCAGCCCTCGCCGCCCAGCGACTGGATCAGCGCCTTGACCGCCTTCTCGGCGGCCTGCTGCGCCGCGAAGCACGCCCACTCGTGGTCGCCGGCTTCCCGGGCGTTGCGGGCGTGACGGAGGTCGGCCTCAGCCTGTCGATACCAGTCGCTCTGACGGTTTGGCATGCCTGAAGTGTAGGCCGGGATCGGGGGCGGGGGCAATCCTGACGATCGCGCGCACGGTAGCGGGGGTCGGACCCGGGACAGGATCAACGCGGACACACGGAACGGACTCGCGCGGAGGCGCGGAAGCCTGCTTCTTGCGTCGTCGGATAACGCAATAGAGAAATCGTAATGATTACCCCCAAACGGCTTGCGTACCCAGCAAGTGCAAGGCATGTTTGCAACCATGCCTGACACGTTGACCGATCAGGTCGGCAAGCGCCTCAAGGCTCGCCGGGAGGACCTCGGACTCACTCAGGAGCAGGTGGCACGGCGGATGGGCTTCCAGCACCGCCAGACCCTGGGCGCCATCGAGAACGGGGAACGCAACATCCAACCGGCGGAGCTGGCCGCCGCTGCACAGGCTCTCGACGTTCCTCCGGATTATTTCACGGACCGGTTCTCCGCCGGCGGTGAGGCGTCTTTCTCATTCCGAACCGAACCGGTGCCGGATGACGCACTGCGTTCCTTCGAGGACCAGGCCGGCCGTTGGCTGGCGACGTATCGAGAGCTGGGCAGACCGTCCGCCGTCAGGCGGTCGCTCGCTCTGACGCGGGAGAGCTCTTACGAGGACGCCCAGCAAGCGGCCGAGGAGACCCGTCGTGAGCTCGGGCTGGGAGACTATCCCGCGTTCGAGCTCGATGAAGCCCTCGAGCGTGAGTGGGGGATCCTCGTCCTCTACGTGGACCCGCCCCCCGGCGTATCCGGAGCCGCCTCCCGCCTCAACGAGGTCCAGGCGATCCTGATCAACCGTAACGACTCCCGTGGACGCCGCCACTACGACGTCGCCCACGAGCTCTTCCACCTCCTGACATGGGACACCATGCCACCCCCCCGGATCGATTCCAGGACCCCACGCCGGGGCGAGAAGCGGACGGAGGAGTTGGCGAACAACTTCGCGGCCGCCTTGCTGATGCCGCGGCGGAGCGTCGAGGAGTGCTGGGCCGAACGTGAGGAGCTCCCCCTGGTGGACCGGATCCGGGCGATGGCCGCGCGATTCGGCGTCACCGGCCCCGCCATGAAATGGCGGCTCCTGAACCTGGATCAACTCACCAGGGCCGACCTGCCCGACGACGCGGAGGTCGGCGGTGTTCCGATCCCGGGTGAACGGGAGGACGGTGTCCGGCCGCAGCTCTTCAACACGCGATTCGTGAACCGCCTGCACCGGGCGGTGGAAGAGGGGCGGCTCTCCGTCAGGAAGGCCAGCCAGATCGTCGGCACGGACACGGCCGGCCTGGCCGACCTCTTCCGATCACACGGGCGAACCCTTTCCTACGACGTGTGAGTGACCAGCCCGCGGAGATCTCCTACTACCCCCGCTGGAGCGGCTCCTCGACGAGGTCGGCGACGAGCTCTCGCCCCGGGTCCTGGCGGTCGTCACCCTCCGGGACGAGG
>CAYQCY010000159.1:0-5997 GCA_964416095.1 uncultured Gemmatimonadaceae bacterium
GACGCTCATGCTGTAGTCCAGGAACGACTCCCGCATCTCATCCTCGATGAGGCGCTGGACCACGCGCTCCCGGCGCTGGGCAGTGACCATCCGTGCTTCTCTCGGGGCTGGGGCTGGATGTTCGGTATTCCATCGGGAAGGGAATGGATTGCGCCATCGCGCGCAAGCGGCATCACCGGTTCGGCCGGGCGGCCCTGGCATCCCGCGCGGCGGAGCCCGAGGTTGCCGGTGAGGTAGGCGGTGGCGACGCTGGCTGCGGCACGGCGTCCCGGGGGTGTCCTTCGCGGCCTCGCTCCCATCGCGGCTTCGCGCGACATGTCAGGAGACACCGCTTGACCCGGCAAGCCGGCCGTGGACCGCGAACGTGGACGCGCCTCCTGCCTCGCGCTACGGCTCGAGACCCTCTTCCCTGAGCAGGGCGCCGATCTTCTCACGCAGCTCCGAGGGGGCGGGCTCCTGGTGGTGGGCGGCGCGGTGGACGGCGTCGCGGAAGGAAGCCGTGAACTTGAGGTGGGGATAGCACTGCTCGCAGATCTCGAAGTGGTGCCGGACCGCCTCGGTGTCCTCGGGCTGCAGCTCTCCGTCCAGGTACTCGTAGATGGAGCGCAGCGCCTCCTGGCAGCTTATGTCCTTGGGGCTCATGCGTCCTCCCCCCTGGCTTGGACGTAGCCGAACTCGACGGCGTAGTCGTAGAGCGTCTCCTGGAGCATGCGTCGGCCGCGGAAGAGCCGCGACTTCACGGTGCCGAGAGGGACGTCGAGAATGTCGGCGATCTCCTGGTACGTCAGGCCCTGGAGGTCGCTCAGCACGACGCACTCGCGGAAGTCCTCCGGCAGCGCATCGATGGCCTCCAGGATCGAGTCATCCACCAGCTCCCGGAAGAAGTCGCCCTCGGGGTCGTAGTCGCGGGCGCCCGTGAAGATGGGCGCTTCCCGCATGGGTCCGTCCAGGTCCGGGTTCTCCCGGGCCGTCCGCTCCACGATCTCGTCCCGTCGCGTGTCCCGCTCCTTCTGACGGAGGTACACGTTCCGGCATATGGTAAAGAGCCAGCTCTTCGCCCTGGTTCCCAGGGTGTACTGGTCCCAGGCCCGCCACGCCCGCAGGAACGTCTCCTGGACGAGGTCCTCCGCCAGCGCAGGACTCCCGCACAGGCGCAACGCGAAGCGGTACACCGCGTCGAGGTGGGGGAGCGCTTCGGCCTCGAACTCCTGTGTCTGGCCCATGGGATTATCGACCGGGTTTGCTCGTTCGCGCGCGTCGGGGAGCCGCCGCGCGAAGGGGCGTTCGTCGATACCCTGCAGGACGTCGCGGGGTCCGTCGGTATCGAACGTCGGGTCACCGGCCGGCTCAGGGCAGCCCCGTCATGTCCCGGATGACCTCCTCGAACTCCTCGGCCAGGGTGGGGTGGTTGTGACGCCTGGCGGCGGCGATGCCCTTCCGGTACGCATCGATGGATTCCTCCTCCTCGCCGAGCTGACGGAGCGCCCGGCCGAGGCGGCCCCAGGCGTTGCCCTGGTCGTCGGTCATGCGCAGGTAGGCGCGCAGGTGCTCGACGGTCTTGGCCCAGTCGCCGCGCTTCTCGTACTCGGCGGCGAGGCCGAAGCGGGGGCGCGGGTCGTCGGGCCGGCGCTTGGCCAGGTTCTCCAGAACGTCGATGTCGGCCATGCGGTGGTCTCCGTCGGTTCCACGCCGCCGCGCGCCGCCCGGCGTCGTTCAGCTCTCCGGTGCGTCCGCCTCGTAGACCACCTGGCCGCCCAGGATCGTGTACAGCACGCGCGTCCCGGGGATCTCGTCCTCGGGGATGGTCATGATGTCCCGGTCCAGCACGACGACGTCCGCGAGCTTGCCCGGCGTCAGGCTGCCTTTCACGTCCTCCTCGAAGGCGGCGTAGGCGTTGGCCATGGTGTAGCTGTAGAGCGCCTCCTCCCGGGTCATGGCCTGCTCGGGGTAGAACCGCTCGCCGTTGATCATCTCCCGCGTGATGGCGGCGTGGAAGCCGGCGATGGGGTCGATAGGCTCCACCGGCACGTCGGTCCCGTTCGTCACGACGGCGCCCGAGTCCAGCAGGTCACGCCACAGGTACGACGTCGACTCCGCCCGCTCCTCGCCGAGGCGGTCCGGCACCCACGGCCCGTCCGAGGTGCAGTGGACGGCCTGCATGGACGCGATCACGCCGAGCTCGGCGAAGCGGGGCACGTCGACCGGGTCGATGTGCTGGGCGTGCTCGATGCGCCAGCGGCGCGTGGCACCGTCCACGCCGGCGGCCTCGAAGGCCTTCTCGTAGATGTCCAGCACCTCCCGGTTCGCCCGGTCGCCGATGGCGTGGGTGGCCACCTGGAAGTCGTGTTTCAGGGCGATCTCGGCGGTGCGGGCGATGTCCCGGACGGGCTCCAGCACGAGCCCTTCCGTGTCCAGGTCCTCGTACGGCTCGAGCAGCCAGGCGCCGTGGGCGCCCAGGGCGCCGTCGATCTGGCGCTTGATGGAGCGCACCGTGAGCATGTCCCGGTAGCCGATCCAGCGGTACTCGGGGAGCAGCCGATCCATGTCCTCGTTGGACTCGCGCCGCACCATGACGTAGAGGCGCACCGGCAGCTCACCGGTGTCCACCAGCTCCTTGAAGAAGTCGATGGTCTCGAAGTTCGAGCCGGCGTCGTGGAAGGTGGTCACCCCGTGGGCCAGGGCTTCCTGCCCGGCGAGGATGGCCATGCGACGTCGTTCTTCCCGACGCTCCTGCGGCGACCGCTCGGCCTCGTACGCCGCCACGGCCCGGTCCACGATGCGCTGGGCCGTCTCACGCAGGAGCCCCGTGGCCTCGCCGCTCCGGTCCCGGACGATGGTGCCACCCGCCGGGTCCGGCGTCTCCCGGTCGATCCCGGCGAGCTCCATGGCCCGGGCGTTGGCGAAGGCGGCGTGCCCGCTGGCGTGCCCCAGGAGCACCGGGTTGTCCGGCGTGACCGCCGACAGCGACGTGTGCACCGCCATCCCCTCCACCGCCGGCGAGGGCGTCTCGTCCCACTTCTCCTGGTGCCAGCCCCGCCCGAAGATCCATTCTCCAGGCTCCGCCTCTTCCGCGGCGGCCGCGACCATGTCCACGATCCCGGACCAGGTCCGGGCCGTGGACAGGTCCAGGATCGTCTTGGCACGGCCCAGGCTCATGTAGTGGCCGTGGCCCTCGATGAACGCCGGGATCACCAGCCGGCCGTCCACGTCGATGACCTCGGTGCCCATGCCGATGTAGGCGTCGATCTCCTCCGCAGTGCCGACGGCCAGGATGCTGTCGCCGGCCATGGCCACCGCCTCGGCCTCGGGTAGCGCCTCGTCCACCGTGACCACGTGGCCGTTGGTCAGGACCAGGTCGGCCCGGGGACCGGTGTCGCAGGCCGCCACGCCCAGGATGAGTGCCAGCGCCAGGGCCGCAACGGCCGCGGGGACGCCCGTGGCCCGGATGCGCCGGTTCGCGCCGCGGACCGGGCGTGCCGCGCCGTGGTCGAGGCGGATCATTGCGCACCTCCCAGCGCCGCGTCGTTCCGGTAGACCACCTCACCACCCAGGATCGTGTAGACGGGCCGGGTCCCGGGGATCTCCTCTTCCGGCACGGTCATGATGTCCGTGTCCAGCACGACGATGTCCGCCAGCTTGCCCGGCGTGAGGGACCCTTTGATGTCCTCCTCGAACGACGCGTACGCCGGGTCGATCGTATAGCTCCGGAGCGCCTCCATGCGCGTCATGGCCTGGTCGGGATAGAACCGCTCCCCGTTCGGCATCATGCGGGACACGGAGGCGTAGAAGCTCGGGATCGGGTCCACGTCCTCCACCGGCGCGTCGGTGCCGTTGGCGATGACCACGCCGGCGTCCAGCAGGTCGCGCCACAGGTACGACGTCGACTCCGCCCGCTCCTCGCCGAGGCGGTCGGGGACCCAGGGCCCGTCCGACGTGCAGTGGATCGCCTGCATGGCCGCGATGATCCCCATCTCGGCGAAGCGGGGCACGTCATCGGGGTGGAGGTGCTGGGCGTGCTCCACGCGCCAGCGCAGCCCCGTCCCGTCCACGCCCGCCTCCTCGAAAGCGGCCTCGTAGATGTCCAGCACCTCCCGGTTCGCCCGGTCACCGATGGCATGGGTCCCCACCTGGAAGCCGTGCTCGATGGCCAGGTCGGCGATCTCCCGGATGTGGTCCACCGGCGTCGTGTTGAGGCCGCTCGTGGACGGCATGTCCGCGTACGGCTCCAGCAGCCAGGCACCGTGGGACCCCAGCGCTCCGTCCATGAACTGCTTGATCGTGCCCACGGTGAGGAAGTGGTTGCCGACGCCGTACAGCCTGTAGTCGGGCAGCCGGGCGTCCATCTCCTCCGGGTCCGTGTCCCCGACCATGACGTTGAGCCGGACGGGCAGCTCGCCGGCCTCGGCCAGGCTGCGGTAGAAGTCGATGGTGGCGAACGAGGCGCCGGCGTCGTGGAACCCCGTGATCCCCTTGGACCACAGCTCCTCGCCGGCCAGCTCCACCATGCGCCGCATCTCCGCGTCCCGCTCCTCCTCGGTGCGGTCCTGCCGTGCCCGGGACATGGCCCGGCCGACGAGGCCGGACGCCGTTTCACGCAGCAGGCCTGTCGGCTCGCCCTCCGCGTCCCGGACGATGGTGCCGCCGTCGGGGTCCGGCGTGTCACGGTCGATGCCCGCCAGCTCCATGGCCTTCGCGTTCACGAACGACGCGTGGCCGCTGGCGTGGGTCAGGCTCACCGGGTTCTCCGGCGTGACGGCTGACAGCGACGTGTGCACCGCCATGCCCTCGACGGCCGGCGAGGGCGTCTCGTCCCACTTCTCCTGGTGCCAGCCCCGGCCGGTGATCCACTCGCCGGGCTCCGCCTCCGCCGCCGCGGCCGCCACCAGCTCCACGATCTCGTCCCAGGTCCGGGCCTTCGTCAGGTCCAGGATCATCTGGGCCCGGCCCACGCCCGAGAAGTGGGCGTGGCCATCGATGAAGCCGGGGATGACGAGCCGCCCTCCCGCGTCGATGACCTCCGTGTCATCGCCGATGTAGCGGTCGACTTCCTCCGCCGTGCCGACGGCCAGGATGCGGTCGCCGCGCACCGCCACGGCCTCGGCTTCCGGTAGGTCCTCGTCCACCGTGACGACGTGGCCGTTCGTCACGACCAGGTCCGCCGTGCCGCCGCCGCACCCCCCAAGGCCCGCGGCGACGAGGGGCAGGGCGAGGACGGTAGCGGCGCTCCGGATCCGCAGGAACAGTCGGGTAATGCGGTGGGCGATGCCGGAACCGCCCAGAGGCTGGGACTCGGTCATGGCTCCATGCTCCGTTGGGTGTTGGCGTGGGCCGGTAAGATGGGGAGCCCGGTGGTGGGCCGCCACCGGGGTGAGCACGGTCGTGGCCTATTCGAACACGTACCCGATCGCGTCCGCGGCCTGCTCCAGCGTCTCGACCGTGAGGGCGGCCAGGGCGTCCAGCTCCTTGAGGGCGTGGGTGTGGTCCGGATCCCGGACCAGGATCAGCGGGATGCCCAGCGCGATGGCGGCGCCGGCGTCGGTGGCGGTGTTCCACTGCTTGTACTTGTCCCCGAAGTAGGCGACGGCCAGGTCGGCGCGCTGCATGAGGACGCGCGTGCGGAGCGTGTTCACGCGGGCGCCCATGAGGTCCCGGTACCGCTGACCCGGCTGCTCGCCGAGGATCGCCTCGCCGATGTCGTCGGAACGGTCGTGGACCTCCTGGGGCCCCACGTAGTCGATGTCGGCCGGGATCTTCCGGTCCTCGATGTGTCGGCGCAGCTCGTCGCGCCAGTCGCTGTGGATCTCACCGGCCAGGTAGATCGTCAGGGTATCCATGGGCATCATCCGTGTCTGTTCCCGGGAATTGTTGGTTTGACGGAAGCGTTCGATCGGCTGTGTCTGTTTGCAGGAACTGTTGGTTTGACGGAAGCGTTCGTTCGCACGGTGCTCTGTTTGCGGGAACTGTTGGTTGCTGGATCCGTGGCCGTTCCGCACGACT
>CAYQCY010000160.1:0-5884 GCA_964416095.1 uncultured Gemmatimonadaceae bacterium
CTAGAGTTCCGGTGGCAGGGACCGGGGCGCCGAGGCTCCGGTCCGGGACCCACCCACCGAGCCGCCTCGACCGTGCACGTCCCGTTTCCGCCTCTCAGGAGCAGAGCCGCCCATCGCCGGCCTCCCCGCTGGTCGGTGCTGCTGGCCCTCGTACTCCTGGGCGTGGCGGTGGCCCTTGCCGTGCCCTGGTTGGGCCTGCCGCACCTCACGGAGCGGGACGTGCGACAGGCCGTCTACGCCACCCTGCAGCGCGAGTCGGCCGAGTCGTTCCTGGTCACCGGGTCGCTGGAGCTCACGGCGACCAGCACCGTCCAGGACACGAGACGGGTCCTGGGCCTCAGCCTCGGCACCAGCACGGCCACCGTACGGGTGCCCGGCCGGGTCTCGTACGGCGTGGACGTGGAGGCGCTCCGGCCAGAGATGATCAGGCTGCGGGACGACGGCATCGTGCACGTCACCCTGCCCGAGCTCACCGTCTACGCCGTGGAGCCGCGGCTGGCGGAGCTGGAGGTGGAGACGGAGCGCGGCTGGGCACGGGCGCCGGGGGCCGTGGAGGAGCCCCGGGCCGATGCCCTCCGCTACGTCGAGGGCGCCCTGCGGTCGCAGGCCCGTCAGCACCTCGAGGACTCGATCCAGCCCCGGGTCAACACGGCCCGCGCGCTCCAGGCGGTCCTGGCCCCCGTGCTCACTGCCCTGGGCATGAAGGAGCCACGGTTCTTCTTCGAGCTCGGTCGAGGGATCATCGTCCGGCCCACCGGCTGACCGGCCCCCGGGACAGCATCGGGCATGGAACCTGCGTCCCTGGGCGCGGGTTCTCACTCACGCGGTCGGCCGACCGGCCGACGACGCCTTCATCGAAGCAGGAGCTCTGCATGGACGTACAGCGCAGCACGGCCCGGGGGCTCATCGCCGCCGCCGGCGGCGGCGTGGCCGTCACCGGCACGGACGTGGTCCACTACCTGGGTTGGGTCGAGGTGCTGGCGGGCAACATCATCGCCGGCCTGCTCCTCGTCTTCGCCATCACGGCGCTGGGCCCGACGCGGACCGTGACCTGGGGCGCCATGCTGGCGGAGAACCGGGTCGTGCGGGAGGGCGTCATCGTCGGACTCATCGGGGCCGCGGCCGTGGCCGCCTGGTACCTGGTCCTCGACCTCATCTCCGGCCAGGTGTTCCTGACCCCGGCCATCCTGGGTAGCGTCGTCTTCCGCGGCGCGACGAGCCTCGCCGAGGTGCAGCTCGACGCCGTCACGGTCATCGGCTACACCGGCCTGCACCTCCTCGTGTTCCTGGTCGTCGGGCTCATCGCCGCCGTCTCCATGGGCTGGTACCTCTTGCGCTCACACCCGCGGCTGCGTGCGGCGCTCCAGCGACCCCAGATGGAGCAGTAGCGTCCGCCTTCAGTCGCCCAGGTACGCCACCGCGTTGATCTCCACGAGGGCGCCGTGGAGCTCGGCGGCGATGGTGGTCCGGGTGGGGTACGGCGCGGAGAAGGTCTGCCGGTAGACGTCGTTGAAGGCGTTCCAGTGGCCGATGTCGGAGAGGTACGCCGTCACCGACACGACGTCGTCCAGGGTGGCGCCGCCGGCCTCCAGCACCCTGCGCAGGTTCTCCAGGGCGCCCCGGCTCTGCTCCTCGATGGTGGCGCCCATGAGCTCTCCGGAGCCGGGGTCCCGGGGCAACTGCCCCGAGACAAAGAGGAAGTCGCCGGCGCGCACCGCCCGGGAGTAGGCGCCCACGGGCGGCGGGGCGTCGGGCAGGGAGACGGGGTCCCAGCGTCGTTCTCGTGTCATCGGGCCAGCTCTTCCAGCAGGGCGGTGAGCAGGTCGTGGAACCGTTCCACGGCCGCGATGTGCACGCGCTCGTCCGGGGAATGGGGGTTCTCGATGGTGGGCCCGAAGGAGATCATGTCCATACCGGGCACCTTCTCGCCGATGATGCCGCACTCGAGGCCTGCGTGGATGGCCATGACCTCCGGCTCGCTGCCCACGATGCGGGCGTGGACCTCCTTGAAGGTGGCGAGCAACTGCGAGTCCAGGTCCGGCTCCCACCCCGGGTAGCCGCCGTGGGCCTCCACCTCGGCCTCCGCGAGGACGCCGGTGGCGCGGATGCGGCGGCGCAGCGCCGTGAGGGCGGACGCGACGGACGAGCGGCTGCTCGTGCCGATGACCAGGGCGTCATCCTCCATGACGACGGTGGCCAGGTTCGTGCTCGTCTCCACCAGCCCCGGGATGTCCGGGCTCATCATGATGACCCCGTGGGGCAGCGCCTCGATGAGGGCGAAGGCGGTGTGGGTCGTGTCCAGCGTCCAGGCCCGGTCCGGGACGTCGGCGTCCTCTACCGAGAGGCTCATGTCCGGGTCCGTCTTCCGGTGCTCGGCTTTCGCCGCGGCGAACTCCTCCTCCAGGGCGCCGGTCACCGTTTCCCGCTCGTCCGCCGGGACCACCACGACGGCCTCGGCCTCCCGGGGGATGGCGTTGTGCTTGTTGCCGCCGCGGAACGTGGCCAGGCGCAGCGGCGTGGCCGCCGCGGCGTGCACGATCCGGCCCAGGACCTTCACGGCGTTGGCCCGCTGCAGGTGGATGTCGATGCCTGAGTGGCCGCCCCTCATGCCGTGGACCCGGACACGGAGCGCCACGCTGCCGTCCGCCGCGGCCTCGGTCTCCAGGGGCAGCGTCAGGCTGTCATCGCCGCCGCCGGCGCAGCCCACCGTCACCGTCCCCTCCTCCTCCGAGTCCAGGTTCAGCAGGCGCCGGCCCTGGAGCATGCTGCCGTCGAGCCCGCCGGCGCCGGTGAGGCCGGTCTCCTCGTCGACGGTGAAGAGGAGCTCGAGGGGGCCGTGGGCCACGGCGTCCGACTCCATCAGGGCGAGCATGGCGGCCACGCCGATGCCGTTGTCCGAGCCCAACGTGGTCCCCTTCGCCGTCAGGTAGTCGCCGTCCCGCTCCGGCCGGATCGCGTCCTTCGAGAAGTCGTGCTCCACGTCCGAGTTCTTCTCGTTCACCATGTCCAGGTGGCCCTGGAGGATGGTGATGGGCGCGTCCTCGTGACCGGGCGCCCCACCCTTGCGCACGACGACGTTGCCCGTGTCGTCCACGTCGTACTCCAGCCCCAGCGCATCCGCCCGTCCGGTGACGTAGGCCCGGGCCTCGTCCTCCTCCTTCGATCCCCGGGGGATGGTCAGCAGCCGGTCGAAGTGCTTCCAGAGCGCCTGCGGCTCCAGCGTCTCGACGAAGGTCATGGCTCTCTCGTGGGTCTCGGGTGCATTCGCCTGCGGACTGCATCCAGCACGCAAGCTCCGTGCGGTACACCGCCAATGTCGCCCTCCCGGCGGCCCGGGGCCAGCCGCCGGCCGCGAACCGGCGGGCGGGCCCGACCGGCGCGCACCGGTTTCCACGAGCCGTTGACGAAGGTAACTTAATCACCAGGATGGGCGTGGTATGCCAAGCGCCGCCGCTGACCGTGCAGCAGGTGCAGCCATGCGAAAAAACACCCTGAACTACCTCATCGATGCGGGGACGCTCCTGGTCATGGTCGCCATGATCGGGAGCGGGCTCATCATGAAGTTCACCCTGCCGCCGGGCACCGGGAGCCGGGGGTACATCATCTGGGGGCTGGGCCGCCACGAGTGGGGGACCGTGCACTTCTGGCTGGCGGTGGCGCTGGGCGTGCTGCTGGTGCTCCACGTCGCGCTCCACTGGAGCTGGATCTGCGCGACGACCCGCCGCGTGGTGCGCCGCGGCGCCGGCGGCCCCGGGCGCGGACCCCGGGACGACCTCTACGGCGTCGCCTTCCTCCTCGCCCTGGTCGTGGTGTTCGGCGGATTGCTCTGGGTCGCCGACGCGAGCATCGTCGTGTCGGAAGCCGCGGCCGTGGAGCGAGCCGAGGAGGAAGCGGCGGTGCTCGAGGAGGCGGGGGTCGAGAGGCCCCGGCAGGGCCTGCAGGACGGCACCGGGCGCGGCCTGCGGGAAGGGGCCGGAGAGGACCGCCGTGACGGGACCGGCGAAGGTCTCGGGGACGGGACCGGGCAGGGCCTCGGGGATGGGGCCGGCGCCGGCTTGCGGGACGGCACCGGACAGGGTCTCAGGGACGGGACCGGGCAGGACCTCAGGGACGGGACCGGGCAGGGCCTCAGGGATGGGGCCGGCGCCGGCTTGCGGGACAGCACCGGACAGGGTCTCAGGGACGGGGCCGGGGCAGGCCTCAGGGACGGGACCGGCCCGGGGCGGTTGGACGGCAGCGGACGCGGACTGGGGCGCGGCCTGCGTGACGGAACGGGCCGCGGACTCCTGGCCCGGCCGGGACGCGGTCAGGTCGACCCGCCGCGGCGCGGGCTGCTCCAGCGCACCGTGCCCGCGGTGCCGGACACAGCGCCGTAGAGTCGGCGCGGCGGCGCCCCGGGTCCAGGAGCTCGGTGCCCGGCCGTCGGAGATGCAGCCGTCCACCACGCGCCGGTTCCCGCCCACGAACCCGTGCCCGCAAGATCGGGGATGTCACGCGAAGCCGCGAAGGTGGCGAAGACGCGAAGGACCGCTCGCCCGCCTACGAGCCGGCCTCGCCGTATCCTCCTCGCGGTTCCCCCTCGCCTCACCCTCCTCGGTTCACCCTCTCGCCGTATCCTCCTCGCCGTTTCCGCTCGCCTCACCCTCCTCGCTGCTCACACCTCGCTTCACCGATCTCGCCTCATCCTCCTCGCCTGACCCGCCTACTCGTCCCTCCCACTCCCGCCCGTACACCAGGTCGTCGAACCAGAGGGCGACGGGTGCCAGCCACGGCATCCGGGCCAGAGCCCACCGGACCGCGTTGTGAAGCCACGTGTTCGGGTGCGAGAACGGGCAGCCCGCCATGCAGATGCCGCAGTCGGTGCCGGTGCGGCGCCAGTAGGCGTAGCAGGTCTCCACGCGCGTGGTCCACTTGACGACGCCCCGGACCTCCTCCTTCCCGTCCAGGGACAGGGACCGGGACGGGCAGTTCTCGGCGCACTTGCGGCAGACGGTGCAGAACCGCTCGACGCCCAGTGAGACAGGGTCGGCCTGTTCCAGCTCCGCTTCCGTGGTCACGGCGCCGATGCGGACCCGGCTGCCGTAGCGGTCGGCGACCAGGATGTTGTTCCGGCCCAGCTCGCCGAGCCCGGCGTCGATGGCCAGCGGCGGCAGGATGACGTCGTAGTGGGCATCGTAATGGGGCTTCGCCGGGCAGCCGGCGGCGTCCAGCGCCGCGGCGATGGTCATGGCGATCTCGGCGGCCCGGTAGTACTGCCGGGCCGACTCCCGGATGACGGGGGCCCGGGGCGCCCGGGCCATGGCGGCGTGGTCCATCTCCACCAGGAAGACCAGCGCCCAGCCGTGCTCCGGCTCCACTGGCTGGCCGTAGTCCTCGTCCAGCCGGCCCTTGTGGGAGTAGAAGTACGCCGGGTCGATGGACGTGGTGCCGGCGGCCACGGCGCCCAGCTCCCGGGCCAGGGCCCGGAGCGTGGCCGAGACGTCGGCGGCGCCCCGCAGGCGCTCCGCCCCCCGCTCCACGACGACGGGGTCCGGCCGGATGTCCGCGATGGCCTCGAAGTACGCGCCGGCCTCGGGCGAGATCTCCGGGTCGTAGTGGATGCCGCCCGGTCGGCAGAGCTCCGGCATGGCGCGGATCCGGTCGTCCCGCGCCTGGAGCTCCGGCCGCCGGGCGTAGTAGTCCTCGTACGGCGCCGTGCCCGCCACCCGGGCCATGCGCGCGAACATGGTGTCCCGCTCATCCACCCGGACCCCACCCCCTCGCCTCATCACCCTCGCCTCTCCCCCTCGCCTCTCCCTCCTCGCGGCATCCTCCTCGCAGCACCCCTTCGCCGCACCCTCCTCGCAGTCCACACCTCGCTTCACCGATCTCGCCTCACCCTCCT
>CAYQCY010000161.1:0-5784 GCA_964416095.1 uncultured Gemmatimonadaceae bacterium
GGTGACGACGCCCGCACGCCGCATCGGTACATGCATCTCACGCAGAGCCGCGGAGGCGCGGAGCGGCCGCGGATCCGGCTTCGCGGCGGCCCGGCCGGTCACCGGGGACGGTCGAGGTTTTTCATTCTGTAGTGACAGCCCGCGGCAGCCGGGGCGTCGGTATTTCGACCGGCTTCCCGGCCGGGCCCGGACTCCGCGGCTCCGCGGCTCTGCGTGAACACGTCACGCGATGGGCCCGACCGCGCCGTGTGAGCTTCCCCGCCCCGGGCAGTACATTGGTCCAGGTCCTCGCCTGAACGACGGAGCCAGACCATGCGCCTCGCCCGACCCGGCCACCTCCCCCGCCTCGCCGCCTGCGCCGCCTCCAGCGCTCTCCTCCTCGCCACAGGCACGCTCGCCGGCCAGGACGCGCGCACCCAGGTCGCCGCCTCGGACCCGGTGGCCGACCCCGCCGCCGTCGTCGTCGCCGGCAATGCCCGCTTCACCGTGCTCACACCGCGGCTGATCCGGATGGAGTGGGCGGAGGACGGGCGCTTCGAGGACCGGCCGTCGCTGGTCTTCATCCATCGTCGGCTGCCGGTGCCGGATTACGCGGTCGACCGCGACGACGGCTGGCTCCGCATCCGGACCGACGCCCTCACGCTGCGCTACCGGGAGCGCGGCGGCGTCTTCGGGCCGACGAACCTGGACGTGGCGTCGAGGGCGGATTCACGTGCGGCGGCCGGCCCGGCGTCGTCGTCCTCGCTCCGGCACGCCGTCCCGTTCACCTGGCGACCGGGCACGCCGGACACGGCGAACCTGCGCGGCACGACCCGGACGCTGGACGGCGCGGAGGGCGCGGTCCCGCTGGGGCCGGGGCTCCTGTCCCGGGACGGCTGGGTCCTGGTGGACGACAGCGACCGGCCCCTCTTCGACGACTCGGACCGGCCGTGGGTGCTCCAGCGCCCCGCCGGCGAGCGCCGGGACTGGTACCTCTTCGGCCACGGCCGCGACTACACCGCCGCGCTCCGGGACTTCACCCGCGTCGCCGGCCGCATCCCCATGCCGCCGCGCTTCGCCTTCGGCTACTGGTGGTCCCGCTACTGGGCCTACACGGACGCCGAGCTCATGGACCTGGTCCGCCAGTTCGACGTCTTCGAAGTGCCCATCGACGTCCTGGTCATCGACATGGACTGGCACGAGACCTTCGAGCTGCGCTGGGGCGACCAGCGTCGGGACCAGGCCGGCCAGCAGCTCGGCTGGACCGGCTACACCTGGAACGACACCTACTTCCCCGACCCCGTCGCCTTCCTGGACTGGACGGACCGCCAGGGGCTCCGGACGCCGCTCAACCTGCACCCCGCGTCGGGGATCCAGCCCCACGAGGCCCGGTACCCGGCCATGGCCCGGGCCGTGGGCATCGACCCCGAAAGCGAGCGCTACGTCCCCTTCGCCATCGAGGACGAGGACTTCGCCCGGGCCTACTTCCGGCACGTGATCCACCCGCTGGAGGACCAGGGCGTCGACTTCTGGTGGCTGGACTGGCAGCAGTGGCACGAGACGTCCGTGCCGAACCTGACGCCGACCTGGTGGCTCAACTACGTCTTCTTCAGCGACGCCCTCAGCCGCGGCCGCCGGCCCCTCATCTACCACCGCTGGGGCGGACTCGGGAACCACCGCTACCAGATCGGCTTCTCCGGCGACGCCTACTCCACCTTCCAGGCCCTCGCCTTCCAGCCCTACTTCACCGCCACCGCCGCCAACGTCGGCTACGGCTACTGGAGCCACGACATCGGCGGCCACCTCGACGGCGAGGTCTCGCCGGAGCTGTACACGCGCTGGATCCAGTTCGGCGTCTTCAGCCCGATCCTGCGCACGCACACCACGAAGAACCCCGACGCCGAGCGACGGATCTGGGCCTACCCGCCGGAATACTTCCGGGTCATGCGCGACGCGTTCCGGCTGCGCTACGCCCTCGTCCCCTGGATCTACACCCTCGCCCGCCAGGCCCACGACACCGGCGTCGCCATCGTCCGGCCCATGTACTACGCCCACCCCTTCGCCGACCAGGCCTACGCCATGTCCGGCCAGTACATGTTCGGGGACGACGTCGTCGTCAGCCCCGTCGTCGACGCCATGCACCCCGACACGCTCCTCGCCCGGCGCAGCGTCTGGCTGCCCGACGGCGACTGGATCGAGTGGCATACCGGCAGCCGCATCGCCGGCGGCCGCACCGTGGAGCGCGACTTCGCCCTGGACGAGATCCCCGTCTACGTCCGGGCGGGCGCCGTCCTGCCCATGGCGCCGACCATGGAGCGCACCGACGCCCGGCCCGTCGACCCCCTCGTCATCACGGCGTTCCCCGGCGACTCCGGCGCGTTCCGGCTGTACGAGGACCCGGGCACCTCGGTGTCCTACGGCGAGACGGGGCACGCCTGGACGCCGATCCGCCAGACCCGGACCGCCGACGGGACCGTCCGCGTCCGCATCGGGCCGGCGGAGGGCGCATTCCCCGGGATGGTCGAGGCCCGCGGCTACGAGCTGCGGCTGCCCCTGACCTGGCCGGCGGAGTCCGTGACCTGGAACGGCCGCGCGCTGACCATGACCCGGGACACCGTCCCCGGCGGCTGGAGCTACGACGGCGAGCGCCTCACCACCGTCGTGCGCGTGCCGGCGGTGCCCGTGGACGAGCCCGTCGAGATCACGGTCCGCTTCCCCGCCGGTCGGGACGACACGCTCCTGGACGGCGTGCCCGGCCTCCTGTCGCGGCTGCGGCGCGCCACCGACCTCCTCGAGTCGCTCTGGCCCACGGACTGGCCGCCGGAGGCGCTCATCGACCTGGCCCAGACCGGCCGCCGCATCACCCTCGATCCGGCCGGCGCCGAGGACGAGCTGCGCACCCTGCGCGACCGCCTGCCCGCCGCCCTGGACTCGGTGCGCGCCATGCACGGCGACCCGGCCGTCATCGACCGGGCCCTGGCCCACCTCGGCGCGCCCGGCACGCGGTGAGCCCGGATGGCCCGAATCCGGCCCGGCCGTGAGATTCGGCGCCCGTCACGCAATTATTAGGTGAGACACGCAACAGGCGGGTCACGCGCCCGGATGCCGGGCGCACCCTTCCCCTCTCCCCGGAGGCTCCATGGGCCGTGAGCTGCGACTCGGCTTCGCCATGGGCGGCGGCGTATCCCTCGGCACCTTTTCCGGCGCCGCCCTCGCCGAGGCCATAAAGCTCGCCGTCCTGCGCGGCGGCTACGAGGACGAGAACGGCGACGTCCAGCGCTACGACCGCGTCACAATCGACGTCTTCTCCGGCGCCTCCGCCGGCGCCATGGCCCTCAGCCTCATGCTCCGGACGCTGGCCGAGCGGAGCGAGGCGCAGGAGCAGCGAGCAAGAGAACGCCTCGAAGGTGAGCTCGGCGACGAAGTGGCGGCCCAGTTCGCGGCCCTGGACGACGAAGCGAAGCAGGACACAATCGCGGCCCAGGTCGTCCAGGACGCGCAGGAGAGGGTCTGGGTCGAGGAAGTCTCCATCGACCGGCTCCTGGCTTACCCCGCGAACAACACCGATCACCGATCACCGGTCACCGGTCGCGTTGGCCCGGGGCCGGGCGCAAGCGCGGCGGAGCGGCTTCGATACGCCGCCGGACTCCTCGATCGGGGGGCGGTGGACGGCATCGCCCGGGACGCCCTCGGCTTCGAAGAGCCTCTCGACCTCTCGAACCGTCGACTGCTCAGCGACCGCGTCCTCTTCGCGTGCACGCTGTCGAACGTGACGCCGATCCTGATCGACGCACGGGGCGACCTGGAGGCCCACGAGGCCGGCTACCTGGGGCTCGCCGACGGGCTCACCTCGTACGCGCACCGCGAGGTCCGCGTCTTCGACCTGTCGTTCACCGAGCGCTCGCCCGACTGGCCGTCGCGCTGGGTGCGCTACCACGCCGGCGACAAGGTCGTGGATCCGGAGCGTGGCATCGGCGACGTGCGCGGGAAGTCGGCCTGGTCCAGGATCGCGGCCACGGCCATCGCGTGCGGCGCCTTCCCCTTCGCCTTCGAGCCCGTCGTGCTGACCCGGGGCCGCTACGAGTACGGCGACCTGTGGCCGGACCGACTCGGGGACGCCGGCATCGACGCCTACCCGTTCACCTACGTGGACGGCGGCGCGTTCAACAACGAGCCGATCCGGGAGGCGTTCCGCATGGCCGCGTTCATGGACGCCACGGACCCGGAGCGGGACTTCGACCGGCGCATCGTCTTCGTGGACCCGAACGTGGCGCCCACGGACACGTCGTTCCGCGTCCCCGTCCACAACACCTGGCTGCTCCAGGAGCCCAACCGGTTCGGCACCTTCGACGGCTACGACCTGCTCCGGGCCGCCTCCCTGGACCGGCTCGCGCCCCACGCCGGCTCCATCGTCGCCGCCATCCTCCACGAGGCCACCTTCATCGAGGAGGACAAGGTCTACGGCGCCCGCCGACGCTTCGAGGAGCGCGACGTCGTCCGCCACATCCTGCCCGGCATCCTGACCACCGAGCCCACCGCCGGCGACTTCGACGCCCTGGCCGACTTCTGTCGACGACGCCTCGCCGAGCGCGCCCGCTCCAAGGCCATGCCCACCGGTGGGCTCACCCTCGCCGCCGAGCTGCGCCGCGTCATCGCCGAGGAGCCCGACCTCCTCCCCGACCTCCAGGGCCGCGCCCACCGGTGGGACGCCCACGCCCGCCCCGCCGACCACGACCACGCCGACCAGTGGATCCGGGCCCTGGCCTTCGTCGCCCTCGACCTGGCCATGGACATGGCCGGCAAGCGGGAAAACGCTCGCCTCGTCGCCATCGCGCCCGTCATCGGCGTCAAGGACGGGCCCGGCCGGGCCCGGCCCGTCCGCCTCCCCGGCGGCGCCGTCTCCGGGTTCGGCGGCTTCACCTCCGAGACCGCCGGCCGCTTCGAGACCGCCCTCGCCCGGCACTGCGCCCGGGAGTTCCTCGAGGCCGCCGGCATGGTCGCCCCCGCCACCGACCCGCCGCCCCGGCCCATCTGGGGGCCGGGACAGGAGACCGACTACCGCCGCGACCTCCAGCGCGGCCTCGGACTCCTCGCCGGCCGCGTCGGCGACACCATCCGGCAGTCACACCTCGTCGCCATCTTTCCCGGGATCGACGGCGTGCTCAAGAAGACCGTCGCGAACATCGCCGAGAACAAGGTGCGGCTGCTGGGAGAGCCGCCACCCGTCAGGACACGGTTCGAATTCCGGGTGTTCGTGTCGGACAAACGGTTCGAGCTGGACGGGGGCGGGGTGGCGGACCGGGACCTCTCTCCAATTCGGGTTCAGGGGCAGGGGCAGGCCCAGGCCCAGGGGGGAAACGGCGAGGGGCGGCTCGCGCTGGTCACCTTCGCCGACTGGGACCACGAGGACCGGGCCTGGTCCGGGCCCCACGTCGGCCCCGACGGCCACCTGCGCATCCACCGCGACGGGTGGGGCCCGCTGCCGGACCGGCTGTTCTGCACGGCCGCGATGCCGACGGAACAGGAGGTCCGCCAGGCGCTGCTCTGGCCGAACGGCCGGTTCACCGGCGAGCTGGACGCAGAGGCGCACGAAGGCGAATCGGCGGTCGATGGGTTCTGGGGGGTGGAGGCGGGGGTGGGGGGATTGGAGGACGGCGTGCTGGGATAGGGCCGGTCACCGCCGCGCACAGCGTGACAACGCGAACCGGGTTCGCAATGCGTGCGTTTTCACGGGTTTGTTGCGTATTCGGGATGGTGGTGGTTATTGAGGGGGTAGGAGAAAGAGGTTCGGTAGTGATGTGTTAT
>CAYQCY010000162.1:0-5743 GCA_964416095.1 uncultured Gemmatimonadaceae bacterium
GGCCGGGTGGGACTCGAACCCACGACCCTGGGCTTAAAAGGCCCCTGCTCTGCCAACTGAGCTACCGGCCCGTCGTTCGGAAGATAGTGGGTGGCCCGGATGCTGCCCACCCCCAGGTGGCGGCGGCACGACGTCGTACGCCCGACCCGCGTCGTGCCGGGCCGGGCTACGAGGAAGCGTCCTGCTCGCCGCCGGCAAACGCCATGCGGTAGCCCATCCAGGTGCCCAGCACGGCGGCCACCATCTGCTCCAGCACGAGGAGCACGGTCATGGCCGGGGTCAGCTCGGACCAGGTGTCGGCGCCGAACGCCGACGCGGTGAAGATGTTGGCCAGCGCCCAGGCTACCAGGGAGGTGATGCCGATGGCGACGCCGTGCAGGATCGGCGCCTGCAGGGCGCGGAACGCGATGGAGAAGCCGCCGGCCCAGAAGCCCACCGCGATGATGAGCAGCACCCAGAACGCGTCCGCCCGCGAGCCTTCGCCCACGAGGCCCGCGCTCACCAGGGCGAGGAGGAGGATGGAGGTGACGGCGACCGCGGCCAGCCACCCGGTGAGGACCCGGGTCAAGCTGACGTTCTGCAGATGCTCGGTGTGCATCTCAGCCTCCCAGGTCCAGTTCGAGCTGCCATACGGGCGCAAAGCTCTGCCGGTGCAGCGGTGTCGGCCCCTTCTCCCGGATGGCGACGACGTGCTCCGGCGTCATGTACCCGACGTTGGTCTCCCAGCCGTAGCCGGGGTAGCGGTCCGCGAGGCGCCACATCAGCCGGTCCCGTACGACCTTGGCGACGATGGAGGCGCAGGCTATGCTCTGACACTTCGCGTCCCCGTTCACGATCGCCGTATGCCGGTCCAGGTCCGGAACGGGGAGCCCGTCCACCAGCAGGTGGTGCGGCTCCAGCGGCAGCCGCTGGATGGCCCGGCGCATGGCCAGGTGGGAGGCCCGGAGGATGTTCAGCCGGTCGATCTCCCGGACGTTCGCCGCGCCGACGCCGATGGCCAGCGCCTTGCGACCGATCTCCTCGAAGAGCTCCTCACGCAGCTCGCGCGAGAGCTTCTTGGAGTCCACCGCGCCCCGGACCCCGGTCTCCGGCATCAGGACCACGGCGGCGGCGACGACCGGCCCGGCCAGCGGTCCCCGGCCCGTCTCGTCGATCCCCGCCACGTGCTCCAGCCCATCGGCCCAGAACCCCCGCTCGTGGGTGAGGGGCGCGGCCCGCGGTCGCTTCAGCCTGCGACGCCTCCTGCCGCCCGCTCCGGCCACGACGAACCGGAGCGGCTACTGGGTCTGACGCTCGCGTACCCGCGCCGCCTTGCCCTTCCGGGCGCGCAGGTAGTACAGCTTCGCGCGCCGGACATCGCCGCGGCGCACGATCTTGATGGACTCGATGGACGGCGAGTGCAGCGGGAAGATCCGCTCCACGCCGATCCCCGCGGAGACCTTGCGCACCGTGAACGTCTCCCGGGCACCCGCACCCTTCCGGGCGATGCAGATCCCCTCGAACGCCTGCAGCCGCTCCTTCTCGCCTTCCCGGACCCGCACGTTGACCCGGACCGTGTCGCCCGGTGCGAAGTCCGGCGTGTCCTCCCGGATCTGCTCCCGGTCGAGATCGTCGATCGTTGGCATGATGTCTTCTCCTCGGCTAGTCCGCGGTCCGTCCGTCCGCGCGGTCCCCGTCCCGATGTCGTTCCCACAGGTCCGGCCGCCGCTCGCGGGTCGCCCGCTCGGCTTCCCGGCGGCGCCAGGCCTCGATCTTCGCATGATCGCCCGAGAGCAGCACCTCGGGCACCGCCAACCCCCGGTACTCCGGCGGCCGGGTGTACGACGGCGGGCTCAGCAGCCCGTCGTCGTAGAAGCTGTCCCCGGCGGCCGACTCGTGCGTCCCCATGCTCCCCGGGATGAGCCGCACCACCGCGTCCGCCACCGCCAGCGCCGCCGGCTCGCCTCCGCTCAACACGAAGTCGCCCAGCGACAGCTCCTCCGTCGCCAACCCCTCCGCCACCCGCTGGTCCACGTCCTTGTAGTGGCCGCACAGCAGCGTCAGCTCCGGCTGCACCGCGAAGCGGACGGCGTCGTCGTGCTCGAACCGACGGCCCCGGGCCGACAGCAGCACCACCGGACCCTCCGGCGCCAGGTCGTCCAGCGCCTCGAAGAACGGCTCCGGCTTCATCACCATCCCGGGCCCGCCGCCGTACGGGTAGTCGTCCACCGTCTGGTGCCGGTCGTGGGTGTACGTCCGCAAATCCACGACCCGGTACTCCACCAGGCCCGTCTCCGCCGCACGCCCCGGAATGCTCAGCGAGAGCGGCACCTCGAAGTACTCCGGGAAGATGGTCACGATGTTGATCCGCATGCCACCCCCGCGCCGTCGACGCCGCGCCTCACCGTCTACAGGTCCAGCAACCCCTCCGGCGGATCGATGACCAGGCGCCCGCCGTCCAGGTCCACCGTCTTCACGATCCGGCGCGCCAGCGGCACCAGGTACGACCGCTCGGCCGCCTTCACGTCCAGCAGGTGCGTCGGCTCGGTCTCGTAGACCTCGCGTACCGTGCCCACCACCCTACCGTCCACCGTCTCCACCGCCAGCCCGAGGAGCTGGTGGTACATCAGCTCGTCCTCGTCCGGCGGCACCAGCGCGTCCACCGCCACCAGCAGGTATCGCCGGGCCATGGTCTCCGCCGAGGTCCGGTCGTCGTACGCCTCGAACTTGACCAGCAGGCCCTTCTTGAACGGCCGTCGCCGCTCCACCACCAGCTCCCGCGGCGCCGGGCCCGGCGACCCCTCGTCGTCGCCCAGCAGCATCGTGGCGCCCGCCGCGAACACCTCGTCCGGCCGATCCGTCAACGGCCAGACCAGAACGTCACCCTTCGTGCCGTGCGCCTTGGACACCTGGCCCACGACCAGGTGCTCGGGCTCCGCCCGGCTCACCCGTCTTCGTCTTCCGGTTCGTCTTCGTCCTTGCCGGCGTCCTCGTCCGCCTCGGCCTTCGGCTCCTCGGCTTTCTTCGACGGCTTCTTCTTCTTCGACGGCTTCTTCTTCGACGACGACTCCTTCGACGACGACTTCTTCGCGGCAGCCTTCTTGGCCGGCTTCTTCGCCTCGGGCTTCTCGGCCTCCTCTTCGGCGGCCTCTTCCGCCTCGGCCTCTTCCGCCTCGGCCTCTTCCGGCTCGGCAGCCGCCTCCGCCTCCGCCCGGGCCTCGGCTTCCGGTTCCGCCTCTTCCACGGCCTCGGGCTTCTCCGCCTCCGCCTCGGCAAGGGCTTCCGCCTCGGCCTCTTCCGGCTCCGGCTCTTCCGTCTCGGCAGCCGCCTCCGCCTCCTCCCGGGCCTCGGCTTCCGGTTCCGCCTCTTCCGCGGCCTCGGGCTTCTCCGCCTCCGCCTCGGCCTCTTCCGCCTCGGCCTCTTCCGGCTCCGCCTCTTCCGTCTCGGCAGCCGCCTCCGCCTCCTCCCGGGCCTCGGCTTCCGGTTCCGCCTCTTCCGCGGCCTCGGGCTTCTCCGCCTCCGCCTCGGCAAGGGCTTCCGCCTCGGCCTCCTCCGGCTCCGGCTCTTCGGCCTCGGCTTCCGCTTCCTCGGAGGCGGCGGCCGCAGGCTCCTCCACGGCGGCTTCCGCCTCCGGCTCCTCGGCCGCGGCCTCCGCGGGCGCCTCGGCGGCTTCCGCCTCCGGCTCTTCCGCGGCCTCCGGCTTCTCCGCCTCCGCTTCGGCCTCCCCGGCCTTCGTCTCCGCCTCCGCTTCCTCCGCGGCCCGCGCCTTGGGCCGGCGCATGGGCTCCGCCGCCGTCTTCACCGACGGCGGCGCCTCGCCCTCGGCGACGAAGGCGATCTCGTCGTCGCCGCCCTTCCGGGCCTTGTTCACGAGCGACCGCGCGCTGTCGGTCATGGAGGCGCCGTTGGCCAGCCAGGCGTCGACCTTCTCCAGGTCGAGGGTCAGGTAGGCCGGGCGGGTCCGCGGATTGTAGAAGCCGAGGCTCTCGATGTACGAGCCGTCGCGCGGCGCGGAGCCGTTCACGACCACGATACGGAAGTAGGGCTGCTTTTTCCGGCCCACACGCCGGAGTCTGATCTTTACGGACATTCGGGTTCCTTCGCCTCGGTCTGTCGGTTCGTTCGGGTTCTCAGCCGATATTGCGCAGCCCGCCGGACTCGCCACCGCCGAACATGCCGCCGCCTCCCATGAGGTTGCCCATGCCCATCTTGCGGAGCTGCTTCATCATCTTCTGCATCTCGTCGAACTGCTTCAGGAGCTGGTTCACCTCCCGAACCGGCCGGCCGGAGCCCCTCGCGATCCGGGCCCGGCGCGAGCCGTTCAGAATCTGCGGCTTCGCCCGCTCCTCCGGCGTCATCGACAGGATGATCGCCTCCAGGTGCTTCAACCGCCTGGGGTCCACGTTCGCCTGGCTCAGCATCTTCGTGTTGACGCCGGGGATCATCTTCAGGATCCCCTCCAACGGCCCCAGCTTCTGGATCTGCCGCATCGCACCCAGGAAGTCCTCGAGGTCGAAGCGACCTTCCTTCCGCATCTTCTCCTCGAGGCGCGCAGCCTCCTGCTCGTCGAACGTCTGCTGCGCCCGCTCGACCAGGCCCACCACGTCCCCCTGCTGCAGGATCCGGTCGGCCATGCGCTGCGGATCGAAGACGTCCAGGTCCGCCGGGCGCTCCCCGACCCCCACGAACTTGATGGGCACACCGACCGTGCCACGAATGGAGAGCGCCGCCCCACCCCGGGCATCCCCGTCCATCTTCGTCAGCACGACGCCCGTGAGCCCCACCGCGTCGTGGAAGCCCTCGGCGATGCGAACCGCCTCCTGGCCCGTCATGCCGTCCGCCACCAGCAGCACCTCCGACGGCGACGTCCGCTCCTTCACCACCCGGAGCTCGTCCATGAGCTCCTCGTCGATCTGCAGCCTGCCGGCGCTGTCCAGGACCAGCGTGCCGTGGCTCCCGGCCTTCGCCGCCTCCACGGCGGAGGCGGCCAGGGATCCGACGTCCGTCTCACCACGGTCCGAGAAGACCGCCACACCCACCTGGTCCGCCAGCGTCTCCAACTGGTCGATGGCCGCCGGCCGGTACACGTCCAGCGCCGCCAGCATCGGCGAACGGCCCTCCCGTTCCAGGCGACGCGCCAGCTTCGCCGCCGTCGTGGTCTTGCCCGAGCCCTGCAGGCCCACCAGCAGCAGCACCGTCGCGCCGCCGGACGCCGTCTGCAACGGCCGGCGGTCGCCGCCGAGCAGCTCCACCAGCTCGTCGTGCACGATCTTCACGATCTGCTCGCCCGGCGACACCGACTTCAGCACCGCCTCGCCCAGCGCCCGCTCCTCCACCCGCTTCAGGAAGTCCCGGGCGAGCTGGTAGTTCACGTCCGCTTCCAGCAGCGCCCTGCGGATCTCACGGAGCCCTTCCTTGATCATGGGCTCCGTCAGCAAGCCGCGCTGCTTGAAGCGGCTGAACACGCCATCGAGCCTGTCCGCCAGCTCGTCGAACATCCGCCTTCCCCGTTAAACGCGTGCCGCGGCCGTCCGGACCGCGGCTCGGGAGTCAAAGAGCCCGTTAAGTTAGAAAGGGCCTGGGGATTGTTCAAGGGTGGGACGCGTGGACCTTCCCCATTTTTGCGCGTCCCCGCTGATGCAGCCGGGCAAAATCGGGCCGCCGTCGGGCTCCTGCTGGCAGCGCGGCGAGGATCCGGTCGATCGCCAGGCCCCGTGGCAGGGCCACCTTCGCGGTCGGGACAACGCGGAAGAGCGGAAGGAGG
>CAYQCY010000163.1:0-5721 GCA_964416095.1 uncultured Gemmatimonadaceae bacterium
GCCAGCTCCTTGTCCAGCGCCAGCTCCGCATAGCCCACCCGGAGCACGAACGCCGGGCTGCGCTGCACGATGTCGACCCGTGTGCCCGGCAGGATGCCCAGTGCCACCAGCTTGAACGTGTGGGGGTCCTCCGGCTGGTGCAGGCAGGTCACCGTCCCGCCGTCGCCGGGCTGGAGCCCGGTGAGAGGGATCGCCGTGCAATGCGCCTCGGAGCAGCGGTGCGGCTCCGGGACGGGGGCGCCGCTGGGACAGGCGTCTCGCCACTCCTGCCGGCGGAGCATCTCGAGCCCTTCCCGCAGCATCTTACGTATCATCCCGGCCTCCGAACAGCCGACGGAGCCGCGCGAACACGGCCGGCTCGGCCGGGTTCTCGTACCCACAATGAGGGCAACGCACGAACCGGCACGCGCCGGCCAGCGGGCACGCCTGGCACGTCGGCTGGCCCGTGTCCTCGGTGAACTCCTGCCGGCAGTAGCCGCAGGTCATCGTCCGTGGCTCGCTCGTCGTCGTCACCATCCCAGCCCCCGCAGCACCAGGTGCAGCACGAAGCCGACACCGAACGCGAACGGCGTGATGAACAGGAACATCCCCAGCGCCGTCTTCCAGCCCCGCTCCCGGATCATCATGAGGAACTGGGCCACGCACGGCACGAAGAGCGTCAGCGTGACCGCGGCGACCGTGAGCTGGGCCGGATCCAGGATGCCCGTCTGGTTCAGGTCGTACAGTCCGGCGGCACCGTAGTCGCGACGGAAGAAGCCGAAGAGGAAGATCGGCGCCGTCTCCACCGGCAGCCCCAGCGTCTCCACCACCGGCGACAGCGCCGCGATGGTCCGGTCGAACAAGCCCGTCAGGTCACCGATCCAGAGCAGCACGCTGGCCAGCAGGAACAGCGGCAGCACCTCGATGAAGTACCAGTGCATCCGCGTATACGTCTTCATGGCCACGTTCGATGGCCGCGGCATGCGCAGCGGCGGCAGCTCCATGTGGAACGCCGGACCGGACCCGGGCAGCAGCCGGGCGGTGATCGCCCCGACCAGGAGGAACGTACCCAGCAACGTCAGCGACCACACGGCCAGCGCCAGGGGGTGCCCCGCCAGCACCGCCAGGATCACGCCCAACTGCGCCGAGCAGGGGATCGCCAGCGCCAGCAGCAGCGTCGCCAGCACCCGCTCCCGCCTCGTCTCCAGCGTCCGCGTGACCATCGTCGCCATGGTGTCGCACGCGAAGCCCAGCACGATGGGAATCACCGCGCGCCCGCTCAGCCCGATCCGCTTGAACGTCCGGTCCACCAGCAACGCCAGCCGCGGGAAGTAACCGCTGTCCTCCAGGATCGAGAAGAACAGGAAGAACGTCCCTACCACCGGCAGCACGATGGCCACCGCGTACTTCACGCCGAGCGTGAGCACGCCGTAATCCCCGACGAACAGGCTGCGCAGCCAATCCCACGGGATCGCCGCGAAGACCGACTCGAAGAACGGGTTCACGTGGGCCTCGAACACCACCGTCTCCAGCCAGTCCACCACCACCCCGGCGCCGAACCCGCCCACGAACTTGTACAACCCGAAATACAGCACCAGCAGCAGCACCGGGATCCCCGTCCAAGGCCGCGTCAACGCGTGGCCGATCCGGTCCAGCCACGGCGACGACGGACCGCCGCCCCGCTGGATCACGTCCTCCAACGTCGTGTCCGCCACCCGCCGCCGCTCGTACGCGATCCGGTACGCCACCGGCGAACCCAGCTCCGCCGTCGCCGCCGCCACCGACGCACGCACCGCCTCACCCCCGTCCGGCTCCGCTTCCGCGACCATCCCGGCGACTTCAGGATCGCCCTGCAGCAGCAATGCGACCATCGCCTGCGGGTCTACGGGGTACACACCCTGCAGGTGGTCCCGCACCGACGTCATCAGATTGCCTACCCCGTTCCGATACGCCGGCAGCGTCGGACGCATGCCGCCGCCCGCCGCCCGCATGATCGCACCCTCCAGATCCGCCAGGCCCCGCCCCTGCGTCGCCGAGACCGGCACCACCTCCACTCCGATCCGCGCCGACAACAGCCCGGCGTCCACCTCCACACCCAGCCGGTCCGCCTCGTCCATCATGTTCAGCGCCAGCACCATGGGACGACCCAGCTCCGCCAGCTGCAGCGTCAGCGGCAGCATGCGGGACAGGTTCTGCACGTCCACCACGTGCACCAGCACGTCCGCCTCGCCGCCCAGCACGATGCCCCGCGCGACCCGCTCCTCCTCCGTCGTCGGCAACAGGGCATACAGACCCGGCGTGTCCACCACCTCCACCACCTGCCCGTCCAGATGCGCCGTGCCCCGCGTTACCTCCACCGACGTGCCCGGGTAGTTGGACACACTCACGTACGCGCCCGTCAGTCGGTTGAAAAGCGCGCTCTTGCCCACGTTCGGCGAGCCGACCAGCACCACCTTGAGGTGCGCCGGCGCTGCCCGCCCCGCCTTGACCCGGGTCTCTGTACCCGCCGCCATCCGCCCTCGTTGAAAACGGGTCTCACTCCCACGACACTCCCGTGCACCACCTGTGCCGCACGTACTCCGGCGTCACCACCCTGGCGCAAGATAGCGCAAACACGGCGTTTGTGCAGGCCCGCGCAGTCCCGTCCGCTCCGCCGTGGCGGAGCCGTTCCGGACACATTGCGACATCCTCGTGTCGAAATGGGACGGTGGTTGAGAACGATTATCATGGCGCTGCGTCGATGTGGCCGGTGCCGGCGGGGTGCCGGGTGTGGAGATGTGGACAAATGGCCGAAGGGATGTCGAAGGACTTGCGGGACTGGAGGGCATTGGGCATCATATGACTGGAGCCTGGGGGGAGCGGTTCAGAGCCCCGAGGTTCTGGCCGAACGGCGGGACGCCGCCGGGAGGCAGCTCGGAGGGAGCGTTCGCCTCCGCCGAGCCGGCAGTCAGGTCGCTGGAGACAGCCGTAGCCCCGAGCTCCGGGGCACCTGAGTCCCAAACCGCGGGACGAGGGAAAGAGAAGCCGGATCGGTCGCCGCACGTGGCGACGTCGAACCAAGCGATCCGATCTCGCCAGCGGGAACGGAGCCCCCAGGACGCAACGTGATGCGCTTGGGGGTTTCGTACATCGATCTCCTGCCTGATCTCCTTTACAATCTCGTGCTGGCGCCATCCGGTGTCGGAGCCATAGCTTGGTCCGGGTTGGTATCACAGGTGCGCTGGAGGTTCAGCCTTCCGGCCTTCCAGCGGACGGAGCCGAAGGTGCAGACGGATCGAGGCGAACGAGCAGGGGCGAGTACCACGGGGGTGCAGATGGTAGACGAGATCGACTACCGGATCGTCGGGGACGACATGCAGCTCGTGGAGATCGAGCTGGACCCGGACGAAGGGGTGCGCGCCGAGGCGGGCGCCATGCTGTACATGGGGAGCCGCGTGGCCATGCAGACCTCGACGGATGGCGGGGTGTTCCGCGGGTTCAAGCGCATGATCACGGGCGAGAGCTTCTTCATCACGACGTTCCTGAACCCGGGCCCGGGCAAGCAGCGGGTGGCGTTCAGCGCGCCGTATCCGGGGAAGATCGTGCCGCTGGACCTGTCCCAGCACGGCGGTTCGTTCATGGTGCAGAAGGACGGCTTCCTGTGCGCGGCCCGGGGGGTGGAGATCGAGGTGGCGTTCACGAAGCGGCTGGGCGCCGGGCTGTTCGGCGGGGAAGGCTTCATCCTGCAGCGTCTGGAAGGCGCGGGGCTGGCGTTCGTCCATGCCGGCGGCACGGTGATCCGCTACGACCTGATGGACGGCGAGTCGTTGAAGGTGGACACGGGCTGTCTGGTGGCGTTCGCCACGTCGGTGGACTACGACATCCAGTTCGTGGGCGGGTTCAGGAACGCGTTGTTCGGCGGGGAGGGGTTGTTCCTTACTCATCTGCGGGGCCCGGGTGCGGTGTATCTGCAGAGCCTGCCCTTTTCGCGCCTGGCGGACCGGATCTTCGCCGCGGCACGATTCCAGCAGAAAGGTGAGAGCAAAGGTGTGGCGGGCATCGGCGGCGACATCCTCGGTGGCCTGCTGCAGGGTGACAGGTAGTCACGAATCCGAACGGAACGAAGCGAGGAGAACATGCCGGTACGAAGCGCGGATGCGGTCTGGACGGGAACGCTGCGGGACGGGGACGGGACGATGCGGTTGGGTGGTGGGGCCTACGAAGGCCCGTACAGCTTCGTGTCCCGGTTCGAGTCGGGCGAAGGGACGAACCCGGAGGAGCTCATAGGGGCCGCGCATGCCGGCTGCTTCTCCATGGCCCTGTCGGCCGACCTGACCCGGGCGGGTCACGACCCGAGGCGCATCGAGACGACGGCGCAGGTCCACCTGGAGAAGGGTGACGACGGCTTCGCCATCACGAAGGTCGAGCTGTCGACCCGGGCCGAGGTGGCGGGAGTGGATCAGCAGACGTTCCTGGATTTCGCGGAAGGCGCCAAGAAGAACTGCCCGGTGTCCCGGGCGCTCGCGGGCGTGGAGATCCAGTTGAACGCCGTGCTCCTGTGAGATGCGCCGGGTCCCTTCACGGGGCCCGGCGAGCACGACGCACACCAAGGCTCCTTCCCGGTCCGCGCGTTCCTCGCGCCCCCGGGACGGGGCCTTCGTGCAGACGCGACGGGCACGGCGACGGCGCTGGAGGCGCCGTCCCCACGCCCCGTCGGTCAGGATGTCATTCGGCCAGGGCCAGACGCCGGCCTTCCACGAGCTGGTACTCCACCACCGCCGGCACGGGGTCGTGCCGCACGGTGTAGAGCCGGCGGCCGTCCTCCGTCACCGCCACCGAGATGGCGGGTGTGTCCAGCTCGAAGACCTCCAGGAGCCGGCCCGACCAGTCGTAGACGTGGACGTACTTCCCGAAGTTGGCCCGGCCCGACGGGGCGCCACCCCGCGTCCGGCCGGAGAAGAGCCCGTAAATGTGCTCCTCCGTGGTGGCCAGGTCCACGTAACCGAATCGCAGGTCGGCGCCGGTGCTCAGGACCGGCATGCCGCCCTTCTCCCGGATCTCGAATTTCGGGCCGAACCCGAACGGCCGCTCGTTCATCGCCACCCGCGTCCCGCTGGCATCGAAGATCTCGATCACGTCCGCGTGCCGTGTCGCCACGGCGAGGCGCGTCCGCGTCGGATTCGGCTGCATGCGGGACTGGTAGGCGTGCTGACGCACGAACGCGGGAGCGTCCAGCTCCGGCAGCGGCGTGGCGCCGCTGGTCCGGACCAGCAGCCCGTCCGCGTCCAGGTGCCCGATACGGCCGGCTTCGAAGAAGCCGAGGCTCACCATGCCGTCCCCGATCCAGAACGGATCCAGCACGGTCCGGTCCGTCTTCAGGCGGAGCATCCGGTCGCCCGGCTTGCCCCCGTCCTGGAAGTCGACGCTCAGGTCCACATGCGTGGACCGGCGCAGCGTGGCGTCGTAGACCCAGAACGCATCGGCGGAGCCGGGCACCGGGTCCACGGACCAGGCCGACTCGAACTCGCCGGGGCCCCGGCCCCTGCGGCCGAAGCTGCGCTCCAGCGTGCCGTCCGAGCGGCGCAGGATGTGTATGGAATGGTCGGCGTACGCGTCCAGGACGACGAGGTGGTCGCCCACGACACGGACTCGTTGCGGTCCCGCCAGCGCGTCCGTGGCGTTCAGCGCGGTTCCGGACAGCGGCCGCACCGCCACGTCCTCATGCGCCAGCACCGGCGCCCGCCCGTCCTCCGCCGGGAGGTC
>CAYQCY010000164.1:0-2390 GCA_964416095.1 uncultured Gemmatimonadaceae bacterium
TCCACCCACCCCCGGCCCACGGCCCTGCCCCACGCCACCAGCTCGGACTCGTCGAGCCCATCCACCGTCACCACACCCCTCGCCTCACCCACCTCGCCTCATCCACCTCGCCTCATCCACCTCGCAGCACCCTCCTCGCTTCACCCTCCTCGCAGCACCCCATCGCTTCACCCTCCTCGCAGTTCACACCTCGCCTCATCTATCTCGTTTCACCCTCCTCGAATCACCCCATCGCCTCACCCTCCTCGCGGTCCACACCTCGCCTCATCCATCTCGCCGCATCCTCCTCGCCGGCATCCGCGACGCGCGCCTCCGTCTCCCCCGCGCCCAGAAGCGCCCGGACTTCGTACAGCTCGTCCCGGAGCGCGGCAGCCCGCTCGAAGTCCGTCTTCTCCGCCGCCTCCTTCATCTGGGCCTCCAGGATCTTGGCCCACTCCTCCAGGTTGACCTCGTCGGCGTAGCTCGGCTTCGACTCGGCCACCTGCTTCCGCTCCGCCGCCAGCCCACGGGCATCCGCGACCCGGGTGCTCTGGAGCAACTCGTCCACGCTCTTGTGGATCGTCTCCGGCTCGATGCCGTGCTCCGCGTTGAAGTCCGCCTGCACCTCCCGGCGCCGGTTCGTCTCGTCGATGCACTGATCCATGGACCGGGTCACCCGGTCCGCGTACATGATGGCCTTGCCGCCCACGTTCCGCGCCGCGCGCCCGATGGTCTGGATCAGCGACCGGGCGTCCCGCAGGAAGCCCTCCTTGTCCGCGTCCAGGATGGCGACCAGCGAGACCTCCGGCAGGTCCAGTCCCTCCCGCAGCAGGTTGATCCCCACCAGCACGTCGAACTTGCCCAGGCGCAGGTCGCGCAGGATCTCGATCCGCTCGATGGCGTCGATGTCCGAGTGCATGTAGCGGACCCGGATGCCGAGCTGGTGCAGGTAGTCGGTCAGGTCCTCGGCCATGCGCTTGGTCAGCGTCGTGACCAGCACCCGCTCGCCCACGGCCTCCCGCTCCCGGATCTCCGCCAGCAGGTCGTCCACCTGGCCCTTCACCGGCCGGACCTCCACGGCCGGGTCGAGCAGCCCGGTGGGCCGGATGAGCTGCTCCACCACCACGCCGCCCGACCGTTCCAGCTCGTAGTCGCCCGGCGTCGCCGACACGAAGATCGCCCGGGAGACCAGCTCTTCCCATTCCTCGAAGCGGAGCGGGCGGTTGTCCAGCGCGCTGGGCAGCCGGAACCCGTGCTCGACCAGCGTCGTCTTCCGGGCCCGGTCGCCGTTGTACATGCCCCGTATCTGGGGCACCGTCACGTGGGACTCGTCCACGATGACCAGGAACTCCTCCGGGAAGTAGTCGAACAGGCACGCCGGCCGCTCGCCCTCCGCCCGGCCCGTCAGGTGGCGCGAGTAGTTCTCGATGCCCGGACAGGTCCCGATCTCCAGCATCATCTCGATGTCGAAGTTCGTGCGCTGCTCCAGACGCTGCGCTTCCAGCAGCTTGCCCGCCATGCGCAACTCGATGAGCCGGTCCTCGAGCTCGGCCCGGATCCGGTCCACCGCCCGCTCCACCGTGTCCCGCTGCGTCACGAAGTGGGTCGCCGGGTAGATCGCCGCCCGGGGCAGCCGCACGATGGTCTCGCCCGTCAACGGGTCGAACCGGCTGATCCGCTCGATCTCGTCGCCCCACAGCTCGATCCGGACCGCCTGCTCCTCGTACGCCGGGAAGACCTCGATGACGTCGCCCCGGACCCGGAACGCGCCACGGATGAACTCGTAGTCGTTCCGCGCGTACTGGATCCGGACCAGGCCCTGCAGGATCTCCCGCCGCGAGATCTCCTGGCCCACCTCCAGCACCAGCATGAGCTCCCGGTACTCCCGCGGATCGCCCAGCCCGTAGATCGACGAGACGGACGCTACGATCACGACGTCGTCCCGCTCCATCAGCGACGACGTCGCCCGCAGCCGCAGCCGGTCGATGTCCTCGTTGATGGACGCATCCTTCTCGATGTACGTGTCCGTCGCCGGGACGTACGCCTCCGGCTGGTAGTAGTCGTAGTACGAGATGAAGTACTCCACCGCGTTCCGCGGGAAGAACTGCTTCAGCTCGCCGTAGAGCTGCGCCGCCAGCGTCTTGTTGTGGCTCATCACCAGCGCCGGCCGGCCGAAGTCCGCGATGACGGACGCCATCGTCACCGTCTTCCCCGAGCCCGTCACGCCCAGCAGCGTCTGCCACCGGTCGCGGCGCTCGAGGCCCGCGGCCAGCTCGGAGACCGCCTGGGGCTGGTCGCCCCGGAGGGGGAACGGGAGGGTGAGATCGAAGTCTGCCATGACGGGGCAATATACCCGGCGGCCGGGAGAATGTGCAGGAGGCCGCCTTCGGCGGCAGGAGGCACCCTTCGGG
>CAYQCY010000164.1:2490-5656 GCA_964416095.1 uncultured Gemmatimonadaceae bacterium
GGCGAGCCGAAAGGCGAGCCCTCCTGCGCCGAAGGCGCCTCCTGGCGAGCCGAAAGGCGAGCCCTCCTGCGCCGAAGGCGCCTCCTAAGCTTCTATCTCCGACTCCGCGAAATGCTCCCGCCGCTCCACGCCCAGGACGCCCTTCACGCTGCGGACCGCCTTGATGACCTTCTTGAGGTGGGACAGGTCCTGGACCTCGACCACGAACGAGCCCGTCATGCCGCCCTCCACGCCCTGGACCTCGGCGGAGCGGATGTTCGTGCCCGTATCCGAGATGGCGGCGGCGATCTCCGAGAGGAGGCCGCGCCGGTCGTCGCCTTCCACGACCAGCCGCACGAAGAACCGGTCTCCGGACTCGGCCTTCCACTCGATCTCGATGCGCCGCTCCGGGTGCTCGGACAGGTTGAGCACGTTGGGGCAGTCGGTCCGGTGGATGGAGATGCCGCGGCCCCGGGTGATGTAGCCGATGACGTCGTCGCCGGGGACGGGCTGGCAGCACTGGGAGTAGCGCACCATGAGGTTCTCGAGCCCCTGGATGCGCACGCCCTTCGGCGCGCCCCGGACCTTGTCGATGAGCTTGTCGAAGGCGGTCCGCTCCCGGGGCGCCTGGTCCGGGTCGTGGTCCGGGAACAGCTCCTTGATGACCGACGTGTGGCCCAGGTCGCCCCGGCCCAGCGCCGCCAGGACGTGGTCGAAGCTGGGCAGGTTGAGCGCTTCGGCGGCCCGCTCCCGGGCGTCGTCGTCGGCCTTGTCCTTCTTGAGCTTCTTCAGCTCCCGGTCCAGCAGCTCCCGGCCCAGCGCGACGGACGAGTCGAACTCCTCCTGCCGGAACCAGTGGCGGATCTTCTGCCGGGCCCGGGCCGTCTTGACGAAGGCGAGCCAGTCCCGGGACGGCCGCTTGTTGGGGTCCGTCACGATCTCGACAGTGTCGCCGTTCTTGAGCTGGCGCGAGAGGGGCGTGATGCGGCCGTTCACCTTGGCGCCGGCGCAGTGGAGCCCCACCTCGGTGTGGACGGCGAAGGCGAAGTCGATGGGGGTGGCGCCCTTGGGTAGCTGCTTCACGTCGCCCTGGGGCGTGAAGACGAAGATCTCGTCCTGGAACAGGTCGATGCGGAGGAACTCCATGAACTCCTCCGGCTCCCGCGTCTCCTGCTGCCACTCCAGGACCTGGCGGAGCCAGGTCAGCGTCTCGTCCACCTCGTCGGGGTCGTCGAGGTCGCCTTCCTTGTACTTCCAGTGCGCCGCGATCCCGTACTCGGCGGTGCGGTGCATCTCGTGCGTGCGGATCTGGATCTCGTAGAGCCGGCCGCCGGGCCCGAAGATCGTCGTGTGCAGCGACCGGTACATGTTGGACTTGGGCGTCGCGATGTAGTCGTGGAACTGCTCCTGGAGCGGCGTCCAGTTGTTGTGCAGCACGCCCAGGGCGTGGTAGCAGTTCGCCACCGTGTCCGTGATGATCCGGATCGCCATGAGGTCGTAGATCTCGTCGTACGGCTTGTCCCGGTGCACCATCTTCCGGTGGATCGACCACAGGTGCTTCGGCCGGCCGTAGACCTCGCACGGGATGGCCGCCTCCCGCAGCTCCTTCTCCAGCGGCACCCGCAGCGCCTCGATCTGGCCTTCCCGCTCCTGGCGCCGCTCCTTCACCTTCTTGGCCAGCGCCCGGTACGCCTCCGGCTCCAGGTGCCGGAACGCCAGGTCCTCCATCTCCCACCGCATCTGCGCCATCCCGAGCCGGTGGGCCAGCGGCGCGTAGATCTCCCGCGTCTCCAGCGCGATGCGGCGCTGCTTGTCCGGCTTGAGCGGGTCCAGCGTGCGCATGTTGTGCAGCCGGTCCGCCAGCTTGATGAGGATGACCCGGGCGTCCTGCGCCATGGACAGGAGCAGCTTCCGGTAGTTCTCCACCTGCTGCTCCGTGGTGGACCGGAACCGGACCCTGCCGATCTTGGTGACGCCGTCCACCACCGCCCTCACCTCCCGCCCGAACCGGGACTCCACGTCGTCCAGGCTCCAGTCGGTGTCCTCCACCACGTCGTGGACCAGTCCCGCCACGATGGACACCGTGTCCAGATGCAGGTCGGCCAGGATCCTGGCCACCTCGGTGGTGTGCACGATGAACGGCTCGCCCGACGCCCGCTTCTGGCCGCGGTGCGCCTTCTCCGCCACCTGGTACGCCCGGGCGACCATCTCCAGGTCCAGGCGCTTCGCGTACGGCTCCACCGCCTCCCGCAGACGGGTCGGCAGGAGCTCCAGCGCACTGGCGCGCGCTTCGGCGGTGGCCGGAGGGTTCATGCTGCGTCAGGCTCCATGGGCAGAATGCAAAGGGATGAAAAGATATACATAAACCGGCGTTCCGACCAGCACGACGTCGTCCCCACCGCACCCCGTCGGCCGACCCTTCGTCGCGTCCGCACGCGTCTCACGCCCGTCAGCCGGTGCTCCGGGAGACCCGTCCACACCGGGCCCGCGCCATCCAGCGCAGCACGTGGCCGAGCTGGGGCAGGTGGTACCACGCCGGGCGCCGCGGCTTGTCCACCGTCCGCAGCCGGATCGGCACCTCGGCGATGCGGGCGCCACGGGCCACCGCCTCCAGCGCCAGCGTGCCGCAGATGCAGCGCCCCTCGATCTCCAGCGACCGGGCCAGGTCCGTCGTGAGCGCCCGCATCCCCGTGCCGCTGTCGCCCACCGGCGCCGCCCGGTTCGCGAGCCAGGTCAGGAGGCGCTCCGACGGCCGTACGATGGTCTCGCGCCGCCCCTGCACCATGTCGGCCCGGCCCGCCAGGATCGGCGCCACCAGCTCCGGGATGGCACGGGCCGGCAGCTCGCCGTCGCCGTCCAGCGTCACCACGACGCCGTCGTCCGCCTCCCGGAAGCCGCGCCGGATCGCCGCGATGTAGCCCCGGTTCTCCGGCTGCCGGACCACCCGCGCACCCGCCGCCCCGGCCCGGGCCGCCGTCTCGTCCACGCTGCCGTCATCCACCACGAGCACCGTGTCCACGTAGCGCGCCACCTCCGCGACGACTTCCTCGATCCGCTCACCCTCGTTGTACGCCGGAACCACCGCCGTGATGAACTCACCCATATGCCGATTCTCCGCGCTCCGTCTACGGTTCCCCCTGGGCCCGGGCCCGGGCCTGCCCCTGCCCCCATGGTCCGCCCCGAAAAG
>CAYQCY010000165.1:0-2756 GCA_964416095.1 uncultured Gemmatimonadaceae bacterium
CATCGCCGACGCCGTCATCCACGACCTCGGCCGGCACCTGCGCCGCCTCGTCCGGTTGTTGGACAAGGTGACCTTGAAGGACGTGCCGGCACGCGTAGCCGCCACCCTCATCGAGGAAGCCGTGGCGGCCGGCGCCGACCGCGACGGCGGCGAGTTCGAGGTCCCCACGACCCAGGAAGAGATGGCCAGCGCCCTGGCAACGACCCGGGAGAGCGTTGCCAGAGCCCTGGCCCGCTTCCGGTCCGAGGGCATCATCGAGCAGGACGGTGCCCGGATCCGGATCCTGGATCTCGGCGCGCTGCAGGTTGTGGCCGGCGTCTCCGCCGAGGCCCTGGGCGACGCGCTGTTCAGCAGGTCCATGCCCATCCCCTGAGGGTGTGACCCGGATCACGGAGAAGCCGGCGCGGCCGCACGATGTTCCGATGCGGCCGGGCCGGTTTCATTGCCGGCGGCAACCAACACACCATGACAGGGGGCGCTCATGCCGGAAGCCAGAGGGAACGCGCAAAAGAGAGTCCTGAACCTCGAGTCGATCCGGCCACGAGAACGCTACCGCCACATCCTCGATGCGTTCGATGCCATCGAGCCCGGCAACGTCCTGGAGCTACGGGCCACCATCCACCCACTCCCCCTGATCTACCGCCTCTCCGACGACCGGTTCGGTCAGTTCGTGGGCGAGTTCACCCAACGGGATCCTCTCTGGCGCGTCCGGATCGTCAAGCAATGACGGGGCGGGCGGGTGACATGGCTTACAGACCCGGCCCGTATGAGAAGCGATACCTGGTCAGCTGAGCGGAACCCTGATCCGCTCCGGCGTCGAGTTCGATGACGCCGTGCCCGTCGATGCCCTCCCCACCGACCACCGGGACCGGCCGCGTCGGCGTACCGGCTCGAGCCTCCTCACTCCCACTCGATGGTGCCGGGCGGCTTGGAGGTGATGTCCAGGGCGAGGCCGGTGACACCGGGCAACGCCAGGACCTGGCGACGCAGGTCGTCGAGTGCGGCGTCCGGCAGTCGCACCGGCGAGGCCGTCATGGCCCGCTTCGAGCGGACCGGGCGCACCACCACGGTCTCGCCGCCCCTCTCGCCGAGGGCCACCGGCACGAGCACGATGGGACACTGCCAGATCGCGTCGTAGAGATCGTGGCGCTTCAACGTCTGCATGACGATGTCGTCGGCGTCCCGCAGCACGTCCAGACGCCGACGGGTGACGTGTGCCTCGACGGGCGCCGTCACAGCGGGGTGCTCCAGCCCCAGGTTCCAGATGCAGCGGTTCACGCCGGGCACCCGCGCGGTGATGGTGGACGCGGCGTCCAGCAGCGTCTGCCAGGGGACGTCGCCGGTCAGGAGGACCGGGTGCTCGTAGGCCCGGAGGTCCGCCTTCACGCCCACCGATCGGATCGGCAGCGCCAGCGCCTCGACCCCGAACGACGATGCCACCTCCGCCAGCGCCGGCTCCAGCTCCTCGAACCCGGCCCGGTCCGGCACGCCGTCGCCGCACAGGAGCCGGACGCCCAGGCCGGGGCCCGGGAAGGGGTGCCGGTGCAGCAGGGCCCGCGGGATGCCCAGCTTCTCACCCAGCTCCCGCACCTCCACCTTGTACAGCTCGGCCAGCGGCTCCACGACGCGGCCGGCGGCGATCATCTCCTCGATGATCGGGACCCGGTTGTGGTGCGTCTTGATGACATCCGCCCGCTTCGTGCCGCCCGTCTCGATGGTGTCCGGGTAGATCGTGCCCTGGCCCAGCAGGTGGTCCTGGATCCCGAGCCGCCGCGCCTCGCGCTCGAAGACCCGGATGAAGGCGTCGCCGATGGCGCGACGCTTCGCCTCCGGGTCCGTCAGGCCCTCCAGCGCCGCCAGGAAGTCGTCGCTGGCGTCCACGAAGTGGAAGTGCCCGCCCAGGCCCAGCGCCTCGAACCGCTCCACCACGCGCCGACTCTCGCCCTTCCGCATGAGCCCGTTGTCCATGTGGAGCAGCACGACCCGGTCCGCACCCAGCGCCTCCTTCAGCACCGTCGCCGCCACCGTCGAGTCCACCCCGCCGGACACGAGCAGGAACACCGACCGGTCTCCCACCTTGTCCCGGAGCAGCGCCACCTCCTCCTCGAGAAACGCGTCCATGGACCAGGTCGCCCGGCAGCCACAGACCTCGAACACGAAGTTCGCGATCATCTCCTCGCCGTGCTCCGTGTCGTCCACCTCCGGATGGTACTGGAACCCGTAACGCCGTAGGCTGTCCGAGCCGATGGCCGCGTAGCGGTGGTCCGGGCTGCCGTCCGGCGAGGTCGTGTACCCCAGCTCCTCGAACTCCTCCCCGATGGACACTACGGAGTCGTAGTGACTCATCCAGACCCGCTCCGTCGTACCCAGCCCCTTGAACAGCGGGCTCTCGCCCTGCACGTGCAGGTCCGCAGGGCCCCACTCCCGCCCGCCGTGCTGCACCTCGCCGCCGTACCGCTTCGCGATCTCCTGATGCCCGAAGCAGAAGCCCAGGATCGGCGTGTCCAGGTCGTAGATGCCCTGGTTGTATTCCGAGTCCTCGCCGAACGCCGACAGGCTCGGGCTGCCCGACAGGATGATCCCCTGGTAGCGGGCGAACACCTCCAGCGAGTCCTCGGGCTGCACGATCTCCGCACGTACCCCCAGCCGGCGGATCTTCGTGGCTATGAGGTGGGCGTACTGGCCGCCGAAATCCACCACCGCGATCGTGTCGTGCTCCATGGGCATCGTCGTTCGGGTCGGGCCGGGTATTGCCG
>CAYQCY010000165.1:2856-5511 GCA_964416095.1 uncultured Gemmatimonadaceae bacterium
GCGAGGGTTCGCCTCGCGCCTCCCCGCCTGGCGTCCCGCGCCAGCACTGGCGCGGGACGGCTTCACGCCGTATCCCTATGGGCCGGAGCGAACGAACGCACGACCCGCACCCCGAGGCACCATGATCCTGAAGGACAAGCGCATCCTGGTCACCGGCGTACTGAACGACGCCTCCATCGCGTACGCCGTGGCTCGCATCGCCCAGGAGCAGGGTGCGGAGGTCGTCCTGTCGTCGTTCGGGCGGGTCATGCGTCTGACGGAGCGCACGGCCAAGCGTCTGCCTCAGGAGGCCCGGGTCGTGGAGCTGGATGTGACGGACCAGGAGCACCTGGACGGGCTGGCCGACGAGATCGGCGGCGAGCTCCACGGCGTGCTCCACGCCATCGCCTTCGCGCCGGACAGCGCCCTGGGCGGCAACTTCCTGAACACGCCCTGGGAGGACGTGGGCCGGGCGCTCCACGTCTCCGCCTTCTCGCTCAAGGCGCTGGCCGTGGCCTGTGAGCCCATCCTGGTGGAGGGAAGCTCGATCGTGGGACTGGACTTCGACGCCTCCGTGGCCTGGCCCGTCTACGACTGGATGGGCGTGGCCAAGGCCGCCCTCGAGTCCACCGCCCGCTACCTGGCCCGGGACCTGGGCCCGAGGAAGATCCGGGTCAACCTGGTCTCCGCCGGACCTCTCCGCACCATGGCGGCCAGGAGCATCCCGGGCTTCCAGCAGTTCGCCGAGTGGCCGGAGCATTCGCCGCTGGGTTGGGACCTGACGGACGCGACGCCGGCCGCGAAAGCCTGCGTCGCCCTCCTGTCCGACTGGTTCCCGGCCACCACGGGCGAGATCATTCACGTCGACGGCGGGTTCCACGCTACGGGCGGCTGAACTACAGGCGGGAGGCGGAAGGAACGGCGATACGGCGAGGGCGCGTTCCGACTCTCGCACGACCCGCGCGGACGCTCAGCCCCCGCCGGCGTCGAGGCGGTCCTCCAGCACGGCGCTGAACTGGTCGAAGGTCAGGGCGCCGAGCACGGGTCGGCCATCCACGAGGAAGGTGGGCGTGGCCCGGACGCGGTACCCATGTCAGCCCTCGATCCACACGTCCGTGTCCGGATGGAACGCCGCCCAGGCGAACCAGTACGCCACGTGCGCCTCCGGCACCGGACGAAGCTGCCGCGGGTGCAGAGCGCCACCGTTCGTCCTGCCATCCACCCGCCACGCGGTACCGGTCTGGTCATCCACGATCTCGCCCTCCACCACCTCGAAGGTCAGCCGTGTGCCGTCCACGACCGGATCGTACGCCATCGCCGCGGCACCCGCGCTCTCCCAGAAGACGACGACGGGCGCACCTTCCAACTCCAGCTCGACCACCGCCTTCGCCGGCGCCGACCCGAGCTCACCGAAGGGGAGCGCCAGACCGCCGCCGCTCGTCGGGATCCCCAGCACCCGCTCCTTCGGCGGACGCCGCCCATCGATCCCGTCCGGGACCGGGAAGAGCAGGCTGCTGTTCGACGTCTCGTCGTAGTTGCCGTACGGATAACGCCGGTAGTTCCGATTGTGCCCGGTCGCCGACCCCACCACCATCGTGTTGGGCCGCAGACGACGCCACTCGCCCCACTCCACCTCCACCGCCGGCACCATGACCAGCTCCGTGCCGTCCCGGCTACCGCACCGGGCCTCGCGCGCCATCTGCGGCCACAGAGACTCCTCGTTCGAACGGTCGTACATGATCAGGTTGTTCATGTACAACAGACCCGAGACCCCGAACTCCACGTCGCCCAGCGGACCGCGGTCGAACACCAGGCTCGACCCCGTGAGGGGACAGTGCGTCACCGCCAGCGACTCCCCTCCCTGGTTCAGGTTCACGATCTCGTGATACCACAGGATGTTCAGCGGCACGGCCACTGCCTCGCCGCCGATGTCCAGCCCGATCACCCGGTCATCCTCACGCAGGTACTCCGCCTCCGCATCGTTCGGCGCCACCAGCGCCGGACCCGTGAGCGCCGGGATCCCGTCCTTGCCCGGCCCGCCGTTGAAGATCATGTCCTCCGGGATCGAGCAGCCGAGCTCGTTGATGGCCGGGAACGCGGGGGACGAGCGGTCCGCACAGCTCGCCAGCGTCAACACCAGCGCCGCCATGCCCATACGGGTCCATTTCGGGTCCATTGTCATGAGCTCCCTCCGGGGTGCGCGTATGGTCCCAACCGATCCCGCGGCCCCCGAGTTCCCGGAGAACTGCAGGATCGGCGGAGGTCACGCTCGTTGCCGGGAGGCACATGGCCGCCGGCACGGTGACGGTGTCCAACGACGCGGACTACCTGCGACCAACGTGGGCAGCGCCGTGGGCCAGTACGTCCAGAACGGGGGCAACGTGGCGGGTCTGAACGCACTTTCGGTGTCCAGCTACCACGGCGGCGTCGCGGCCAAGGCCGGCACGACGGTGGTGGCGCGCTGGTCCGACGGCGTGCCGTTCATCGGCTATGTCGTGCACGGCGGCGGTCAGCGCGTCGTGGGCGTGTCCGTCTTCCCGGCGCATCCGGCCTACGGCGGCGTGACCGGCGATTTCTGGCGGGTCGCGGCCCATCCGGACCGTATCCTCGCCGTATCCCCCTCGCCGTATCGCCGTCCCTCCCGCCTCCCGCCTCCCGCCTCCCGCCTGCAGTTCC
>CAYQCY010000166.1:0-1243 GCA_964416095.1 uncultured Gemmatimonadaceae bacterium
GAACCTGGCGCAGCAGGAGGTTCCACCCTGGAAATCCCGGTCTGAACCAAGGAAAAACGAGGCCCACCACCCGACCGAAACCACCCACTCGAAAGATGGGCAGAAGGGGCACCGAAAGCCAGCCGGGATGAAACCCGTTCTCAGGGCGGAGGCCCGCCCGCCGGTCCGGATCGCGCACCGCCGCCGGCCTCACCGATCCACAGCTCCGCCAGCACCCCGAAGTGGTCGCTGGCGTGGACGCCGTCCACGACCTCGTCCAGCACGACGCGGGCGTCCAGGACGCGCAGCGTGGGCCGGTCCCCGGGCCCGGCCGGCTGCCCGGGCCGGGGGTAGTCTCCGGGCCCAGCCGGCTGCCCGGACCGGGCGTGGTTTCCGGACCCGGCCGGCTCCCCGGACCGGGCGTGGTTTCCGGACCCGGCCGGCTCCCCGGGCTCCGTCGATGCCGCCGGCTCCGTGGGGCCACCCCCATCGCCCGGCCTCACCAGCACCAGGTCGATGCGCTTCGGCTCCGTGCGGGTGGCCCGGTCGAGGGCGGCAAGCAGGTCCTCGGCCGTCGGGCCCCCTCCCGCCTCTGCGGGACCCTCCCCCTTCCCCGTCTCGCCGCCCGCCGACGGACCCTCCCCGACCCCGACCCCGATCCCGAGGTAGTGCTCCCGGATGTTCAGGTTCCGGGTGGGGTCCCAGGTCGGCCTCGGTTCGGCCCGGGCCGCGCCGTGGGCGTCCACGAAGCCGGCGTCCAGCAGGGATCGGATCTCGGCGGTGGCCGTCGTGGCGTTGAAGTCGCCCATGAGCACGACGGGGGCCTCGCCGGCCACCTGGCGTATGAAGCCCAGGGTGCGTTCCGCCTCCTCCATCCGCCAGGCGGCGCCGGCCTCGAGCTCCGCCACGGCGGCGCGCAGCGCGTCCGGCCCCGCGCCCAGCGCCCCGGCGAGGGAGTCCAGGAGCGCCCGGGTCCGGGGCAGGTCCGGCGGCGAAGCGTGCCAGTGGGTGGCGAAGAGGAAGATGCGCGCGTCGTTCACGCCGATGCTGACCGCCAGGACCTGGGTCGCGTCGGCGAAGTGGAAGCCGAAGAAGGAGCCCACGGGGCCGCCGGAGAGCTGGCGCCGGCCCTCGGAGCGGAGGCCCAGGGCAGGCCGGGCCAGGATGGCGTCGCCCTCCCGCAGGTTCCACGGCAGCCCGACGGACCCGGCGCGCACGCCGCCCAGGCCCATGTGGCGGACCGCGTCGTAGCCCAGGTCCCGGG
>CAYQCY010000166.1:1343-5471 GCA_964416095.1 uncultured Gemmatimonadaceae bacterium
CCCATGTGGCGGACCGCGTCGTAGCCCAGGTCCCGGGCCAGGCGGTCGATGTACGCGGGGACCGGGTTCGCCTCGTGGACGGCGACGACGTCGGGGTCGAGCGCCCGGAGCTGCCGGACCAGTGCCCGGTAGCGCCGCCCCCGCCGCTCCGGCGTCTCGTACTCGCCCATGCGCAGCGTGCCGGTGTAGTCGAGCCCGGACCAGACGTTGATGTCCACCACCCGCAACGTGTCCAGGCGGGCCGTGGGCGGTGCCGGCTCCGGCGTGGTGCAGGCGGCCGCGAGGAGGAGCACGAAGACGCCGGACAGCAGACGACGGACCGGGACGGTAGCCATGCATTCACGATACGACGGCAGTCCCCGTGCCTCAAAGGCCCCGGCCGGAGTCGTACGGCGCTTCCGCTACGCTCCCGGCCAGAGCCAGCCGGACGTGCCGGCAGTGAGGACCGGTGCAAACGCGAACCACGCCACGAACCGTCCGTGGAGGTACGGGGAAGCCGGCGGGGACCGCTGCCGTGCATTCGCCCCGACTGGCCATGGTGGCGCCCCGTCTCGCCGGGTATCGATTCGGGAGGCACAGGGGAACGGGCTGCCACGGTCACCGGGGGGGCGCGGGCCCCAACCCTGGCCACGGGGGGCGCGGGCAGCCCTGGCCACGGAGGCGGGGGCGCGGCGCGCGCCAAACCCAGGCCACGGAGGCGGGGGCGCGGCGCACGCGCAGCCCTGGCCACGGAGGCGGGCTGCCCAGGCCACCGGGGCAGGCAGCCCTGGCACGGGGGGGCGGGGGCGCGGCGCGCGCGCAACCCAGGCCACGGGCGGCGCGGGCTGCCCAGGCCACCGGGGCAGGGGGCCCTGGCCACGGGAGGCGGGGGCGCGGCGCACGCGCAGCCCTGGCCACGGGGGGGCGGGGGCCGAATACCTGCCAGGGGCCGCGTCTGCACTCGTGCCGTGGCGGGTTTACATCGGTATTCGCGGAAAACCCGTCAAGGGCGTGACGGGCTTGGGAACGGATGTCGAGTTTGCAGCGCTATACGAGGAGAACGCGCCATGGACGGGAAATCGCGCGACGCGTGGCACGTTTTCGGGCGTCACGGCCCGCGTCGGACGCGCGACCCGGTCTCGGCCATGGCGGCCCGGAGCCGACCTCATGGCAGGAACCGCTGATCGGGCCATCGACGAGCTGGCGGGCCGCCAGCACGGCGTCGTGGCGCGTCGCCAGCTCCTGGAGGCGGGCGTCGCGTCTCATGTCATCGACCGGCGGCTCCGGGCGGGCCGGTTGCGCAGGGTCCACCAGGGGGTGTACCAGGTCGGCCCGGTCACGGCGCCGCGCGCTCGGGAGATGGCGGCCGTTCTCGCCTGCGGCCCATCGGCGGTATTGAGTCACGGGAGCGCGGCGGCCCTCTGGCGATTGACACCGGAGCGGGACGCGGGTCCGGTGGAGGTGATCACCCGGGCAGGCGCCCGCTCACGGCGAGGTCTTCGGGTCCGTCGGATCGGGACGCTGCGTGCCGATGAGGTGACGAGGCTGAGCGGGATCCCGGTGACGACTGCGCCACGGACGCTCTACGACCTGGCCGGCACGACGGGATCGAGGGAGCTGGAGCGTGCCGTGGCCGAGGCGTTCGCGCTGCGCCTCGCGACGCCCGCCCGGTTGCGAACCGTGGTGTCGCGCCATGCGCGAACGCGCGGCTCCGCGAGTCTGAGGGCCATACTCGAGGCCGGCGAGCCGGCACGTACGCGGTCGGAGGCCGAGGAACGGTTCCTGGAGCTGATCCGGAAGGCCGGGATTCAACGGCCGGCGGCGAACGTCAAGATCGGCCGTCTGGAGGTTGACTTCCTCTGGCAGCGGGAGCGACTGGTCGTGGAGATCGACGGATCGGCGTTCCATTCCTCGCCCCGCGCCTTCGAACGTGATCGCCGCCGCGACGCAGTGCTCATCGCGGCGGGATACCGCGTGGCGCGGATCACGTGGCGCCAGCTCGCGGAAGAGCCCGAGGCCGTGCTGGCGCGCCTGGTCAAGGCCCTGGCGGTCGTCCCTGCGGGGTGAGGGGAGCCACCACGACCCGGGAACGAGCCGCCCGACCCTACCTGACTGCGATACCCGATCGCCCCGCGCCACCCTTCCCTTTCCCGGCCCTCCGTCCGTCCCCACCTTTCCCCGAGGCTCCGTCGCCCGGTCGGGAGGTGGCGTGGAGCCCCCGCGTCGGGAGCCGCCACGCACTCCGCCGGGCCGGCAGGGCCGCCGGACCACACGCCCGCTCGCAGGAGGTCGCCATGCGCAGGACGTTGCCCGCCGCCGTCGTCGTGCTCCTCATCACCATGGTCGCCGCACCGGCTTCCGCCCAGGACGCCGCGGTGCCCGGACCCGACGCCACCTGGTCGCTGGCCGCCACCGGCGACGCCATCATCACGCGCCCCATCGCCCAGTTCGACCACGACGGCGACCCGCGCTTCCTGGGCATGGTCGATGTCCTCCAGGCCGCCGACGCCGCCCTCGTGAACTTGGAGCTGTCGCTGTTCCGCCTCGAGGAGTTCGACGGCTGGCCCCAGGCGGAGTACGGCGGCAACTGGGAGCTGGGGCCGCCCGAGGTGGCCACGGACCTGAAGGCCATGGGCTTCGACCTCTTCAACCGGGCGAACAACCACACCACCGACCTGGGCGTGGAGGGGATGCGCCTGACGAACCGGCTCCTGGACTCCCTCGGGCTCGTCCACTCCGGGTCCGGCATGAACCTGGGCTTCGCCAGCCGGCCGGGGTACCTGGACACGACGAAGGGCAGGATCGCCCTCATCGGCTTCGCCACCTCCTTCACCCCCATGTCCCGGGCGGCGAACCCCCGGGGTCCGTACATGGGCCGGCCGGGGCTCAACGCGCTGCGGACGGACCGGCGCTACGAAGCCGGACCCGCCACGTTCCGGGCCCTCGCCGGCGTCGTGGAGGCCATGGGCAACGTCGTGCCCGAGGATCCGGAAGCGCCGATCCGCCTGTTCGGCACGCGGGTCTACCCCGGCCCCGAGGACCGGGTCGTCGTGACGCTGAACGAGCACGACCGGACCCGGATCCTCGCGGAGGTGCGGAACGCCGCGGGGCAGGCCGACTTCGTCGTCGTGAACAGCCACTCCCACGAGCCGGGCAACAGCAGCCCGACGCCGCCCGACTGGATGGAGGCCTTCGCCCGGGAATGCCTGGATGCCGGGGCGACCGCCTTCGTCATCCACGGGCCGCACCAGCTCCGGGGCATCGAGATCCACGACGACAAGCCGATCTTCTACTCCCTGGGGAACTTCATCTTCCAGAACGAGACCATCGACCCCATGCCCCGGGACAACTTCGAGATCTACGACCTCCCCGAGACCGCCCGCTCCACCGACCTCTACGACGCCCGCTTCGCCATGGACGACGAGGGCAATCCCACCCGCGGCTTCCCCACCGACTCCATCTGGTACGAGAGCGTCATCGCGGTGCCGACTTTCGACGGCGACCGGCTCGTCGGCCTGAAGCTCCACCCCATCGAGCTGAACTACGAAGCGCCCCGCTCCCAGCGAGGCACGCCGCGGCTGGCGCCGCCGGACGTGGGGCGCAAGATCATCCAGCGGCTCGCCGAGCTTTCGGCGGCGTTCGGAACCACCATCGCGTACCAGGACGGGATCGGGGTCTGGCGCCCGTAGGGGGCTCGGGGCGGCCGGCGCCCCAGCAGGGCCGGCCGCGCCGGTAGTCCCGGGCCCGGGTGCCCGGGGCCGGCGGGCGAGTGGGGCTGCCAGGCGGGATGCCCTCGCGGCGCCGACAACATGGGCCCGCCCGGCCCCACACTGAGCGTCCCAACCGGCCATGGCCTTGCCCCGCCCCGGCGTGTATCCGTGCGGACATGCGACCAGGCGGCGGGAATGCGCGCAACGAGCGCGGCAGACGCGCCAGGCGCGGCCCCAGGAAGGGCGCGTGTCCGGTTCGCCGCGCGATCCGCGGCCAACGGGGCACCGGCCGGGCCGGCAACCGGCGCGTGTCCACTTCGCCGCGTCTTCCACGGCCAACGCGCCAATGGCTACGGCCAGGGCCGCGCGTGTCCGGTTGTCCGCAAGGCAGACGGGCCATGCACGGCCCCGGGAAGAGCGCGTGTCCGGTTCACCGCGC
>CAYQCY010000167.1:0-5456 GCA_964416095.1 uncultured Gemmatimonadaceae bacterium
CGTCGAGTAGGTCATCTGTCCACCCCGTCCCACGGTCCCGCGCTTGGTGAAGATCTGGACGACGCCGTTGTTGGCCCGCGACCCGTAGAGGGCCGCCGCCGCGGCGCCCTTCACGATCTCGACCCGCTCGATGTCGGCGGGGTTCAGGTCCACCAGCCGGTTCTGGGTGTAGCCGCCCAGGTAGAGCAGCTCCGGCGAGTCGTTGTTGACGATGACGCCGTCGACGATGTAGAGGGGGTCGGCGTCGCCCAGGATGGTGCCGGTCCCCCGCAGCCGGACGGAGACGCCGCCCGCCGGGTTCCCCGAGTTCTGCTGGACGAGCGCGCCGGCGACCTTGCCGGAGAGGGCGCGGTCCAGGGCCGGCGACCCGGTCTCGTCCAGCTCCCGGACGCCGAGGGTCGAGATGGCGTTGCCGAGCTGGCGCTTCTCGGTGGCCGCGGAGACGCCGGTGACGACGAGCTCGTCGAGCTGGAGCGCGTCGATGCTCAGCACGAAGTCCACCTCGGCGATCCCGCTGGTCTGGCGCACGGTCTGCGCCTCTTCGCCGTAGCCGATGTAGGTCACCTCCACCACGGTCTCGCCCTCGGGCTGCGGCACGACGATGGTGTACTCACCGTCCCGGTCCGACAGGGTGCCGATCCCGGTCCCGCGCACCGCCACCTGCGCCCCGGCCAGCGGCCGGCCGCTGGGGTCCGTGATGCGGCCGCGGATGGTCAACGGCCGCTGCTGCTGGTCCGAAGGCACCGTCCGGATCACCAGGATGCCCGAGGGCGTGGTGGCCACCGTCAGCGGCATGCCCGCGATCATGCGGCGCACCGCGACCTCCACCGGGACGTCCTCCAGCTCGAGGAAGACGGGGTACGCCGGGATCTCGTCGGGCGCGTAGGCGAGCTGCACGCCCGCTTCCCGGGTGATGCGGGCCAGCGCATCCGGCAGCCGGGTGCCCCGGAGCGTCATGGAGACCAGGCGCGGCCCTTCCGCCGCCGTTCGCGGCCCGGTCTGCGCCGCCGCCGGAACGGCCAGCAGGGCCAGGGCGCCGGCCATCAGGATCGAGCGAAATCTCATGGTTTGCCTCCGCGGTGGTTACCGCTTCGACGGTGCGATGAATATGGCGCCGTCGGTACGCGTGTACGTCGCATCCATGGTGAGCGAGATCACGTCGAGGACCTCTTCCAGGGCGGGATCCTCCAGCGCCGCCGTGATGCGGCGACGGGCCAGCGTCGAGTCCCCGACCACGACGACCACGTCGTACCGGCGCTCGAGGCGACGGGCGAACGAAGCCAGCGGCTCGTTCCGGACCACCAGGCGGCCGTCGCGCCAGGCGAGGAACGGGTCGAGGCGCTCGACTCGCTCGCGCGTCACGCGCCCGTCGTCGTCACGGTACCGGCCGACCTGGCCGGACCGGAGCAGCACGGGCTCCCGGGATCCGCCCAGGGTGCGGACCGCGACCTCCCCGGTCTCCACGACCACGTAGGCATCGGGCTCCCGGGCATAGCCGGACACGCCGAGCCGGGTGCCCCGGACCTCGATGTCCAGGTGCGCCGTCCGGATCAGGAAGGTCCGCGCGGGGTCCCGCGCCACGTCCAGGAACGCCATGCCGTCCAGCCGGACCTCGCGCCGCCGGTCGTTGAACCCCGGCGGCACCTCGAGCCTGGAGTCGTAGCCCAGCAGGATCGCGGTCCCGTCCTCGAGCCGGATGTCCCGCGTCTCGCCCGCGGCCGTGGTCCAGGTCGCCGCCGGCTCCGGCTCCGTCAGCCGCTCGGCCAGCACCCACGCCCCCAGGCCGATGAACACGACGACGGCGGCCGCCGCCAGCCGGGGCACGACCGGCGCCCGGATCCGCCGCGGCAGGCCGCCCTCGGCCCCACGGCGGGCGGGCCGCGCCGGCACCTCGTCGAGGGCGGGCTGGAGGTCACGCCAGGCAGCCTCCACGTCGGGCTCCGCGCCCAGCTCGTCCACCTGCCGCAGCAGCCAGCGGGCGTCTTCGAGGAGCCCGCGGCCGTCCGGGTGGCGGTCCAGCCGGGCGCGCACACGCTCCGCCTCGGCGTCGTCACACTCGCCGTGCAGGTAGCGGCCGATCAGTGTCCAGTCCAGGTCGTCTCGCTCGCTCATGGTGTGTACCGGTAAGACACCGCCGGGGGCGCGACCCCCTCAATGCGGCGTCGGCGAGATGCCGCCTCAGTCCGTGTCCCGGGATGGCAGGAAGGCTTCCAGGTCGGCCCGCAGTCGGCGCAGAGCACGACCCATGTGGGCTTCCACGGTCTTCGGTGCGATGCCCAGCACGTCCGCGATCTGGGCGTAGGTGAGGCCGCCGGCCCTGCTCAGGAGCAGGCAGGCACGGGGCCGCTCCGGCAGCTCGTGGATGGCGCGGCGCAGCGCGTCGGCCAGCTCCCGGACCCGGATCCCCTCGTCGGACCCGGGCCCGGCCCCCCGGGGCTCCAGGGCGAGCCGCTCCACGCGCCGGGCCTCCCGGCCCGCGCCGCGCAGCCGGTTGAGGGCCCGGTTCCGGGCCGCCGCGAACAGGTACGTTGCCGGCGACCCCGTCGGGTGGAGCTCCGTCCGCCTGCGCCACAGGTGCGCGAACAGCTCCTGCACGATGTCCTCGGCGGCGTCGGCCGTGCCGACGTAGGCCTCCGTGAACCGGCACAGGGAGGCGTAGTGCTCGCGGAAGAGGGCGCCGAGCGCCTCCCGGTCTCCCGCGCGTATCGGAGCGAACCAGTCCTCCGCCATCAGCGGCCTGGCATCTTCGGAAACCGCCGTCGGCTCGCGGCCCGAACACTCACACCCCTACCCTCCCGCCGCAGTTTCCGCCCACGAGGATCGCGGCGTACATCGGGATAGCACCGTGTCTCCAACACCACGATAGTGAACCCGCCACCCCCGAGCCAACAGGAACCGACCCGCCGCGCAGCCGAAGCTCGCGGACGCCGGGCGCGCCAGCCTCGAGCCGGCCACCGGCGGACCCCGCGGCCGCCGCCTCCCTGGGCCTGGGCCTGACCCTGCCCCGGGCGGCGCACGCGCCGCCCTCGCCGTCCAATCTCCCGGAGATGCACCCGACGGGAGAGGACACGATGCGACGGACGCTTTTCGTGCTGGCCGCCGTGCTGCTGCCGGCGGCGGTGGTGGCGCAGCAGCCCTTCGAGTGGAGCGGGCGCATGCGGGACGGTGCCACGCTCAAGCTCTTCAGCAGCAACGGCCCCATCGAGGTGGTGGCGGCGACCGGCGCCCGGGCGCGGGTCCACGGCGAGATCCTGGAGTCGAACCGGGACCGCGACCCGGTCCGCTTCCAGGTTGTGGAGGACGGGGACGACATCATCGTCTGCGCCCTCACCGAGCGGCACGTCTGCGAGCCCGACGGCATCCGCCGGGTGGACCGGGACCGCTGGGGCCGGCACGGCCCGGAGCGGGCGCTGATGCGGGTGGCGCTGCCCGCCGGCGTGGACCTGGTGGCGAGCAGCGGCAACGGCCGGATCCGGGGCCGCACCGACTTCCGTGACTTCCGTGCCACCATCGGCGAGGGCGGGCGACGCCTCTTCATCCGCTCCGGCAACGGCGACGCGGTGCTGCGCCGGCGTTAGGCGAACCCCTCTCGACGCCGTCTCGCCGCCCGGTCCGCGCAGCGCCGCGGGCCGGGCGGTTTGCATCGGGCCGCCTCCGGCCCGATCATTTCCGTGGCCCCTCGACCCACCCGTTTCCCGACGTCGGAGGGAACCATGCGCCCCATCGCCTTTCTCCGTTCGGCCGCCTTCCCCGCCCTTCTCCTCGCCGCGCTCGCGGCGCCGCAGCTCGTCGCCGCCCAGGCCTCCGCCGAGCGGCTCTACATCGCCCGGGGCTGCCTGGGCTGCCACGGCGCCAGCGGCCGCGGCGGCGTGGGCCCGGAGCTGGCGAACACGGCGCTGGGGCTGGACGCGTTCGTGGACCAGGTGCGGAGCCCGCGGGACATCATGCCGGCGTTCCCGCCGGAGGTGGTGAGCCGTGGCGAGGCGGAGGCGATCCACGCGTACCTGCAGGGCGTGCCGGCGCCGCCGGCCCGGCTGCGTGAGCTGCCGAGCGGGGAGCAGGACCCGTCGTCGTGCGCCGAGTGCCACGCGGAGCTGAACCCGACCATCGTGCGCCAGTTCCAGGCGAGCGCCATGGGCGTGGCGGGCGTGCAGAACGCCATGGTGGAGTACCCGCAGAAGCAGATCACGTGCGTGGAGTGCCACGGCGCGAACCACGACACGATCATGGCGACGAAGGGCCGTGTGCCGGAGACGACGTGCGCGGCGTGCCACCCGGTCATCTACCAGGAGCACGTGCTGGACGCGGGCCACTCGTACGGTCCGGGCCCGGCGGGGATCGGGATCAACTGGGAACGGAACATCGCGGTCCCGCACTACGAGCAGATGCCCAGGAAGGTCATGGAGATGGGGTGCGACCCGTGCCACGCCCAGGCGGGCGCCACGGCGGACTCGCTGTGGAGCGAGGCGCAGCAGAAGTACATCGACACGAGCAGCCTGACGTACCGGAACGGGTGCATCGCGTGCCACACGCGGCACCGCTTCTCGCTGGAGGAGGCGCGCAAGCCGGAGGCGTGCCACACCTGCCACATGGGCCCGGACCACCCGAACTACGAGGCGTACATGTCCTCGAAGCACGGGTCCATCTACGGCGCCGGGGGCGGCGACTGGGACTTCACGGCGACGCTGGCCGGGGCGGAGTGGGACGCGCCCACCTGCGCGTACTGCCACATGCTGTACGTGGACTCGGCGGGGAACCGCACGTCGAGCCACAACATGACCCGCAAGATCATCTGGGGGATGGGCGTGCAGGCGGCGGACGGCCAGCTCGAGGACATCACCGGGACGCCGGAGAACCGGGCGAAGCGGAACGAGATGGTCCGGGCCTGCATGACCTGCCACGCCGAGGACAAGGCCCGGGGCTACCTGGCCTCCGCCGACGCCCACAAGCTGGCCGGCGACGCCCTGGTGGTGGAGGCGCGCGACATCCTGACGTCCCTCTACCAGGACGAGCTCATCGACCCGGGCCACGGCCGGGCGGCGGCCGGGCTGCTGGAGGGGCCGCGCTTCAGCGCCACCGAGCTGCCCACCGGGTTCGCCATGCACTGGCCCGCCGGGCTCTACTTCAACGTCTCGGCCATCGAGCGCGAGTACTTCGACATGTTCTTCTTCTCGAACCTGAAGTCGTACAAGGGCGCGTTCCACATGAGCCCGGACTACGCCTGGTGGTACGGCTACGCCGAGGTGCTGGGCCACCTGGCGCGGATCCGGGACGAGGCGGAGTCCATTCGCGCCTTCGAGGCCACCAAGAACCGGGCCTGGTTCATGATCCTCACCGGGCCCTTCATGGCGCTGGCCGTGGTGGCCGCCGCGTTCCTCGGCTGGAAGTGGTGGCAGCGCCGGCAGATGATCCGGTAGCTGGCACGGGGGCCGGCGAGGTGCCAGAATAAGGGCCGC
>CAYQCY010000168.1:0-5432 GCA_964416095.1 uncultured Gemmatimonadaceae bacterium
GCACTGCGAGGTGGAGCACTGCGAGGTGGAGCACTGCGAGGTGGAGCACTGCGAGTTGGATACTGCGAGGGCCGGTTCTGCTATGTATGTGCCCGGTGCCGGGGTCTAGGGTAGGGCATGGCGCTCGATCCATCCCGTGAGCTTCCGGTCCAGCGGCTTGCCCGGTATTACGAGGACGCGGTGAAGGAGGTCCTTTGGGCGGTGGGTCCTCGGATCGATGACGATATGGGGCGCAGGTCCTCACGGCGACGAACTCGGTGCTCTGCAACACGAACGAGGCCGTTTCACACGAGACCCCGCGTCAGAAGCTCAAGTTCTTCCGCATCGCGAAGGGTTCGCTGGGCGAGAGCCGGGGCGCCTTACGGTCCCTGACGATGCGTCGTGCCGCCACGTCACCACCAGCCCGCGATGCCCTCCGCCGGGCCGGAAGCCACGGCAGCCAGCTCATGGGCCAGCTCACTCGCCTGACCCACTACTTCGACCGGTAAACCCTCGCCGTACCTCCTCGCCACACTCTCCTCGCCACACTCTCCTCGCCTTCCACACCTCGCTTCACCCTCCTCGGTTCATCGCTCCGCCGCCCACTCCTCGCGGCTCAGCAACGTCAGCTCCAGCCGCTGGAGGCGGCGTGGCTCGGTAAGCTCGTCGAACCGGTTCGCCGCCTCGTCGAGCTGCCAGGCGAGGGTCTCCATGCGCCGGATCTGGGAGTCGGTGGGCCGGCCGTCGTAGGCGACGACGGCGCCGAACAGGTTGCCCATCTTCTCCCGCAGCTTCTCCTCGCCGGAGAGCATGCCGGCCTCGCTGGTGGCCACGATCCCTTCCCGGAAGACGTCGAGCTCGTCGGCGTAGTCGTTCAAACGACGGGCGGTACGGCCGCCTTCCCGCCCGGCCTTCTCCCGTGCCTCGTCCCGGAGCTCGATGGTGGCGTCGACGATGTAGGTCAGCTCCTCGAGCATCTCGTAGAGCTTCATGGCGGTGCGCTGCTGGAGCGCCCGGTCCTCGGCCGGGTGGCGGGATCTGGGGTCGGGCGCCAGGGTGACGCTGCCCTCGTAGGTCTCCCGGCCCTTGGTCAGGACCACGCGGTACTCGCCTTCGGGCACGCGGGGCCCCGACATGGCGGGGACGAGGGCGGTGGCGGGCGGCAGCTTGGGCGGCGGCAGGCGCATGGGCCAGTCCACACGGTTGATACCGGCCTGCTTGGTGCCGGGGATCTGGACGGAGACCTGCTCTCCGTCCTGGTCGTAGACCCGGACGAAGAGGTCGCCGAAGAGGTGGCGCCTGGCCTGGTAGTACACGATGCGGGCCGTCTCGCCGGGGTTCCGTCCGACGAACTCGTCGTCGCCGGGGAAGGTCTGGGTCTGTCCGCCCAGGGTCATGATGGCGGGCCGTGAGGGTAGCATGGCGACGTCGGCGGCCAGGACCTCGGGCGTCAGGCTGCGGATCGGCGTCAGGTCGTCGAGGACGAAGATGCCGCGGCCGTGGGTCGCGATGACCAGGTCGTGCTCCCTGGGGTGGATGAAGAGGTCGCGGACGGCGACGCGTTTCGGGATGCCGTGCTCGTAGCGGGCCCAGTCGGCGCCGCCGTCGAGGCTGAGGTAGAGCCCCCACTCGGTGCCCAGGAACAGGATGTCCGGGTTCTCCAGGTCCTGCTTCACGACGTGGGCGTAGCCTTCCAAGGCGTCGGTGGCCAGCGACGTCCAGCTCTCGCCGTAGTCCGTGGTGCGGTAGACGTAGACGGTGTGGTCGCCGGTGCGGTGGCCATCGAGGGTGACGAAGGCGGAGGCCGCGTCGTGGGGGCTCGCCTCCACGTGGGAGACCCAGGTGTTGGCCGGGAGGTCCGGCACGTTGTCCACGACGTTGGCCCAACCGGCGCCGCCGTCGCGGGTCACCTGGAGGTTGCCGTCATCGGTCCCGACCCAGATCACGTCGGCTTCGAGGGGCGACTCGCTGATGGTGTAGATCGTGGTGTGGTTTTCGGCGGACGAGTTGTCGATGGTCAGCCCGCCGGACTCCTCCTGGCGCTGCTTGTCCGGATCGTCGGTGGTGAGGTCCGGCGAGATGCGCTCCCAGGACTCGCCGTGGTCGCGCGACCGGAAAAGGTACTGCGCGCCGACGTACATGGTCCCGGGCGTGCCGGCGCTCATGTGGATCGGCGTGTTCCAGTTGAAGCGCAGCTCGGGCTCGCCGGGCTCGGCGTACGGTCGGATCTCCTTGATCTCGCCGGTGGTGCGGTGGTACCGGAGCAGGTTGCCGCCCTGGTACTCGGCATAGACGTACTCCTCCTCGACGGGGTCCGGGAAGACGTGGAAGCCGTCACCGTAACCGACGTTGTCCCAGTCCCGGTTCCGGATGCCGCCGGGGGAGCGGGACGGGCCCATCCAGGACCCGTTGTCCTGGAGCCCGCCGTAGACGTTGTACGGGAAGCGCATGTCGGCGCTGACCTCGTAGAACTGGGAGACGGGCAACGCGCGGACCATGCGCCAGTGGCCGCCCCGGTCGTCGGAGGTGTAGACGCCGCCGTCGGTCCCGAGGATGAGCTGATGCGGGCTCTCCGGGTTGACCCAGAGGGCGTGGTGGTCGCTGTGCACGGCGCCGCCGGAGAGGGCCGTGAACGGCGAGGTGAAGGAGACGCCGCCGTCGCGTGAGACGGACAGCGTCAGGCCGGGCTTGTAGACCCGCTCGTGGTCCGTCGGATCCACGACGACGAGGGCGAAGTAGAACGGCCGCATCTGGATGTTGAACGACGCGTTGACCTCTTGCCAGTGCTGTCCCAGGTCGTCGGACCGGTAGAGCGCGTTGTCCTCCGCCTCGACCAGGGCGTAGACGGTGCTGGGCCGGGACGGCGCCACGGCCACCGCGATGCGGCCCTTGTCGCCCTCGGGCAGCCCCTCGGTCAGCTCCTGCCACGTGTCGCCGCCGTCGGTGGACCGGTACAGCCCGCTGCCCGGCCCGCCGGACTCGAAGGCCCACGGGTAGCGCCGGAACCGCCACATGCCGGCGTAGAGGTTGTCCGGCTCCTGCGGGTCCATGGAGAGGCTGGAACAGCCGGTGTTCTCGTCGACGGTCAAAACGGCGTCCCAGCTCTCGCCGCCGTCCGTGGTGCGGTAGACGCCGCGCTGGCCGCCGGCGTTCCAGAGGGGGCCGGTGGCGCAGGCGAAGACGGTGTCCGGGTTCTCGGGATGCACGACGATGGCCGCGATGCGCTCCGAGCCCTCCAGCCCCAGGTGCTCCCAACTGTCGCCGCCGTCCGTGGAACGGTAGACGCCGTCCCCGACGGAGACGCTGTTCCTCACCCACGACTCGCCGGTCCCGATCCAGACGGTCTCGCCGTCCGTCGGGTCCACGGTCACGGCGCCGATGGACTGGGTGTGGTCGTCGAAGACCGGGTCGAAGGTGAGCCCCCCGTCCTCGGATTTCCACACGCCGCCACCCGCCGAGCCGACGTAGATCGTGAGCCGGTCGCCGGGCACGGCATCCAGCGCCGCGATGCGACCGCTCATGACGGCGGGCCCGATGGGCCGGGCCGGCAGGCCGGTGAAGAGGGACGACGTGATCCGGGGCATGTCCTGGGCCGCTCCGGGCCGCGCCGCGGGGCCGGCATGAACGACGAGAGCCAGCGCCAGGGCGACGCCGGCCACACGGAACGATCTGGTCATGGTATCCGCCAGGTAGGAGACTCTCGACCCGCCCGGACGGGATGCGGGCCCGCGACGACGCGCCGGCCCGGCATCACCTCACCCCACCGGACTCACCCCGCCTCGCAACACCCGCCTCGCAACACCCGCCTCGCAGTATCCAACTCGCAGTGCTCCAACTCGCAGTGCTCCAACTCGCGTTGCTCCAACTCGCGTTGCTCCAACTCGCAGCACCCAACTCGCAGTGCTCCAACTCGCCTCATCCCCCCGGCATCACGAACAGCGAATCCGCGATGGGCACGTTCACCTCGACGTCCGTGATGGTGATGGTCTGACCACCCTGGGGCATGCCCTTCACACGGCTCTCGATGGAGTGGGCCATGACGAGGCCGTCCACTTCCTTGTAGTCGCCGAGGATCGTCTCGAACTCGATGGTCTGGTCTCCCCGCTCCCGGCTCCCCTCGATCTTGATGGGGAGGCAGTACTCGGTCTCGAGGAAATAGAGCCGCTCCTCGCCGCTGGGCAGCGTGACCTTCAGCTCGTGGGCCGGTGTGCCTTCTACGTCTTCGGTGCCCAGCAGCTCGAGCTCGTTGCCCTCCTCCTCGTAGCCCACGAGGGGGCCGTCCATGTCGGAGTCCTCGCGCATGGCCCGGACCTGGTCCTCGGGCATCTGCTCCGGCTCCGTCTGGCCCATGAAGGGCATGAGCATCCAGCCGGTCTCGCCGTCGAAGGCCTGGATGCCGGTCATACCCTGGACGGTGAACTCGATGCGCTGCATGCGGGGCCGCTTCGAGTACATGGTGAAGGGCGCCTCCATGCCGCCCCCGATGACCATGATGCCTTCGGCCTTCATGGTCTCGAGGTTCTTCCAGGCATCGACGCCGCCGATGATCTCGTAGTGGCACTGGAGCACCTCGTCCAGCGTGGCGTCCTGGGCGGTGACGCCACCGACTCCCATGAGCATCGCGAGCGCCGCGAGCGCCGCGAGCGTCGCCGTTCGCTTCATTCGAAACCTCCGGGGTGGGGAGTGGAGTTCGGTCTGTCCCAAGATAGTGGCTGGCCATGGACGCGGCGAGCGACTCGATCGACGGCGGCCCTTGCCGAGACAGGGCGTCCCGGAACCGTTACGTTCGCGGTGCATCCGGAACGGGGCGTGCGCCGTCCGTCGGGCCGCCGGCCGAACGAACACCACTCCGAGCGGGAGCGAGCCATGGAATCGCAGCAGCACACCATCACGCTGGAGACCCGGGGCGACACGGACATCGTGAACGTGACGGACGAGCTGCAGGCCCTGGTGTCGGAGAGCGGGATCCGGGTGGGCCAGGCGACGGCCATGGTGGTGGGGTCCACGGCGGCGCTGTCCACGCTGGAGTACGAGCCCGGCCTCGTGGGCCATGACATCGCGGCGGCGCTGGAGCGGCTGGCGCCCGCATCCGGCCGCTACGCCCACGAGGAGACCTGGCACGATGACAACGGCCACAGCCATGTCCGGGCCTGCCTCCTCGGCCCGTCGCTGGCGCTGCCCATCGTGGACGGTGCCGTGCCGCTGGGCACCTGGCAGCAGGCCGTGCTGCTGGACTTCGACACCCGGCCGCGCCGCCGGACCATCGTCGTGACGCTGGTCGGCGAATGAACGTTGCGCGGCCGGCACGCGTCCAATGAATGTGGATGGGCACGCGGCCAACGATGGACGGAGAGGACATGTCTAATGGAGTGAGCGCCGGGGTGGCCGGCCGCGTCGGCCGCGTCTCCGGGAAGGGCAGCGAACCGGGTCGGACCTGCGCATGAGCCTGCACC
>CAYQCY010000169.1:0-5415 GCA_964416095.1 uncultured Gemmatimonadaceae bacterium
CCTCCCGCCTCCCGCCTCCCGCCTGCAGTTCCTACGGAGCGATGGCGTGGAGCTCGACGTCGTCCGCGTTCTCCTCGGTGTGCCTGAGGCTGAAGTCGTCCCGGAACAGCAGCAGCGGCCGGTCCTTGCTGTCGTAGACCAGGCGCCGGTCCGGGCTGGTCCGGGACAGGCGCCTGATGGCGGGCTCGGGCCCCACGACCCAGCGTGCCCGGGTGAAGTCCAGGCGTTCCAGGCGGGCCTCGACGCCATACTCGTGCTTCAGCCGGTGAAGCAGGACGTCGAACTGGAGCAGTCCCACGGCGCCGACGATGGGCGAGTGGCCGGCGCCGACGTCGTCGTAGAAGACCTGGGCGGCGCCCTCCTCGGAGAGCTGGCGCAGCCCGGTGTCCAGGTGTTTGCGACGGAGAGGGTCGGGGACGACGATGCGGGCGAAGTGCTCGGGGGAGAAGCGGGGGATGTCGTCGAAGCGGAGGTCCCCGTCGGTGGTGAGGGTGTCGCCGATGCGGAGGCCGCCCCGATCGTGGATACCCACCACATCGCCGGCCCACGCCTCCTCCACGCCGCTCCGATTCCGGGCCATGAACTGCTGGGGCTGGGCCAGGCGCACGGTGGCCCCGCTCCGGGTGTTCCTGACCTGCATGCCGGGCTCGAAGTGGCCCGAGACGATGCGGAGGAAGGCGATCCGGTCCCGGTGCCGGGGGTCCATGTTCGCCTGGATCTTGAAGACGAAGCCGTTGAAGTCGTCGTCCTGGGGCGTCACCGACTCCCCGTCGGCGGCGGTCCGCGGCGCCGGCGGCGGCGACAGCTCCAGGAAATGCCGGAGCAGCGGCTCCACGCCGAAGTTCGTGAGGGCGCTGCCGAAGAACGCCGGCGACAGCGTGCCGTCCAGCACGTCCGCCGCCTCGAAGGTCGCGCCGGCGGCGTCCAGCAGCTCCAGCTCCTCGCGCACGCGCGCGACGTTGTCCTCTCCGGCCCGCTCCACGACGTCGGAGTCGTCGAGGCCGCCTTCCCGGACGTGGGCCCGGTGCTGACCGTGGTCCTCGCCGCGCTCGAAGAGGAGCACGGCGTGCTCCATCCGGTCCACGACGCCGACGAACTCGCCGCCCCGGTAGATGGGCCAGGTCACCGGGTAGCAGTGGATGCCCAGGTCGGCCTCCACGTCGTCCAGCAGCCGGAGCGGTTCTTCGCCGACCCGGTCGCACTTGTTCACGTACGTGAAGATGGGGATGCGCCGCAGCTTGCAGACCTCGAACAGCTTGCGCGTCTGCTCCTCCACGCCGCGCCGGTTGTCCAGCAGCATGATGGCGCTGTCGGCCGCCACCAGGGTCCGGTACGTGTCCTCGGAGAAGTCCTGGTGGCCGGGCGTGTCCAGGAGGTTGATGCGGAAGCCGTCGTAGTCGAACTGGAGCACGCTGGACGTGACCGAGATGCCCCGCTCCTTCTCCAACTCCATCCAGTCGGACGTGGCGTGTCGGGCCGCCCGCCGGGCCTTCACCGAGCCCGCCAGGTGGATGGCCCCGCCGTAGAGGAGGAGCTTCTCCGTCAGCGTCGTCTTGCCCGCGTCGGGGTGGCTGATGATGGCGAAGGTCCGCCGTCTCTCCACCTCCCGGGCGCTGATGTCGGTCATCCGTCGATGCGGTCGCCTTCAACGTCGTGCGGCCGACGCCTGCGGCGCCGGCCTCGTTCGAGGAGCGGATACACTGGCAGGGCATCGTCGTTCCCCGCAAGCCAGGCGCACCCGCCGCTCGGGGCTCCACCCGTCGTGCGGCCGTCGGCCATCACTCCGGCTCGGCCGGCGCCACCCACGGCTCGACCGCGGCACGGTGCCGGTCCAACCAATAGCCGAGCGGAACGAAGATCCACAGCAGTAGAGCGGACCAGGCCAGGGCCTCCGTGCTCGCCGGCAGCGGCCCGAAGACCGCGGCCAGATAGAACGCCACCAGCGCCGCCACCAGTCCCCAGAGACCCCACCGGCCGATCCGGTCCATGGCCCGGGTCCAGCCGAGGTAGAGGTACAGTCCCAGCCCGAGGAGCCCGAACTCGATGACCAGCGTGGCCGTCCAGGATTCCCACAGGCCGATCCCGACGCGGATGTCAGACCCCGGCCAGAGGGGCAGGTCCGGCCCGTGCACCGGCACGTCCAGTACCCAGTGGCTCACCACCACGGCGCCCACGACCCACGCCCCCGCCCGGTGCCGCCGGACCAGCCAGTAGATCCCGCCGGCGAGCACGCCCCAGCCCAGCGAGACCAGCAGGCTGTGCGTGAAGGGATAATCGACGAACTCGAGGGGACTCGCCTCCATGAGACCCGGCACGATGTCGACCCGCTCGAGGCCCGCGAGGAGGAAGATGGGCCAGAGCAGGTCGGCGAGCTGACAGGCGAGAAAGAGGGTGCCCAGCGAGACCCGCGGGGCCAACCGCTTGGCCCCGAACGCCACGCCGAAGTGCCCGAGAACCATCGAATCGCTCGTCGAACGCCGGGAACGTCAGGCGGAGCCGCTGCCCGGGCCGTCCCCGCGCCGCTGCGGCGCCGGCCGCACCGCCCAGAGCACGGCCGCCGCGGTCGCCACGTGCATGAGCTCCAGGACCAGCACCTGGGCGAGGGGCCAGTCCATCACGAGAGGCCCGACGAACGAGACCACCAACACGACGCCGGCGATGACGGCGAAGCTGCGGAACGCCCGCTCCACCCGCCGGCGCACGATCCCGAAGACGCCGACCCCGACGAGGGCCGAGACCAGCGAGACCAGCAGGACCGGCCCGAGCGTCATCTCGTCCCCCCGGCTCGCCGGGAACCAGCCCAGGGCGTCGAACGCGCCCAGCGCCACGCTCAGCAGGTAGATCGAGGCGTTCACCGCCATGGCCGACAGGGCTGCGACCAGCGCCGCGCGCCCCAGCGGGACTTCCGCAGCACCGTCCGGCGCACCGATGGCATCCGCCATGCGCCCCCCTTGCACGTTGTTCGGCCCGGGCCGGGCCGGGATGAGACGTCCGGGACACGGGCAAGGTACGGTCCGGCAGCGCCCGCCGCGACGGCTCCACTTGTTCCCGCCGGCACGCCGTTCCAGATTGCCCTGCAGGCACTCCGCGAAGAAGCCGACGAACCACGTCGAGACGAGCGAGATCCGGATGGACGCAAAGAAGCTGCGGTATTCGGTCGTGCGCTTCCACAACGCCCGCACCGAGGAAGACATCAACTTCGGTGTCCTCGTGTTCGACCCGGAGACGAAACGGTGCCACGCGAGCTGGGACGTGGACGGCGCCGTCCAGCGCATGGGCGTCGTCTTCCCCGGCTTCGACGGCAGCATCCGCTTCGTCCTGGAGGTCGCCGCCCGCGAGTTCCCCCACCAGGCCGAGCGCCACGCGGATCAGGACGGACTCGCCTGGCTCGCCGAGCACCACAAGGTCTGCATCCGGGTCACCGAGCCCCGAGAGGTCGAGGGCGACGACGCCGCCCACGAGGCACGTGAGCTGGCCGACGCACTCATCCCACCCCCCGTGTGGACCCGGCCCGTGCTCCAGAGCACCCGCAGGCTCGCCGAAGAAGGCGCGAGCGCCGCCGCGATCTTCGCCCTCGGCGTCCTCCACGCCCGGGGCAAGCCGGTGCCTCCCTCCGAGATCGTCGCCGCCGCACACCGCCTCAACGCGCCCTTCGACGAGGACGCCCTCCTCGCCGCCTGTGACGAGCTGGTCGATGCCGGATTCGTCGAGCGCCGCGACGACGATTGCGTCGTGCTCGTGCGCTGACGCGGACCGGCGCTACATCACCTCCCCACCGAGACCGCCGACGCTGCACTCCCGACCCGCCACGTCCACCACGACGCAGTCTTCCCGGAAGTGCATGCCGCAGCGTAGACAGTCCACCATGCCGTCACCTTCCACGTCCAGCAAGAGCAGCGACAGCTCGTCCAGAAGCTCCACGACCCGCTCCAACCGGTCCGCGGGGTAGCCGCCCAGGGCAGCCGTGAGCGCGTCGTTCCGCACCTCGCGAAACCGCTCCAGCAACGCCTCGCCCCGCGCCGTCAACGCAAGTTCCACCGCACGACGATCCCGCACCGACACCCTTCGATCCACCAGACCCCGCTGCACCAGCCGGTCGATGGCCCGGCTCGCCGCCGCATTCGTCACCTCCAGAAACGACGCCACATCCGATACCTTGAACCGGTCCCCCGAATGCGCCACCAGCAGGAGCAGCTTCACCTGCGACATGGCGAGCCCGTCCGACGTCGCCTCACCGAGAGCCCGCTCCAGCAGATCGCTCACAGCCGAACAGTACAGCTGCGATGCGCCAAGCACGCGCTCGATGAGCGCCACCCCCGATTCTTCGCTCATGACCCTCGATCCCGAAAAAAGAAGACGCCGGACCCGGCCGCTGGGAAGATTCGACCGTTCCTGAACCCCCGTAACATAATGGGTGCCGCAGGCCCCCCTGTAAAGGTCGTCCGGACCGACGACCGAACCCGCCATCGGCTCCACCGCCAACCACCGCCACCCACATCGACATTCGCACCCACGACCCCTTGCGTCCGGAACCATTCGTGACGATAATCACACAACGACCGTTGACCAGGTTCGGAAATGAACCAGACCAGGTCCAGGACGCCGGCGAGGCCTCGGGCCCGCCGATCGATGGGGAGGTCGCGCAGCCTGCGCGACCAGGCGACCGAATCGGACGATCCCCGACAGGAATGGTCGCCGGCCGCCGCGTCCAGCGGCGGCCCCACCAGGGGACGAACCGTCCGGGGTGGCACCTGCGTGGCGCCCCTTGATGGAATAACCGGGAGGTGTACGATGTGGTCGCGGCCGACGGTGGATGTCCAGGAGCATACGAGCCGCTTCGGGTGCCCGGCCAGGATGCGGAAGGAGTTGAAGAACGCCCTGGCCGAGGCCCTCTACGAGCTGGATGTGCTGCCCGACAACGAGGACGGCGCAATCCTCGGACTGTACGCGGTCATGGATGACATCAAGGGGGCCATCCGGCGCACGGAAGCGCTGGACCGCCTGCCTCACTGAACCCGCCGCCGGAGGCGGCACTCACGGACCGGGACGACCCACCGTCCCGGTCCGTTTTTTCGTGCCCACCCCCGACCCACCCCTCCCTTCCACCCCTCCCACGGCCGTCTCGTCACCCTATCCGTGATCTCTCTCACGAACCCTTGCGAGAACGTGTTACGGGTGCCGTGGAGTTCCGCCATTCCGCCCACGGGGAGATCGAGTGCGCGTCGTGCCACGAGGCGCACCACAACGAGACGGCGGACTGCCTCCAGTGTCACGCCCGCCCGTCACCGGGCGCCCACAGCCGCCAGGTCCACCTGGGCTGCGGCGGCGCGGGCTGCCATGAATCGGCGCCGGAGACCATCCAGCGGGTGCCGCGCACCCGGGAGTTCTGCCTGGCGTGCCACCCGGACATGGTCT
>CAYQCY010000170.1:0-5404 GCA_964416095.1 uncultured Gemmatimonadaceae bacterium
CATGGAGGACGCGGTCCGCGACGAGGCGGTGGTGGAGGAGGGGGTGGCGCAGGGATAGGCGGGTCACGGGTTACGGGTCACGGTGCCGGCCGCGCGGGGTAAGCGGATTCCGGGCGAGGCGTCGGCGTACGTCGCGTACGCCATAGCCCCGAGGACCTGAAGTACTGGCGGCAGGGCGGGAGTGGATCGAGCTGTGACCCGTGAACGGAAATCGTTCAGGCCGTGAACGATCACGCATGGCCATGAACCGTTCAACGTGGTCACATATTCCCGCGCTCCATCGTTCTTGCGGTGAGGGCCGATGCATCCCCGGACCGGCGCCTCGCGTCCGCAGCGAGGTTCGAGGCGCTCCGGCACGCCGCGCGCCGGCGAAGACGAAGACGACCCACGAAGACGAAGACGGAACCATGTCCACGCACCGCACCGTTCGACTCACGACCGGCTACGTCGCCGTCACCTTCCTCGCCGTCGTCCTCGCCGCCTGCGGCACCGACGACGGCGTGGAGCCGATCCTGGAGCTGCCCCGGCCCCTGACCTCCCAGGAGCAGGCGGTCGTCGGCGCCAGCAACACCTTCGGGCTGGACCTGTTCCGGCGCGTCCATGCCGGGGAGACGCACCCCAACGTCTTCCTGTCGCCGGTGAGCGCGTCCATGGCGCTGGGCATGACCATGAACGGCACGGCGAGCGAGACCTGGACCGGGATGCGGGAGGCACTCCGCTTCGGCACGCTGTCCCAGAGCGAGATCAACGAGTCGTACCGCGGCCTCGTGGACCTGCTCCTGGACCTGGACCCCCGGGTCGAGATCGGGGTCGGCAACTCCATCTGGACCCGCCTCGGCTTCCCCGTGAAGCAGAGCTTCTACGACGTCGTCAAGGAGTACTTCGACGCCGAGGCCCGGGAGATGGACTTCACCGACCCGGCGACCAAGGACACGATCAACGCCTGGATCCAGGACGCCACGAAGGGGCTCATCGAGAAGGGCATCGACGAGATCAGCGAGGCCGACAAGGTCTTCCTCATCAACGCCATCGTCTTCGACGGCCGCTGGACCGCCGAGTTCGACGAGGAGGACACCCGGCCGGCCACCTTCACCCGGTCCGACGAGTCCACCGTCCAGGTGCAGATGATGCACATGGACGCCGACCTGCCCTACGCCCGTACCGACCGCTACACCGCCGTGGAGCTCGGCTACGGCGGCGGCGCCTTCGCCATGCTCGTCGTCCTGCCCCGGTACGACGTCGGCCTGGCCGACCTCGTCGCCTCCCTGGACGACGCGGCCTGGGCCGACCTCGTCGCCGCCCTGGACACCGCCGAGGTGGAGCTGGGCCTGCCGAAGTTCACCATCGAGTACGACGCGTACCTGAACGACCCGCTGGTGGCCATGGGCATGGACTCGGCGTTCTCGCCCGCCGCCGACTTCAGCGGCCTGACGCCCGTGGACTCCGTCTGCATCCAGTACGTGCGCCAGAAGAGCTACGTGGAGGTGGACGAGGCCGGCACGAAGGCCGCCGCCGTCACCGTCGTGAGCGTCGGCCTGACCTCCGCCGGTCCCATGCTCTACGCCGACCGGCCCTTCCTCTTCGCCATCCGGGAGCGCCACTCCGGCACGATCCTCTTCCTCGGCACCATCGGCGACCCGACGGCGGAGGACGCGCCCGAGGTGGAGAAGCCCCGGCCGCCGTGTTGAGCGGGCCCGGCACCGGGACCCGGACATCGACTCGGGTCCCGTCCACGCCGGAACCGTCGAGCTGAGCCCGTGAGCAGGCGAGGCCGGCGAAGGTAGCCGTACGGGTGGCCCTGCCCCGCAACGAAGACGAGGACGAACCACGAAGCGGAATCACGTCTCCGTCCCATCCCGCCATTGCCCCGTGCCGTGGTACAGACAATATTCGTGATCATACAGAACGCGCGGGCGGAGGCACGGCGAGAATGGAACGGAACGGACAGGCCGCCGGCAACGGCGACGGGATCCGTCGCAAGAACCTGAACATCGACCAGGGCAAGCTGGACCGGGCCGTGGAGGTGCTTGGCGCGGCCACGGAGACGGAGGCCGTGGACCGGGCGCTGTCGCTGGTCCTGCTGCGGGATGAGTTGCTGGCGGGTGTGGAGGCCATCGCCGGTACCGGGGGCGTGGAGGATGTGTACGCCGGCGACGAGGAGCCGTGACGAAGTACGTCCTGGACACGTCGCTCTACATCCGCGCCTTCCGGGACCGGGCCGGCGCGGATGCGCTGGCCCGATGGTACGAGGCCTTCACGCCCTTCACCCACCTGAGCTCGGTCGTCGTGCACGAGCTCCTGGCCGGGGCCACTTCACCGGCGAAGTCCCGGCAAGTCGCCCGTTCCATCGCGGAGCCCTTCGAGCGCACGGGTCGCATCGTCGCCCCGTCCCACGGCGCGTGGGCCGTGGCCGGGGAGGCGCTGGCGGGGATGGCGCGGGACGAGGGGCTGGAGCTGCGGCGCACGCCGAAGTCGTTCGTGCACGACGTCGTGCTGGCGGCGTCCTGTCGGGAGTCCGGCGTCACGCTGGTCACCGGGAACGTGCGGGACTTCCGGCGGATCCAGCGGTGGGTCGAGCTGGAGTGGCTGGAAGCCTGGCCGTGGTGAGGAATTCGAGTTCGGTCTGCGCGGCACCCCGAGCCGATACGCCACCACCATTCCCTCACGACGTCCACCTGGGCCGCAACATCCCCGGTCACCCGCGTGCGCCCGCCTCCCATTCGCCGTAGCTTCTCCCCGGCGGAAACCGCTGACCGAACCAACCATGGGAGAGCCGCGTGGCCAACCACGAGCCGCACAAGATCAAGACCGTCCGGCTGCTGTCCTTCCCCAACGTGGAGGAGCGGAAGAAGCACCTGACCGAGGCCCGGTTCAACACCTTCCACCTGACGCCGTCGCAGGTGACCTTCGACATGTGCTCGTACGCCACCGGCGCCATGAGCCAGGAGCAGCTCTCGGGCCAGTTCATCGGCGACGAGGCCTACGCCGGCTCCCGGAACTTCGAGGCGCTGGAGGCGGCGGTGAAGGGGGTGTTCGGGCACGGCTACATCTGCCCGACCCACAACATCCTGGGCTCGGTGAAGCTGGTGGTCGCGACCATGGCGCCGGCGGGCTCCGCGATCCCCACCAACGCGCGGGAGCTCATCGACATCCTGACGCCCCGGGAGCTGGCCGCGCCGTACGTCCGGGACGAGGACGAGGCGGTCTTCACCGGCGAGCCGGACCTGGCCCTCGTCGAGCAAGCGCTGGACGACGGCTCCGTCGCCTTTCTCCTGATCCAGGCGTTCGCCGACGGGCAGCACCCCTTCTCGCTGGCGCGGCTGCGGGAGCTGCGCGCGCTGGCCGACGACCGTGGCGTGCGCCTCGTCGTGGACGGCTCGCGCATCGTGGAGAGCGCGTGGTACATCCAGCGCCACGAGACGGGCCAGGCGGACCGGTCCATCGCGGAGATCGTGAGGCAGATCGCCAAGACGGCCCACGTCTTCCTCTTCGACGGCGGCCAGGACGCCAAGTCGAACACCGGCGGGCTCATCACGACGGACAACCCGGACGACTTCGAGAAGTTCATGAACGAGGTTGTCGTCTACGAGGGGCTGCACACGTACGGCGGCATGGCGGGCCGGACCATGGAGGTGCTGGCCCGGGGCATCCGGGAGATGGTGGACGAGGACGAGGCGCACTGGGTCATGGCCCAGAACGAGGCGTTCACGCAGCGGCTGCGCGACGGCGGCGTGCCCCTGGAGCGGGGCTGCGACGGCGCGTACCTCAGGGCCGACGTCTTCCTCGACCACCTCGGCGAGAACCACGTGGACACGCTGGCCGCGGCGCTCTACCTGGTCTCCGGCGTCCGCGCCGTGGCGCCGGGCCGCGTGGACCGGGACGCGCTGCTGCCGGTCCAGGTCCCGCGCCTGTCCATGACGAACGACCAGCTCGACCAGGTCGCCGACGCCATCATCCACCTCCACGGCCAGGCCGACGCGGTCCACGCCCTCCAGACCATCGGCGCCGGGGAGTGGCGCGACGAGATGGCCTACCACTGGGTCTTCCCGTCGCTGGGCCTCTTCGAGCTGGACACGCTGCCCTACGAGATCCACACCATCGAGCGCGTCGGCGTCCTGAGCCGCGAGGCACGGGAGCAGGCCATGCGCACCGCCGGCTACAACACCTTCCTGCTCCGCTCCGCCGACGTCGCCATCGACCTGCTCACCGACTCCGGCACCACCGCCATGAGCTCGGACCAGTGGGCCGCCTACCAGGGCGTCCGGGCCGGCGCCGTCACCTCCGACGAGTACTTCGACCTCGTCGAGACGCTGCGTGACGCCTTCGGCTACGAGTTCATCATCCCGACGCACCAGGGCCGCGCCGCCGAGCACATCCTGAGCCAGACCCGGATCCGGCCCGGCCAGCTCGTGCCCGGCAACATGTACTTCACCACCACCAAGCTGCACCAGGAGATGGCCGGCGGCGTCTTCGCCGACGTCATCGTGGACGAGGCGCACGACCCCGGGAGCGACTTCCCCTGGAAGGGCAACATCGACCCGGCCAAGCTCGACGACCTGGTCCAGGAGCACGGACCGGAGCAGATCGCCTACATCTCCTTCGAGCACGCCGTGAACATGGCCGGCGGCCAGCCCGTCTCCATGGACAACATGAAGGAGGTCTACCAGTACTGCTCGGCCCTGGACATCCCCGTCTTCTTCGACGCGACCCGCACCGTCGAGAACGCGTACATGATCCAGTGGAAGGACCCCGGCTACGCCACCACGCCCGTCAAGGACATCCTGCGGGAGATGATGCTCTACGGCGACGGCTGCACCGTGAGCGGCAAGAAGGACTTCCTCATCAACATCGGCGGCTGCCTCGCCTTCCGCGACAACGCCGCCTGGGCCGCCGAGGCCGAGGAGATGGTCCGGGTCTACGAGGGCCACGTCACCGACGGCGGCCTCGCCACCGCCGACCTGGCCGCCATCGCACGCGGCGTCGTCGAGATGACCGACGACCGCCACATCCGCGGCCGCGTCCAGCAGACCCAGCTCCTGGGACGCCTCCTCGCCGAGGCCGGCATCCCCATCGTGAACCCGCCGGGGACCCACGCCGTCTTCCTGGACGCCAGGCGGTTCCTGCCCCACATCGACCAGGACGAGTACCCGGCCCAACGCCTGGCCGCCGAGATCTACATCGAGTCCGGCGTCCGGACCATGGAGCGGGGGAACGTGTCCAAGGGCCGGAACCCGGAGACGGGCGAGAACTACCGGCCCGCCCTGGAGCTCGTGCGCCTCACCATCCCGCGGCGCGCCTACACCAACGACCACATGCGCGCCGTCGCCGACGCCGTCGTGCGGGTGTGGGAGCGCCGGGACTCCATCAAGGGCCTCAGGTTCGTCTACGAGCCGAAGAAGCTGCG
>CAYQCY010000171.1:0-5369 GCA_964416095.1 uncultured Gemmatimonadaceae bacterium
CCCGACGCCGTCCTCCACCTCGCCGCCGAGTCCCACGTGGACCGCTCCATCGACGGGCCCGACGACTTCGTCCGCACCAACCTGACGGGCACCTTCTCGCTCCTGGAAGAGAGCTGCCGGCGCTGGCTCGGGCTGGACGACGACGCCCGGGCCGCCTTCCGCGTCCTCCACGTCTCCACCGACGAGGTCTACGGCTCCCTGGGACCGGACGATGAGCCCTTCCACGAGACGACACCGTACGACCCCAGCTCGCCGTACTCCGCCACCAAGGCCGGCGCCGACCACCTGGCCCGGGCATGGCACCGCACCTACGGCCTGCCCGCCATCGTCACGAACACCTGCAACAACTACGGGCCGTACCAGTTCCCCGAGAAGCTCATCCCCCTCATGACGCTGAACGCCCTGGAGGGGAAGGAGCTGCCCGTCTACGGCAAGGGCGAGAACGTCCGGGACTGGATCCACGTGGACGACCACGTGCGGGGCCTGCTCCGGGTGCTGGAGGACGGCCGCCCGGGCGCGACCTACGCCATCGGCGCCGGGGCCGAACGACGGAACATCGACGTCGTCCGCCGGATCTGCGCCATCCTCGACGACCTCGCCCCGGACGACGCCATCGGCGACCGCACCGGGCTGATCCGGTTCGTGGAGGACCGCCCCGGCCACGACCTCCGCTACGCCATCGACCCGTCCAGGATCCGAGATGAGCTCGGCTGGCAGCCGTCCCGCACCTTCGAGGAAGGGCTCCGGGACACCGTCCGCTGGTATGTGGAGAATCGCTGGTGGTGGGAGCGGGTGCGTTCTGGCGAGTATCGGGGAGAGCGCCTGGGGCTCGGGGAGGGACCGGCTTCATGAAGCTCGAGGTGCGGCAGACCGGCCTGCCCGGCGTGCTCCTGATACGCCCCCCCGTGTTTGCCGACGAGCGGGGCCGTTTCACCGAGCTCTGGCGGGACGGGGCCTACCGCGACCTGGGCATCCCCGGGCCCTTCGTCCAGGACAACGCGGCGTACTCCCGCACGGCCGTGCTCCGCGGGCTCCACTACCAGCACCCCCGGGGCCAGGGCAAGCTCGTCTCCGTGCCCCACGGCGAGGCCTTCGACGTGGCGGTGGACGTCCGCACCGGCTCCCCCACCTTCGGGAAGTGGGCCGGCTACACCCTCTCGGGCACGAACGGCTGGCAGCTCTGGATCCCGCCCGGCTTCGCCCACGGCTACGTCGTCACCGGCGACGACGCCCTCGTGGTCTACAAGTGCACCGAGTACTACAGCCCGGACCACGAGGGGACCATCGCCTGGGACGACCCGGCGCTGGGCATCGACTGGCCCGTGGAGGAGCCCGTCCTGTCCCCGAAGGACCGGCGCGCCCGGACCCTGGCCCGGACCCCCGACACCAGGCTCCCCCGGTACGACGCCGGTCCGTGAGCCCTTGCGCCGGCCCCGTTGAAGGGCTATCGATGCGCGCCCCCGGGCCCGGAAGGACGGGGCGCGCTGAACACGTGGAACCCAGCGAGGCATCATGCACATCGCCGTGATCGGTACCGGGTACGTCGGCCTCGTCGTGGGCGCCGGCCTCGCCGAGACCGGGAACGACGTCGTCTGCGCCGACATCGACGACGGCAAGATCGACCGCCTGAACGACGGCGAGATCCCCATCTACGAGCCGGGCCTCGAGACCATGGTGCGCCGCAACCTGGACGCCGGCCGGCTCCGCTTCACCACCGACGTGGGCGCCGCCGTGCGGCAGTCGTCCGTCATCTTCATCGCCGTGGGCACGCCCCCCGGCGAGGACGGCAGCGCCGACCTCCAGCACGTCCTCGCCGTGGCCGACACCATCGGCGCGAACATGGACGGCGAGAAGGTGGTCATCACCAAGAGCACCGTGCCGGTGGGTACGGCGGCGAAGGTCCGGGCGGCCATCGAGGCCCGCACCGACCACCAGGTCCATGTCTGTTCCAACCCCGAGTTCCTCAAGGAGGGCGCCGCCGTCGAGGACTTCATGAAGCCGGACCGGGTCGTGGTCGGCATCGACTCGGACTACGCCCGGGAGGTGCTGGAAGAGCTCTTCGCGCCCTTCGTCCGCACCGGCAACCCGGTCATCTTCATGGACATCGCCTCGGCGGAGATCACCAAGTACGCCGCCAACGCCATGCTGGCCACCCGCATCTCCTTCATGAACATGGTCTCCCGGCTCTGCGAGGCGGTGGGCGCCGACGTGGACATGGTCCGCTACGGCATCGGCACCGACGACCGCATCGGGCCCGCCTTCCTTTTCGCCGGGGTCGGCTACGGCGGGAGCTGCTTCCCCAAGGATGTCCAGGCTCTCATCCGGACCATGCACCAGGAGGGCGTGGACGCCGGCATCCTGGAGGCCGTCGAGACGGTGAACGCCGCCCAGAAGCGGCTGCTCCTGGACCGCGTCGCGCAACGCTACGGCGAGGACCTCGCCGGCCGCACCTTCGCCGTCTGGGGGCTCTCCTTCAAGCCCGAGACCGACGACATGCGGGAAGCCACCTCACGGGTCGTGATCCAGGGCCTCGTGGAGCGCGGCGCCCGCGTCCGGGCCCACGACCCCCAGGCGCTGGAAGAGGCCGCGAAGGTCCTGCCCCGCGAGGGCGTGGAGCTGGTGGAGAACAACTACCGGGCGCTGGAAGGGGCCGACGCGCTCCTCATCATCACCGAGTGGCAGCCGTACCGGCGCCCGGACTTCGAGCGGATCCGGAGCCTCCTCGAGGAGCCGGTGGTGTTCGACGGCCGGAACCTGTTCGATCCGGGGAAGATGAGGGAGGCGGGGTTCGAGTACGTGAGTGTGGGGCGGGCCGCTTCCGGCATCGGGTGAGCAAGGTCTCGGCGACTCACCGCAGGTCCGCGGCGGAGGCGAGCTTCGAAAGACTCACCGCAGAGGGCGCTGAGGACGCCGAGGGAACTACCGGGGTCGGGGCGAGCAGAGTTCCAGCCGGCGGAAGCCAGTGCGGGGGTAAGCACAGAACCTGATTGAAACCCGGCAAAACGGCCTCGCCGGCCATCGACGTTTTTCAATAGGTTTTCCTCAGCGCCCTCGGCGTCCTCTGCGGTGAATTCCCGAGGAGCCTGCCCCGCACGCCGAACCGTCCTCCGGGAAGTCGAGGACCACGCGGCGTATGCCGGCCTGGAGCGATGTCTTGTTGAAGTTGATGAGCAGGGCCACGTTGTGCCCGGTGAGCTTGAGGTAGGTCAGTACCTGGGCGACATGGATCCGGGCGATCTCGGACACGGATTTCAGTTCCACCACCACCTGCCGCTCCACCAGGAAGTCGATGAAGTACCCGGGCTCCAGGGTTCGGCCCCTGTACCTGACCCGCACGGGGTACTCCCGTTCGAACCTCAACCCCCGGTCGGCCATCTCCAATGCCATGCACGCTTGATACGAGGACTCCAGGAGCCCGGGTCCCAGCTCCCGGTGGACGTCCATCGCGGCTCCGATGACCGCCCGGGTTGTTTCATTGATGTCCACTCTGCGCTCTCCGGGCCTCTGCGGTGGATGTCCTGAAGGTTGCCCGACCGGGGAGTTGGAAGGAATGCCCGGATGAGTCGCTGAGATAGGGAGACCGGCCGGATCTCAGAGAACCCTGGCTCTGGCGCCCTTCTCGACGAGGTCACGGAAGTAGGGGATGGTCCGCTCCAATCCCTCACGCAGAGACACCGAGGGCTCCCAGCCCAACACCTCCCGGGCCACCCCGATGTCCGGCTGCCGGACCTGGGGGTCGTCCTCGGGCAGCGGCCGCCGCGTGATCTCCGACGACGAGTCCGTCAGCTCCAGCACCGTCTCCGCCAACTCCCGGATCATGAACTCGTGCGGGTTGCCGATGTTGACGGGGTCCACCCGGTCCGAGTGGAAGAGCCGGTGGATGCCCTCCACCTCGTCGTCCACGTAGCAGAACGACCGGGTCTGGCTGCCGTCGCCGTAGACGGTGAGGGGCTCGCCGCGCAGCGCCTGCACGATGAAGTTGGACACCACCCGCCCGTCCGCCGGCCGCATGCGCGGCCCGTACGTGTTGAAGATGCGGGCGATGCGCGTGTCCACGCCGTGGTACCGGTGGTACGCCATGGTCAGCGCCTCGGCGAAGCGCTTCGCCTCGTCGTAGACGCCCCGGGGGCCGACGGGGTTCACGTTGCCCCGGTAGTCCTCGCGCTGGGGATGGACCTCCGGGTCGCCGTACACCTCCGAGGTGGACGCCAGCAGGTAGCGGGCCCCTTTCGCCAGCGCCAGCCCCAGCGTCTTGTGGGTGCCGAGGCTGCCCACCTTGAGCGTCTGGATCGGCAGCTCCAGGTAGTCCACGGGGCTCGCCGGGCTGGCGAAGTGGAGCACGCCGTCCAGCGGGCCATCGACGTAGATGTACTCGGTGACGTCGTGCTTGACGAACCGGAACCGGTCCTCGCCCATGAGGTGCGCGATGTTGTCCGTGGAGCCGGTGATGAGGTTGTCCAGGCCGATGACCTCGTGACCGTCGGCCAGGAAGCGGTCCACCAGGTGGGAGCCGAGGAAGCCGGCGGCGCCGGTGATCAGGATTCGCATGGGTGATCTTCGTTCGCGGTAGGAAGCGGGAATCGTCACGCGGCGCGCTCATAGACCACGGTCGATTCGCGGAGGATCCGTTCGCGAAGGTACGGGCTCAACGCGCGTTCGGTCAGAAGGCCGACCTTGCGGCCCAGACGCTCCGAGATCTCGCGCTCGATACGCACGAGATCCAGCAGGCTCTTGCGCGTGGCGAAATCCGCGATCAGGTCGATGTCGCTCTCCTCCGCGGTCTCACCTCGTGCGAAGGAGCCGAACAGGCGGAGGCGCTCGATGTCGTTGCGTGCACAGATCTCGGACAACGCGTCCCAGTCGATGTTCATGCGGCCAATCTCGTTCGGAGGCGGGTCGGCGTCAACGCGGGAACGTGTGGACCTTCCCCGTTTCTTCCGGTTCCCCGCTGATGCCGGCGGGCGAATCGAGCTGGCGTCGCCCTCCCACACGCAGCGCGGCGAGGACCCGGTCGATCTCCAGGCCCCGTGGCAGGGCCACCTTCGCGGTCAAGACAACGCGGAAACGCGGAAGGAGGCGGATGCGCGGAAGCCGCCGTCGGGAACGGTTTTGCGTCACGTCGCCGCCCGACAAGAGGCCTTGAAGGTCGGGTTGCGGCGCGTACGGAAGGGCCGGCCGCGAGCGTGCTGCGTCTCCGCGCGAGGATCCCGCGCTTCCGCGTTGAACCGCTTTGCACCTTACCCGAGGGGGTGGAGCTTCTCGACCGGTGACCGCGGGGTTCGCGGTGGGGAGCGCGGTTCGTAACGTGAGCTTTCTGACCGGTGATCGGTGATCGGTGATCGATGGCGTTCACGGGGTAATCAGGGTCC
>CAYQCY010000172.1:0-5362 GCA_964416095.1 uncultured Gemmatimonadaceae bacterium
GCCGTGACCCGTACGGCCGCCCCGATGTTGCCCAGGCGTGACGGGTTCTCCAGCAGCACGACGGGGGCCGGCGCCGCGTCGTCGAGAAGGCGGGCCACGTCCACGGCAGGGCGGCGGGCCAGGGCGATGATGCCGGACGGCGGCCGGGTGGGCGCCATGGCGTCGAGGGTCTCCGCGTCGACGATCTCCGCGTCCGGCAGCCGGTCCAGGATGTCGGGCGCCAGGCGCTCGGCCAGCGTCCGGATGCGAGTCGGGTCCACGGCGGCCACCTCCAGGACGCGGGCCCCGAACCGCACCGCATGCTTGAGCGGGTGGAAGTCTTCCAGCACGGCCAGGTCCCGGTCCCGGCGGGCCGCCCGGAAGCGCTCGACGCGCGCCCTGTCCCCTGCGTCTCCGGCCGCCGCCGTCACGTCAGCAGCAGGACGAAGTAGACGACGCCGGTCCCGCCGAGCAGGGCCAGCCCCACGTACGACAGCCGGCGTAGCCAGCGCCCGGGCCGGAACTCGGGGCGGACGCGGACATTGGTGACGGCCTTGAGGTTGAGCCAACCGAGGACGGGCGCGGTCAGGAAGGACACGATGGTGGCGAAGTCGACCATGTCGGTGAGGGCGCCGCCGAAGAGGGCGAGGAGAACCGGGATGGCGATGCCGATGGCGATGATGGCGAGCCAGTAGATGCGGCCCGTCTCCGTGCGCACGGTCTCGGTGTCGGCGGCGGGGCGCCCCCGCAGCACCTCGATGGAGCGGGCGATTCCCCGGGGGAAGCCGTCCACGACGGTGAGCGAGGTGGAGAGCATGGTCGTGAGAACGGCTACGAGCACGAAGGGCCGCGACCAGGCGCCCAGCGTCTCGCCGTAAAGGTCCACGAGCTGGAGCGAGAACGCGGGACCGGCGGAGCTGAACGCCTGACCGCTGCCGTGCATGACGGCGGCGCCCAGCGTCACGAAGGCGAAGGCCATGAAGCCCGTGCCCACATAGCCGACCCGGAAGTCGAGCAGAGCGTGCTTCACGCTGGTCGTGACCCGCTCGCTCTCGTCCTTGGCCAGCGTCCAGAGGGAGCTCCACACGGAGACATCCACGGCGGACGGCATCCAGCCCATGAGCGCCAGCAGGAAGGCGAAGCTCACGGCGGTGGCGGAGGGTCCTCCGATGTCGGGCACGAGGGCGAAGGTCTCCAGGCGAGCCCGGGGCAGGGCGACGGCGGCGGCCACCAGGGTCGAGATCGCGAGGCCGATGAGGATGGCCTTGATGCTCCGGTCCAGGACGCGGTAGCGGCCCACCCAGAGCAGAGCGGCACACGCCACGTAGAGCAGGCCCGCGGCGGTCCAGGGCGGCCACGCCAGCCCGAGCACCGACATGAGCAGGAAGCCCGTGAAGAGCAGGATCGCGCCATCCACGATGATCGACGTGACCAGCGTGATGAGGAGGTAGAGCCATACGGCCCAGCGGCCGACACGGCCGTAGCCTTCCACCAGGCTCTCCCCGGTGGCTGCCGCGTAGCGCGGCCCGTACTCGAAGAACGGGTATTTCAACAGCAGGGCCATCAGGATGACGCCGGACAGGGCGAACCCGGCGTCGGCGCCGGCCCGGGTGGACTGGACCAGGTGGGACACGCCGATGGCGGCCCCGGCCCAGAGCAGCCCGGGCCCGAAGCTCTTCCAGAAGCTGCCGAGTGCGGATTCGTCGCTCATGAGCGCGCCGGGCGGGAGACGGCGCGAAAGCTAGGTCGCGGCGGGGGGCGGTTCAAGCGCCCGGTCCAGGGCCTCGTTGAAGTCGGCGATGGCGGCGGCTTCCCGGACCCGTTCCCCCACCTGGGGCGTGGCGTACAGCATCCAGAGCCCCGCGACGGCCAGGACCAGGATGGCGATGCCGGCGTGGGTCGACGAGAGCACGACCCACACCAGCAGGAGCAGGGCGAGGGCGCGCAGGACGTGGACCATGAGGGGCCAGCGTCGGCGCGGTAGCGAGAAGGACATGCGGGCGCGGAACGCCAGGGCGATGTAGAGGCGCAGCAGCGGGTTCAGCGGCCGGTCCAGTGGGGAGACCCGCTCGGAAGCGGGCCAGGGCGCGGCCCGCCGGCTCCCGGGGTCCGGCTCCCCGGCGAGCCGGAACAGCCATTCGGGCGGTGCGGACGTGTCACGGGTCGGGATGTGGCGCTCCGGCGCGAGGCCCGCGTCGCGGCGCAGCTCGATGATGCGGGCGATCAGGTCGGGCAGATCGGCGCGGCCCCGCGGCCGGACCCGGGCGAAGCCTTGCTCGAGGATGCCCGGGTCGCCGGCCAGCGCGCTTAGTCGCTCCAGGAGTGCCGGGTGGATCGGAGTCGGCGGCATCGCCCGGAGGGTAACGCCATCAGAAGGCCGCGTCGAGGTACAGCTCGAAGCGCCAGCCCCGCGGCGCCGCCAGGCCCCGGGCCAGGTCCATCCGCAGGAGACCGTCCATCACCGTGAGGCCCGCGCCCACGGAGTAGAGGGCTCCGTCCACCGCGTTCTGCGCCGTGAAGCCGTTTGGGTCGCCGGCCCAGCCGGCATCTCCGAAGAGGGAGACGGCCGCCGCCGACTCCACGAAGCTTCGGAGCAGCTCGAGCCGGGCGCGGAGGTAGGCGCCGCCGGTGGCGGCGCCCGAGCCGTAACCCCGGAGGCTCTCGATGCCGCCCAGGTACCAGAGGCGCTGGACCGACAGCCGCCCGGCGCTGGTGCCGCCGGCCGCTTCGAGTCCGACCCGGAACCGCTCCACCGGCGAGACGACCCCTCGCAGGCCCAGGCTGCCCCGCACGAACTCGTAGTCGCCGGTCGCCGCGTGGAGGTAGAGGTCCGCCCCCAGCCGGGCGCCGCCCAGGTCGTCGCCCCACCAGCGTTGCACGCTCAGCACCGAGCCCACCTGATCCGCCGGATCGGCCGCGATGTTCGGACGGAAGGTCCAGCCGTCGGTCCAGGCGGCGGGCAGGCTCACGTTCGTTTCCCGCGGCGCGGCGCGCTGGCGCTCGGCGTACACCGACAGAGCGGCGTCCGCCCGGTCCTCCGGTGGCGGCAGCAGGGTGAGACGGGCACCGGTGGCCCGGTAGTACTCTCCGTCGTCCCGTCCGAAGAAGAGGGCGGTGAAGGAGTTTCCGGGGCCGAGAGCCCGGTCGTCGCGGGTGACGGTGGTCAGGTGGTGGTAGCCTTCCAGCCGCACGGCCCGGCGAGTGCCCGAGTACTGGAGCCGCAGCTCCGCGTTCGGTACCAGGTCGGCCACACCGATCCGACCGGTGAGCTGGGTGGTGAAGGGGTATCGTCGGGCTTCGACCTGGGCGCCCACCGACAGCGCCTCCACCCGGTTGTAGCGCACCAGTCCGAACCGTTCGAGACCCACGCGGGTGTCCCACTGGACGGGCATCCTGTGCGCCACCGGCACATCACCCACCAGGTCCTCGAGACGCTCGATGTCGTCCACCGCCAGGAACTCGGGCGCGTCCTTCCACACCGGCGGCGGCAGGAACCGGCTCTCCGCCAACGACTCGATCCGGTTCGGGACCAGCACGAGCACATCCCGGCCATTCTGCCGGCGCTGGACCAGGCGATACCCTTCGCCGGCCTCGAGCCACTCCTCCGTGATGGGGTCCGGAGCCGGCGGCCCGGTCTGCGCTGGAGCCGAGCTGTCCGCCGCGGCCAGAACCGATTCCTCGTCCTCCACGTCCAGGACCTCGTAGGCGACCTCCAGCACCCCCGGCACGCTGAAGATGCCGGCCCGAACCGTGCCCTCGAGCCGCAGCACGGAGGGGAGCCAGTGGCGGAACTCCCAGAGGGAGTACTCGACGACGGCCAGGTCGATGTCGAGCTCCAGGGGGAAGATCAGCCCTTTGATGATGGGACGCATCGCCAGGGGGACCTCGTCCATGTCCTCCTCGATCTCCTCCAGGTCGGGATCGATGAGGTGGCCGTCCTTTACGATGTCCAGCGTCCTGGCCAGCTCGAACGCCGCCCGGGCCAGGATCCCGGTTTCCGGGTCGATCCAGAGCGTGCCCCGGAGCAGGTCCGGTGAAGCGCGGCGGGGCAGCAGGTCCAGCTCCACCGTCCGGACCTGCCGGCCGTCCGGCAGGCGCAGGGTCAGGGTGTCGCCGGACCGGAACCGGTAGTCCTGCTCCGAGTAGCTGGCCAGGGGATGGCGGATCCAGATGTCCTCCGAGTCCCGGTCGGTCAAGCCGAAGAGCAGCCGGTCCGAGCTCGGGTCGAAGAGCTGGTCCACGGCGAAGACACTCACGTCCGCGTCGATCTCCACGCCCGCCGGGTGCTGCATGCGCCCGGCGAGGACCTGGGCGATGATGGGATCGTCGCGGTCCCAGCGGACCCGGGCCGCCGACTCGGCACGGAACACGGTCCGATCCCGGAGCGGCGTGCGCAGCGCGGCCGAGATGCGCTGGCGGACGATGGCGGTGTACGCCAGCAGGGTGCTCTGGCTACGGCTCCAGGATCCGCGAGCGATGTCCACCAGGTGGCGCGCGGTGGTGTCCAGGTAGGCGTCGGCCATGGCTTCGCGCGCCGGCGGCACGGTCGGGTCCTGGCCGGAGGCCGGCACGGCGATGAGGAGTGCCGCCACCAGCGCCGCGCGTCCTGTGGAAGGGGAAGAGGTCCGCATGCCGCCGCGATTCGGGTGTCCCGCTACGGTTCGTCTGTCCGTCCCAACCTACGGAGCGGAGCCCTTCGGAGTTTCCCGGGAGCCGGCGCTTCGCAGCTTCGACCGGGCCCGCACGATGGCGTCGGAGACGGACGGCAGACGCAGGACCAGCAGCACGGCGAGGACGCCGGCGGCGACGAGTGGCCACCGTGTGTCCGCCTTCACTTTCCAGAAGAAGTGCAGCACGCCGAGGGCCGCGGCGAGGTACACCAGCCGATGAAGGAGCGACCACCTCCCGCCCAGGCGTCGGATCCAGCCCCGCGTGGAGGTCACGGCCAGCGGAATCAGGAGAACCCACGCCGCGAAGCCGGCCGTGATGAAAGGCCGCTCGGCGATGTCCTCCAGGATGTAGCCGAAGGCGACGAACTGGTCCACGCCCACGTAGATGAGGAAGTGCAGCGTGATGTAGGAGAAGGCCGACAGCCCCAGGAAACGGCGCTTCCTCTGGATCTCGTTCCAGCCGGTCAGGCGCCGGACCGGCGTGACCGTCAGGCTCAGCAGGAGCAGGATCAGGCTCGACTGCCCGCTCCAGAGCAGCAGCGCCTCGATGGGGTTCGCGCCGAGGCCGTCATGCTGGACCCGCCATCCCAGCCAGGCGAGGGGCGCCAGCAGCGCGAGCCAGGCCACCACCCTGGCCATCCGCAGACGAACGTTCGATGTGGCCACGGGCCCTCCCCCAGGTCGTCGCTCCCGCCGTAGCGTCGGCCGCCTAG
>CAYQCY010000173.1:0-5159 GCA_964416095.1 uncultured Gemmatimonadaceae bacterium
AGGTCTTGCAGGTCAAGCTACGGCGCGTACGTAAACCGGCCGCGCCCGTTCCGCGTCTCCGGGCAAGGATCCCGTGTTTCCGCGTTGAACGGCGTGTGCGCCTTGCCCGCAGGCCGCCGAGGATCCGGTCGCCCCGCGCCTGCGAGCCGTCCTGTCGTGTGCGGGCAAGGACAATACACCCATGTGGAACAGCGAGGAGCCTTTTTTTGGAGGCGAGGTCGAGGATGCGGTGGAGGGCGATCCGGAGCCGGACGGGAGGCGTCGCGCCAGCGGCGCCGTTGTCGCTGCTGATGGGCCTGGCGCTGGCATCGGCGGCGGCGGGGCAGGCCCTGCGGCCGTCGTCGGAGCCGGCCTCACCCGCACGTGTGGCGCTGGAGCCGTCTCGGCCGGTGCAGGGCACGCTGTTCCGGGTGCGGGTGGAGGCGGAGGGCGACGTGGCGTGGGTGGAGGGCCGGTTCGCCGGCGAGTCGCTGCATTTCGAGGAGACGCGGCGCGGCGAATGGACGGCGCTGGCCGCCGTGCCCATCTCGGCGGAGACGAGCCGCGAGCTGCCCGTGGTGGTGCGGCGGCCCCGGTCGGCGGACACGGTCCGGGTCGACGTCCCCGTCCGGGAGGGGCGCTACCGCATGGAGCGGCTGCGCGTCGCGCCGGAGTACGGTCGAGAGCCCGATGAAGCGTTGCGCCGACGTATGCGGGAGGAGGGTACCCGGGCCCGCGCCGTGTCGGAGCGGGCCCACCGCACGCCGCGGCTCTGGGACCGCTTCGTCATGCCGCGGGACGCGCGGGTCACCAGCGGATTCGGCGACGGCCGCGAGTTCAACGGTGAGATCCGGAGCCGGCACATGGGCACGGACCTGGCCGGCGCCACGGGCGCGCCGGTGCGGGTGGCGGCCAACGGCATCGTGGCGCTGGTCGACGCCTTCTACCTGGGCGGCAACGTGGTCTACGTGGACCATGGCGCGGGGCTTGTCACGGCGTACCTTCACCTGAGCGAGACGCTGGTGGAGGAAGGGCAGGCCGTGTCGGCCGGCGAGGTGATCGGCAGGGTCGGCGCCACCGGCCGCGTCACGGGGCCGCACCTCCACTGGACCGTCCGCTACGGCTCCATCGCCGTGGACGCGTTCAGCCTGCCAGGGCTCGGTGCCGTGCCCGAAGGCGAGCTGGCGCGCTGAGCCAGGATTCCCCACAGGAACGAGAGGTGCCGCATGTGGCGAAAGCCCGTGGTCTGGATCGCGCTCGTGGTCCTTTCGCTGGCGGGCGCCGGCATCGCCGGCACGTATTTCGACCGGGCGTTCCCCGTCGTCTCGCTGGAGCTGGAGCTGGACCGGGCCGAGGCGCTGGAGCGGGCCAGGGATCACGCCGTGGCCGCGGACTGGCCCACGGCGGGGTTCCGCCAGGCGGCGTCGTTCGGGCTCCGGGACCGGATGGTCCAGACCTACGTGGAGCTCGAGGCCGGCGGCGCCGGCGCCTGGCAGCGTATCCTGGCCTCGGACCCGTACCGCCCCTACGTCTGGCGCGTCCGGCAGTTCGAGGAGGGCGAGACCCACGAGGCCGAGATCCGGTTCGCGCCGGACGGCACCCCGGTGGGCTTCCGGCTGACGCTGCCGGAGGACGAGCCCGGTGCCGTGCTGGACGCGGACAGCGCACGCGTCCTGGCCGATGCGGGCGCCGCGGCGTGGGGCGTGGACCTGTCGACGTACAGGCTCGTCGAGGTCTCCGACGAGCTGCTCCCGGGCGGACGCCTGGACCGGACCTTCGTGTACGAGCGCCCGGGCGAGCTGTACGGCGAGGCCCGGGCACGGCTGCGGGTCACGGTGGCCGGCGACCGGGTCGGCGAGGTCGGTCACGTCATCGAGGTCCCGGAGGCCTTCCAGCGGCGCTACAGCGAGCTGCGCTCCAGCAACGACCTCATCGCCCTGGTGGCGTCCCTGGCCATCGGCGTGCTCTACCTCGGCGGCGGCTGCGGGCTGGGCCTGCTGCTCCTGCTCCGGGCCGGCTGGGTCCGATGGCGGACGGCGGTGCTCTGGGGCGTCGGCATCGGCGGCCTCATGTTCCTGGCCTCCATCAACCAGCTCCCCCTGGCCTGGATGGGCTACGACACGGCGGTGCCGGCGGGCAGCTTCCTCACGGAGCAGATCCTCCTGGCCCTGGGCGTCTTCGTGGGCTCCGCCCTCTTCCTGTCCCTCGTCTTCATCGCCGGTGAGACGCTGGACCGGCGCGCGTTCCCCCGGCACATCCAGCTCTGGCGGTCCTGGGACGACGACGTGGCCCGCTCCGACACCGGGCTCGGCCACGCCCTCGGCGGCTACGTCTTCACCGGGTTCTTCGTCGCCTACGTCGTGCTGTTCTACCTGGTCCTGTCCCGCGGGCTGGACTGGTGGACGCCCGCCGAGGCCATCGTGCAGCCGGACCTTCTGGCGACGCCGTTCCCTTGGATCTCCGGCGTGGCCACCTCCCTCTTCGCCGGCTTCTCCGAGGAGGCGCTCTTCCGGGCTGTGCCCCTGGCCGGCGCCGTGCTGCTGGCGAACCGGTACGGCGGACGACGGGCCTGGCTCGGCGCCGCGCTGGTGATCCAGGCGCTCATCTTCGCCGCGGCCCACGCCAACTACCCCCAGCAGCCGCCCTACGCCCGGGTCGTGGAGCTGTTCCTGCCGGCGCTGGCGCTGGGCGCTATCTACCTGCGGTTCGGCTTCATGCCCGCCGTCATCGCCCACTTCACCTACGACCTGACCTGGTTCTCGCTGCCCCTCTTCGCCTTCGAGGGCGTGTGGTTCAGCAAGGCCATCACGGTGGTGCTGGGGCTCGTCCCCCTGGGCGTCGTGGTGGCCGCGCGGCTGCGACGCGGCGCCGCGGAGGCGCCGGAGGCGGCCCGGAACGCCGCCTGGTCGCCCGACCGGGAAGGCGAGGACGAGGAGGCCGGCGCGGGCGGCCCCGGGACCGCCGAGGCCCCGCCGGCCCCGGTCGACGCTCCGGCTACGCCGGCCGGCGAACGTCCCGTGGCCGGGCGTCCGGCGTGGCTCGAGCTGCCCTGGATCGCCGCCGCGGGCGCGCTGGGACTCGTGCTCTGGATCGTGTCCGCGGACATCCGGAGCGATGCGCCGCCCCTGGAGGTGGGCCGGGCCCAGGCCATGGCGGTGGCCCGGCAGGAGCTGGTGGAGCGGGGCGTGGAGCTGGACGAGGCGGAGTGGCGGGAGCTGGCGGCGCCCCGGGCAGGGGTGGGCCGGAGCCACCGTTTCGTCTGGCAGACGGCGGGCCCGGGCCTCTACCGGCTGATGCTGGGCGAGCACCTGGCCGGGCCGCGTTGGGAGGTGCGCTGGGCCCGGTTCGAAGGGCCCGTGGCGGAGCGGGCGGAGGAGTACCGTGTCGCGGTGGGCCCCACGACCGGGAACGTCCGCTACCGGCACCGCCTGCCGGAGGATCGTGCCCTGCCCAGCCTGCACGAGGAAGCGGCACGTCTCCTCGCCGAGCGCGCGCTGCTGGAGGAGTACGGGATGCCGCCGGAAGTGCTGGCCCTGGTCACGGCGGAGGCGGACCAGCTTCCCGAGCGCATGGACTGGACCTTCACCTTCCGGGTCCCGGCCATCGCGGAGCTGGCCCAGGGCGAGACCCGGGCGACGGTCGAGGTGTCCGGCGACCGGGTCACCGACGTGTACCGGTTCGTCCACGTGCCCGAGGAGTGGGAGCGGGAAGACCGGAGCCGGCAGACCCTCCGCTCCACCCTCCTCTTCGTGTCCGGCGGGCTGCTCCTGCTGCTGGGCCTGGCGGCCATCATCGTAGGCGTGGTCCGCTGGAGCCGGAGCGACTTCCGGCTCGCCGCGTTCACCACGATCACCCTCGTCGTCCTGGTGGGCGCCGTGCTCCAGCAGGCGAACGCCTGGCCGACCCTGGTGGCGGGCTTCAACACGGCCCAGCCGTATTCGTTCCAGCTCTTCGCCGCCCTGGCCGGGATGGGCATCGGCTCGGTGGTCGTGGCATCCGTCATGGGGGTCATGGCCGGCTTGGGCCACACGCTGGACGGCCGCTCCGAACGGCCCCTCGCCTTCGGCGCCGCCATCGGGCTCCTGCTGGCGGGCCTCGCCGCCGTGGCCACCGGCCGGTTCCGCACCGGGCCGGAGCCGTCATGCCCCGACTTCACCGGCGCAGGGGCCGTGCTGCCCGCCGCCGCGCCACTGCTGGATGCCGTCGTGGGGTACGTCACCGTCACCGCCCTGGTCCTGGGCGGCTTCGCCCTGCTACGCCTCGTGGCGGGGCGGTGGGCCTGGGCCGCCGTGGCGCTGGCCCTGCTGGCGGGGTTGGGCATCGTCGGCGTGGACGAGCCCACGGGCGTCGGCAGCTGGATCCTCGGCGGCGTCCTCGCCGGCGCCCTGGTCTATGGCATCCACCGGGTGGAGCGCCGGACGGGCCCGGCCATCCTGCCGGGCCTGGTCGTCGTCACCACGGGCGCCCCGGTCCTGGTCTTCGCCCTGAGGAATCCGTACGCCGGCGCATGGATCGGCGCCGCCCTGGGCCTCGCCGCCATGGTGGCCGCCGCCGTGGCCTGGACCCGGATCCTGGACCGGCACGGAGGGGACACGGCGGCCTGACGGGTCCGTGCCGGGCGGCCCGGCGCGGTGGGACCCGGCGTCGCGCCCGATGCCCCCGCACGACCTTTGCAGCATATTAGGGACGGCAGCAGAGACCCGCGCCGTGGAGGCCGCCATGTTCAGCAGGATCACGAAGCTCCTCATGTACATCCGTGCGCCCAGACGCACGTTCATGCTCTTCCATCCCGTGAAGGCGCTGAAGCTCTTCTTCGCCTTTCTCGTGGGGAAGATGCTGTTCGGCCGGAGGAAAGTGTCCGCAGGATCGTCCCGGGCCGTGGAACACGGCCCCATCTCGGGCACCGGCCGGACCGGGACGCCGGCAACCGGAAGGCGGGGCGGCTCCCCCGAGGTCGGCGGGGCGGCAACGGGCGAGACCGCCTCGCCCCGCCCGCCCGGCGCGGCCTCGCCGGCGTACGGCGAGCCCGAAGCCGGCGAGGCCGCGCCGGCCGAACCAGGCGGACCGGAGGCCGAAGGGGGCGAGCCGGACGAGGAAGCACCGCCCGCCCGGCCGCCCACCGACCGCTAGTGTAGCGTCGCCGAAATGTCGTTGCATTCGAGCGCGGCTGCATCGCGAGA
>CAYQCY010000174.1:0-4989 GCA_964416095.1 uncultured Gemmatimonadaceae bacterium
TCTCAGGCTTGAGCCGTTTGTTTCCGTGCCTCGTGGACGCGGCCGTCCAGGATCTGTACGAGGCGTCGTGCGCGCTTGATGACGAGGGGGTCGTGGGTGGAGAAGACGAAGGTGATGCCGAGGTTTGTGTTGAGCTCGAGCATCATGTCCATGAGCTCGCCGGAGGTGACGCTGTCGAGGTTGGCGGTGGGCTCGTCGGCGAGGACGATGCTGGGCTCGGTGGCGAGGGCGCGGACGATGGCGACGCGTTGCTGCTGGCCGCCGGAGAGCTCGTGGGGCTTGCGGTCCATCATGTCGGCGAGGCCGACGTGTTCGAGGAGCGGGCGGACGATGTCGCGTCGTTTGTCGGCGGGGACGCCGCGGAGGAGCAGGGTGAACTCGGCGTTCTCGTAGGCGGTGAGGACGGGGACCAGGTTGTAGGCCTGGAAGATGAAGCCGACGTTTTCGAGGCGGAAGTCGGCGGCTTCGCCCTTGGCGAGGCCGGTGACGTCGCGGTCGGCGACGCGAACGGTGCCGTCCGAGGGCCGGTCGAGGGCGCCCAGGATGTTGAGCAGGGTCGTCTTGCCGGAGCCGGACGGTCCTGCGAGGGCGGTGAACTCGCCGGGCGCGACGTCCAGGTCGACGCCCCGGAGGGCGTTCACCCGGAGGTCGCCCTGGTGGTAGATCTTGGTGAGGCCGCGGACCCGGATGAGGGCGCCGTTCTCCCAGGTCGCGGTGTCCCGCTCGGGCCCGTTGGCGTGCGTGTCGTTCATGGTGGCCTCGTCTATTCGTAGAACCGCATCGCTTCCGCCGGCGCCAGCTTGGAGGCTTTCCAGGCGGGGTACGCCGCGCTGCCGATGGTGGCGACGGCGACGAGGACCGAAGCGATGATCCACTTGATGGGGACGATGGTGCTGTACATGACCAGGTCGGCCATGTCGATGCCGGAGATCTCGATCTCCTCGATGCCGTAGGACGCCACGGGGATGCCCCAGTGGGAGGCGGCGAGGTGGCCGCCGTAGCCGATGAGGAACCCGACGGCCATGGCCATGGCCGTCATGAGCGCGGTCTCGGTGAGGAGCAGGCCGCCGATGCGGTCGTCGCGCATGCCGAGGGCGTTGAGGAGACCGAACTCCCGGACCCGCTCCAGGACGGCCATGAGGAAGGTGTTCGTGATGGAGAAGAGGACGACGAAGAAGATGACGGCCATGTAGATGTAGCCGAAGGCGTCGTCGATCTCGATGAAGCCGACCATCTCAGGAACGGCCTCCTGCCAGGTCAGGACTTCGAGTCCGTGGCGCCCGTCGAGGGCCTCCTCGATGCGGTCAGCCACGGCGTCGGCGTCCAGCCCCGCCTCCAGGAGGACGCCGATCTGGGTGAGCACGCCGCTCATGTTCACGGCGTTCCGGGCGGCCTCGACGGTGGTGTAGCCGACGATCTCGTCCAGTTGACGGGTGCCGGTCTCCAGGATGCCGGTGAGGTGGAAGAGGGCGCGGGTCAGCTCGCCGTCGGGGTCGGTAGCGGTGATGACGACCCGGTCACCGAGCTCGAGGCCGAGGCGCTCCACGAGGCGGTTGCCGAGGACGATGGGGTCGTGCCGGTCGCCCTGGAGGAAGCTGCCCGCGATGATGTCCTCGGCCACGTCGTGCAGTTCCTCCTCGAGGGCGGGCCGGATGCCCTGGAGCAGGACGGGCCGGTTGTCGGCGGCGGAGCTGACCAGGCCGTTGATGATGATGCGCGGGATGGCCACCCGGACGCCCTCGACGTCCCGGACCGCCTCGAGGGTCGCCGGGCCGTCCCGGATGACGATGTCGCTGGCCCGGGTGGCCCAGTAGCCGTCGCCGTGGACCAGGATGTCGCCGCCGGCGGCCTTGGCGGCCTCCTCGAGCATGCGTCCGTGGCCGTCGTCGGCGATGCCGAGCCCGGCGAGCATGAGGGCGTAGGTCAGGGCCACGGCGAACGTCATGATCAGCGTCCGGGTGCGGTGCCGCCATAGATTGCGCCAGGCCATCTTGAACAGCATCACTGCCTCCCGGAGATGGTCGGGGCCGGCTCGATGCGCGCCGACTTGATGGCGGGCCAGAGTCCGCTGATGAGCGCTACCGCGAGCATGACGACGATGGGCTGGATCACGTGTCCGGGTGCCAGGTCGAAGTAGAGCCGCTCAGAGAAGGCCACGCCCATCCACGAGAAGTTTCCGGTCTGGTCGGTGAAGACGCCCATGTCGAAGCCGTACACGACGTGGTACAGGCTCAGCAGCGTGCCGCCCACGGCGCCGATGAGGGCGCCGATGAAGCCTAGCACCGCCGTCTCCACGACGATGGTCCGGAAGAGGCGCCGCGGCCGCATGCCGATGGCGATGAGGACGCCGAACTCGCGGCGCCGCTCCTGGGCGCTCATGCGCTGCGTGTTCACGACGCCCACCGCCGCGACCAGGTAGACCAGCAGGTACATCCACCAGTAGGACTGGCGGAACAGCAAGATCATGGCGTGGATCTCCGGCACGATGTCCTGCCAGGGCCGCACCACGAGGGCGTCCCTCGCCACGTCGCCGCCCTCCCCCACCGCCAGGCTGTCCGGCAGCCCCACGCGAGCGCCGAGCACCGCGGCGACCGAGTCGGCGGTGGCCCGGGCCTCGTCCAGGTCGACCGTCCGGATGGCCAGCTCGTGGAAGCCGTCACCGAGGGCCGTGAGGTACTGGGCGTCGGCGATGTGCATGTACGCCGCCATGCGGTCGATCTGCATGTTGCCCGTGCGCACGATGCCCACGACACGGAGCAGCTCGTTGCCCAGCGAGCCGTCGGCGGCCTGGAGGAAGACCACCAGCTCCGCGCCCGTGCCCACCCTGAGCTGCTGCGCCAGCCCCTGGCCCAGCACGACCTCCCGGGGCGCCGGGTACTCCGGCGGCTCCCGGGACAGCCAGCGTCCCTCCGTGATGGCTTCCTCCACCGGCGTGGCCGACGCCTCCATGGCCGGGTCCACCCCCAGGATGCGCGTCACCTGGGAACGCTCCTCGTTGCCGATGAGGCCGCTCGCCTCCACCCGCTTCGAGATGGCCCGGACGTCCGCCAGGTTCAGGACCCGCCGCAGGAGCCCGTCGTCCAGCTCCATGCTCCGGTAGACCCGCGGCGTCTCCACGTACGCGGCGGTGTGGACCTGGACCTGCGTCGTCTCCACGGCGGTGGCGCCCCGGACCATCTCGCCGATCCAGCCCTCGTACATGGCCAGCGTCCAGACCATGAGCCCCACCGCCACCCCCACCGCCGCCAGCGTCAGGCCGCTCCGCCACCGGTTCCGGCCCAGGTTCCTGAGCCCGAGCTTGGCTGAGATGAACATGGCTCGTCAGGGCCGCGCCACGCGTCGCAGACCCCGGCGCGTGAACAGTGCATCGTCCACCGGCACGTCCAGCTCCAGCTCCAGGTACTCCACCACCGTGCGCTCGTCCGGCTCGTCCGCGGGCTGCAGGATCATGCGCATGGGCAGCGGCTTGCCACTCACCGTGCGCACGTCCTCGAACCGCATCCTCCGCACCACCTCGCCCTCGTCGTAGTACTCCCACAGCACCGGCACCCACTCGTCCGGCGTGACGAGGAAGACCAGCTTCGTGTAGACCACCGGCGCGTCCGGCTTCGGCGTCATCGTCGCCTGGATGTAGCGCTCACCCTCGCGCTCCGTCCACGACAGCTCCGTCTCGTAGTCCTCGTCGTAGCTGGTTTCCCGCATCAGGTCGTCGTTCGTGAAGTGGCTGCCCATCCAGCTCTCCGACAGCAGCCCCGACGGGATCCGGATCAGGCGGTCCGCCCGGGGCGCGTAGTTCCACAGACCCTCTTCCGTTCGCAGCGTCGCCGTGCCCGCCTCCCGGGCCGGCGAGCGGATCACGATCAACGCCTCGTCCTCGCCCTTCGACCAGCTCTCCAGAGTCAGCTCCCGCGTCCCGCGCTCGTTCACGATCGTCATCTCCATCACCGCGTGGGACGACTCGGAGCGGTACAGCTCGTCCAGGTGCTCGATCACCGCCTCCTTCGTCGGCAGCTCCTGCCCTGACGCCGCCGTCGCCGTCAGGAGCGCCAGCAGAATCGGCATCGCCGGCCGCGTTCCATTCATGTCCATGGCTCTCGCCCCGTTTCCGTGCCCGTAGCGCCCGGGCCCCTGCTCAGTCCTCCCACCCCTCGTTCTCCGCGTCCAGCATGTCCCGGATCAGGTCCAGCTCCGCGTCCGCCAGCCGCTTCAGCTCGTCCTCCGGCAACGTGTCCCAGTGCTCCACGAACCAGCGGTCGCCCGCCGCGTCCACCGCCATCAGGATGTCCACCAGCAGCGTCAGCGGCAGGTCCCGCCGCACCACGCCCAGCGCCTGGCCCCGCTGCAGGATCGACCGCGTCAGGTCCCGCGCCCACTCCAGCATCTCCCGCACCGCGTCCGACGCCTGCGGATCGCTCCGCAGTCCCACGAACGCACGACCCACCTTCACGTACCACTCGTTCCGATACACGTAGTCCAGCGAACGACGCGTCCAGTCCCGGAACGCGTCCCAGAAACTCTCCGCCGTCAGCGCCTCCACATCGAACGGCCCCACCTCCTCCATCAACCGGTCGATGGCCGTCTTCCACACCGTAAGAAACAGGTCCTCCTTGTCATCGAAATAGTAGTACAGCGAGCCTTTGCTGATCCCCGCATCCTCGATGATCTGGTTCAACGACGCACCCTCGTACCCACGCTCGGCGAACTCGTCCGCCGCCGCCGCAAGGATCGCCTCCCGCTTCTCCGACTCCAGGTTCTGAAACCGCGCGCGTGCCATGACGCCTCTTGCCAGCCGGTCGACTGGACCGTGTGTTTAGACTATACGTTTATACTGATTGGTCGAACCATGTGGTCTGGCCGCGCGGCTGTCAAGAGGTTGTGATGGGGCGAGGAGGGTGAGGCGAGATAGGTGAGGCGAGGTGTGAACGGCGAGGAGGGTGAACCGATGGGGTGAAGCGAGGGGGATACGGCGAGGGGGATAAGGCGAGGAGG
>CAYQCY010000175.1:0-4885 GCA_964416095.1 uncultured Gemmatimonadaceae bacterium
TGGGGGAAGTGGACTTTCCCCATTGTTTTCGGTTCCTCGTTGATGCAGGCGGGTACATCGCGTCGCCGTCGGGCTCCCGCTCGCAGCGCGGCGAGGATCCGGTCGGTACCCGTGCCCCGCGGCAGGGCGACCTTCGCGGTCGGGACAATGCGGCAACGCGGAAGGAAGCGGCTGCGCGGAAGCCGTCGTCGCGAACCGTTGCGCGTCACGTCGGCGTCCGACAAGAGATTCTGAAGATCGGGCTGCGGCGTGTGGGTAACGGCAGGCCGCGAGCGTCCCGCGTCCCTGCGCGACGATTCGGCGATTCCGCGTTGAACGCCGTTCGCGCCTTGCCCGCACCCCGCCGAGGATCCGCTCCCAATCGACGCTACCTGTTGCACCACAGTGAGTTACGGAGAAACTCCCAGCCGTTTCCGGGGAAAGTCCTGGAGGGGAATGCCTGCGCCCGCCCGTCCGGAGGGCGAAGGCCTACCGGACGATGACTCCGCAGGCGATGCGGTCGCCGGCGGCGCCGGCGGGGTCGGTACGGTAGTCGTCGGGGCCGGCGTGGATGACGATGGCGGAGCCGTCGTCGTCGAAGAGCTGCTGGAAGGTCACGTCGGGCACGAAGACCTCGATCTGGAGCTTGCGTGCGCCGTCCACGTGGATGTTGGGCATGTCGCCGGCGTGGTGGCCCTCGGGGTTCATGAGGCCGTGGGCCTTGCCGGTGGGGTTGAGGTGGCCGCCGGCTGCGGCGAAGGAAGGCTGGCAGCGGCCGGTCTCGTGGATGTGGAAGGCGTGGACGCCGGACGGCAGGCCGTCGATGCGGACGTGGAGGAGCAAGCCGTGGGGGCTCTCGATGACGGTCACGGTGCCGACCTCATCGCCGCGCGGGTTCTGGAGTGTTGCCTCGGCCTCCTGGGCCTGGGCCGTGGCGGGCAGCAGGACCAGTGCGGCGCCGAGCAGAAGCGTCGTGGTGATTCGCATGGCTTCGTGTCCTCGGTTGTCGGGAGCCACTCAGGGCTTCGCGCCCCCCGTATCGGGCGGCGGTGTGGTGTCTCGCGGTGCAGGACGCGTGCCGGCGAGCTCCACGCGGGGTTGGGGCTCCGGGATCGACGGTGTCGGCGGTGTCGTGTCGCGGGCGGTTTGGGTTGGGGTGACCCGGCGCCGCGGGGTGCTCGTGGTGGTTCGTGGAGGTGCCGTCGCCGGTGCCTGCGTGGCGATGGGTCGGGCGTCGCAGCGGTCGCGGAGGGTAAGGCGCCAGCGACCGTCGCGGGTGCCGACGGCCTCGAACCAGGACTGGGCGGTGTCGTAGACCTCCAGGAGCAGCTCGGGCGAGCCGTCGCGGTTCCAGTCCAGGAAATCGACGAGGCGCGGTGCGCCCTTGCCCCGCGCCTCGTAGTCGGCGTAGCGGACGAAGACGGTGTCGTAGCCCACCTGGGCCTGGGGCACGGCGACGAAGAAGAGGGAGCTGCCGCGGGCGTCCAGGCCGGGTCCCAGCGTGTCGTCCAGGAGGATCGTGGCGGTGAAGGCGCCATCGGCGGCGTCGGGTACCGGGAACGGCTGGAGCTGTGCCGTGGCCGTCTCCCAGTCCTGCGGCAGCCGTGCGTTGCGGGACTCGAGCAGCTCCTCGGCGAGCATGGGCGCCAGGATGCGCATACGCCGATCGACGGGCGGCGTCTCCGGCGGCAGCGGTCGGGCTTGCCGGGCGGGCCGTCGGGCGAGGGCGAGGTACTCGGGCGCCCGGTCGTCCGGGTCCACCTGGATGGTGCCGCGGGCCACCGGGAGCTTGCGGCACGCGTCGGGCCCTGCCAGGTCGGCGCTGCGGACGCGGAACGTCCCCACCTCACGGCCCCGGCGGTAGAGGGTCAGGGTGGCGTCCCGGGGGAAATGGCGCGTGATGAACCGGGCCGCGTAGCGTTCCGGGTCGATGGGCTGGAGAGGGAGCAGCGTGCCGTCACCGATCTCCGCGACGGGACGCACCACACCCGCGTCCCCGGACGGATCGGCCTCGACGTAGAAGAGGACCGCGTTGTCCGGGAGCCGTTCGGCCCCCGCCGATGCCGCCGTCTCGGGCTCTCCCGCCTGCCGGGCGGGCCGCACAACTGCGACCCGGATCCCGCCCCACTCGACGTTGTCGCAGCCGGAGACGAACGTTACAATCAGGAGGGTCGTAAGCGCGAAAGCCTTGCGAATCTTCCGAGTCATCGAAGTCCCCACCCGCGGTTAAGTTAGAGACGGTCATCATCGCGCGCAACGGGCTGCTGGATACGCTTCGGGTGCTGTCGCGCGGTCCGGGCCTGGACGCGCGCCGGGACCGGCTGCCGTACCCGATCCGGGATTGCGAGCGGTCTCCGGGGAGCCGCGCGCCGAACGTGGGAGGGGGGAAGGGATGAGCTTCGACGAGGCGGAGTACCGACGGATCCTGGGCCACTTCGTCACCGGCGTGACGGTGGTTGCGACGGTGGACCCGGAGACCGGCGCGCCGTGCGGCCTCACCGCGAACGCGGTGGCGTCCGTCTCGCTGGAGCCGCCCCTCGTGCTGGCGTGCGTGGAGCGGGTCGCGGATTCCCACGACTGCATCACGGAGTCGGGTGCCTTCTCCATCAACGTGCTGGACGCCGATGCGGAGCGCATCTCCAGGCGGTTCGCGAGCCGGGCGGCGGAGCGGAAGTTCGACGGCGTGGCGTACCGCACGGAGACGACGGGCGCGCCGGTCCTGGAGCACGCTCTCGCCTGGATCGACTGCCGGGTCTGGGCGGAGTACGACGGCGGCGATCACACGATCTTCGTGGGCGAAGTGCTGGACGGCGACGCCCGGGACGGCACGCCCCTGGCGTACTACCGCAGCGGATACGGGCGGGTGGTGCCGTGAGGCGGCGCGTGGCGGCCTTCGCGGCGGGGGTGGCCATGGGCGCGGCGGGTGCCGTGGCCATGGCTCTCCTGCTCTACGACACGCCGGGGCTGCTGCGGTCGACCGGCTTCCTGGGCGGGCTCGCCCTCATCTCGGTGGCGGCGGGGATCTGGTCCGGCTCCACGACGGGGCGGGGTGTGGTGCGGCGGGGGTTCATCGCGGTGGCGGGGCACGTGGTGGCCGCCGTGTTCGCCCTCTTCTGGACGACCGCGGAAGGGTTGCAGAGCGCGGCCCTGGGGCCACCCCTCGCCGTGGTGCTGCTCCTGGCGGAGCCGCTCTACGCCACCAGCTCGTTCCTGGTCGCGCTCCGGGGCCGTGACACGCCGGTGCTCGGCTTCTTCGGCGGGGCCGCAGGCGTGATGCTCGGGACGTCGTTCTTGATCCCGCAACAGCCGGCGGCCACCGCGTTCCTCGGCACGGCCGCCGTGCTCTCGGCGGGACTGCTCTGGCTGACGACGGGAAAAGGGAGGCAGATGATGAACGGGATGCGGGCGATCGTGACGGGTGTGGGTCGGGAGGGTCAGGTCGGGTACGCCGTGGCCCGGGCGCTCCTGGACCGGGGCGCCCGTGTGGTCGTCACCGATCGGAAGGACACGGTGGCGGAGCTGGCGGGATCCCTGGCCGACGATGGTCGGGCCGTGGGCGTCCGGGCGGACCTGTCCCGGGCCGAAGACGCGGAGCGTGTGGTGAGCACGGCGCGGGATCGGTTCGGCGGCGTGGACGTGCTGGTGAACGCCGTGGGCGGGCTCCACCTCATCAAGCCCGTGGCGGACACGTCGCCGGAGGAGTGGGCCCGGGAAGTGGACGCGAACCTGCGGACCACCTTCCTCATGTCCCGGGCGGCGCTGGGAGCCCTGCGGGAGAGCGGCGGCGCCATCGTGAACTTCGCGTCGCCGGCAGGCGACCGGGCGCTGTCGTCCATGGCGGCGTACAGCGCCGGGAAGGCCGGGGTCATGGCGCTGACGCGGTCCCTGGCGCTGGAGGAGAAGGAGCACGGGGTCCGGGTCAACGCGGTGGCCCCGGGCATGATCGACACGGCGCAGAACCGGGAGAGCGTGGACGACCCCGAAAGGACCGCCTTCGTCGGCATGGACGAGATCGTGAACGTGGTCCTCTTTCTGGCCGGGCGGTCCGGCTCCGGGGTCAACGGCGAGGTGGTGAAGGTCCTGGGGAGGACGCTGGGGTGAGGGCGCCCAGCTCCAGGGTTACGCCGAGCGTGACGGTGACGGTGTGCTGAGTGCGCTCGTCCCGGGAGCTGAGAAAGGTCCGCTCGACGATGTAACCGTTGACGTAGTCGTCCACGCCGATGGTCAGCGTGACCGGGGCCAGCAGGAGGTCCAGGCCGGCGCCGACGTGGATCGTAGCGCTGGCACCCCCGGCGGGGAAGATGATGCCGAGCGTGTCTTCGGCGGCTTCGCCGAAGATCAAGTTCTTGAGGCCGACCCCGAGCACGGCGTGACCGCGGATCTTGCGGTCCCCGGCGGGGGGGCGGTACACGATGCCGCCCGAGACGATCGTGATGACGGCATCCAGGTCGAAGGTCCGGGTGATCCCGGGGTCGGCCGGGTCGAGGGGCTCGAGGGTGCCCTCCACCTCGGCGCGGGCGAACAGCACGTGGCGGCCGCCGAACCGGAGCCGGAGCGGCGCGCCGGGCCACAGCACCACCTCCATGTCCGCACCCACCACGGCGCCCGGGCCGATGGAAGCGCTGGAGACGGGCGGCTGGTAGCCGCTCGGCGCAAAGGTGCCGTCCACCTCGTAGAGCGCACCGGGGGCGACCTGGAGCCCCAGATGCGGTGTGAGGGTGAACGCCGCATCCTCCTGGGCCGCGAGCGGCGCCGCGGACAGGAAGACGAAGAGGGCGGCAAGACGAGGCGTGTCGAGCATGATGGTCCCGGGCGGCAACGAGCAGGAGAGCACGGTCGTCAGAATCCAATGGTTCGCACGAGCGGGACGAGAGGGCAAGGGGTGCGCTGGAGCACTGCGAGTTGG
>CAYQCY010000176.1:0-4853 GCA_964416095.1 uncultured Gemmatimonadaceae bacterium
CCGGGAGCCGGGTTGACGGCCGCCCGGACGAACCGCTCCAGGACCGCCCGCCGCAGCGGGCCCACGTCGGGGTAGCGTCCGTCCGGGCCGACGCCGACGTTCTGCCGGTTCGTGAGGACGACGACGGCCAGGCCCGGCTCCGGCGCGCCGGCGACGTAGGTGCCGGTGAAGCCGCCGTGGCTGAAGACGCGGACGGGGCGGTCGGCGCCGGGCGCGTCCACGGCGTCCATGGCCCAGCCGAGGCCGTTGCCGAAGGCCTGCGGCCGCAGGAACTCCGCCACGACGTCGGCGCCGATGACCCGCTCGCCGCGCCACGCGCCCTCGTCCAGCAGCAGCTCCAGGAGCGCGGCGAGCTCCCGGGCGGTGGAGAAGAGCCCGGCGTGGCCGGCCACGCCTTCGTTGGCGTGGAAGGCGTTGCCGTCGTTGACCTCGCCGATGAGGGTGTGGCGGCGCCAGCCGTCGAAGTCGTCCGGGTCCTCGTCGCAGAGGTAGCCGAAGTCGTCGTCGGCGACCATGCGTCGCTCGTAGGGGTTGCCGTGGGAGGTGGCGGCGAAGGGCTCGTCCATGCGGCCCCGCGGGACGAAGCCGGTGGCCCGGAGGCCGAGGGGGCCGTACAGCGCGTCGCGGAGGAAGGCGTCCAGCGGCCGGCCGTCCAGGCGCTCGACCAGGTAGCCCAGGAGCATGAAGCCCAGGTCGCTGTAGTGGCGCTCGGCGCCGACGGGGTAGGGCAGCGGCAGCGACCGGATGTAGTCGTAGGTCGCGGCCCGGGTCGCCGCGTGGATGTAGAGGGGCTTCCACGGGTGGAGCCCGGCGGAGTGGGTGAGGAGGTGGCGCACGGTGACGTCGTCCTTCCCGGGGCCCCGGAACTCGGGAAGGTAGCGGCGCACCGGCGCGTCCAGCTCCACGCGGCCGTCGTCCACCAGGAGCATGACGGCGAAAGTGGCGGCCATGACCTTGGTCACCGAGGCCAGGTCGAAGACGTGCCGGGCCGTCATGGGCTCGGGCTCCGCCAGGCGCCGCACGACGCCGTCCTCGCCGAGCTCGTGGAGCCGCGCGAAGCCGAACGCCGCCTCGTACACCACCTCGCCGTTCCTGGCCACCAGCGCGACGGCGCCCGGGACGCGCTCCGCCTGCGTCCAGGCGGAGAGGATGCTGTCGGCGAAGGCGGCGGCCCCGTCCCACGACTGTGCGGCGAGGGGCGCGGCGGCGGCGGACAGGGCGAGGACCAGGAGCGCGGCGGCGAGGCGGCGGGCGGGTAGGGTGCGTGCGTGGGGCATGGCGGGGTCTCCGTGTCGGGTCGCCGGGCACGACGGCACGGTGCCCCGGGGGTCGGGACACCGTGTTGCGGGGAGCGGCGCGCCGGCGGCGCTCAGCTCGACGGGTCGGGCGGCGTGTTCGGGTTGTTCAACCGCTCCTGTGTCGGGTACGGGTACCAGTTCCGGTTGCGCTCCGTCAGGTCGGCCGGCGGCCCGGGCCGGGCCAGGCGGCGGCTGTCCTCGAAGCGCATACCGGTGAGGAACAGCTCCGCGGCGCGCTGCCGGTAGATCTCCTCCTCCAGGGCGGCGACGGTGACGGGTCCGCTGTAGGGCGGCAGCCCGGCGCCGATGCCCAGGGGGTCCTGTGCCGGCGTCTTGGTGCGCACGGCGTCGATCTCCGCCACCGCGGACGCCAGGTCGCCGTTGCGCAGGTGGGCCTCGGCCCGGATGAGGGCGAGCTCCCCGGGGATGTAGACGGGGATCGGGGTGGTCTGGGTGGTGAAGAACCCGGCCAGCCCGTCGATGGGGTACAGCTTCGGGTTGCTCACCGTGTCCAGCGGCACCAGGTAGAAGTCGAGGCGGCCGTCGCCGGCCTCGGTGACGGGGGTGCCCATGTCGTCCCGGGGCGCGTAGTAACGGATCTCGTTGACCAGCACGTAGACCGGGTTCGGGTTCAGGGCGTCGTAGTTGAAGTAGGAGACGGACGCCGGGTCCACCGCGTCGGCGGCGGCGATGGCGGCGGCGTAGTCCCCGGCGATGAGGCTGTAGCGGGCCCGGAAGAACGTGACGGCCTCGTCCAGGTCGAAGGCCGCGCCGACGATCCGGGTCCGGAACTCGTCGGACTGGGCCGTCGCCTGGAGCGTCTGCTCCGCCTGTTCCAGGTGGTCCAGCACGGCGGCCATGGCCTCGGCCCGGGTGTGGAAGGTGGCGTTCTCATCCGGGTCGGTGTCCAGCACCACCTGCTCGAAGGCCTGGGACAGGTGCGCGATGGCCAGGGCCTTGTAGAGGTGCGCCATGGCGATGATGCCGCTCCGCGTGCCCGGGTCCAGGGTGACGTCGGGCGCGTACGTCAGCAGCTTCTCGGACATGGACATGACCCGGACCATGCGTGACCAGTACGCCGAGACCTGGCCCGCGCTCCCGGACAGGGCGTCGCCGCCGTCCTCGAGCATCTCCATGCCGAGGTAGGTGATGTTGATGGTCAGCTCCCGGGACGTGACGCCCGGGTACATGATGATCGCTTCCAGGGCCGTGTTGGCGTAGTACTGCTGGAGGCCGACGGCGAGGGCGCGGATGCCCTCGGCCGTCGAGACCACGTCGGCCTCGCTGGGGTTGTTGGGGTCCGTGACGTCGAAGGTGCATGCCGGCGCCGCGACGGCGAGGGCAGCCAGCGCCGCCAGGCCTTTCCTCCGGAGAAGAGCTGTGAGGGTCATCGTGGCCTCCGTCGTCAGAAGTTGGCGGTCAAGCCGATGGACAGGCTGCGCGGGATCGGGACTTCGACGAACTCGTACCCCCGCGTGCCGGTCCGCTGGCCGCCGGCGTTCACCTCGGGGTCGTAGCCGGTGTAGTCGTCGATGGAGAACAGGTTGCGGCCGATGAGGCTGAGCCGCACCGACTGGAGGCCATAGAGATCGGTGGCCAGGAGGTACGTCGCGGACAGCTCGCGCAGCTTGACGAACGAGCCGTCCTCCACCCAGTGCTCGAAGTTCAGCCATAGCGCCCTGCCGGTGCCCGCGGCGATCTCGCCGCTGAGCTCCTGCTCGTAGTCCTTCAGCGTACCGTAGGGCGGATACGCCCCGATGCGGCGCGTGTAGTTCCAGATGTCGTTGCCCTGGACCGCGTCGAGCTGCGCACGCAGCGACAGGCGCCGGCCGATGTCGACCTCGTTGATCATGGACGCGGTGAAGTCCGGCGTCGGGTCACCGATCAGGATCTTGTCCGCGGAGCGGGCCGGCACCTGCGAGGAGGGGTCCGTGTACACGTTGCCCTCCGTGTCCAGGATGTTCCCGTTCGCATCGCGGGCGTAGCCCCAGGCGAAGTAGACGCCCAGGGGCTCGCCGTTCATGGCCGCCGCGAGGCCCCAGGTCCCGGCCAGGACGCGGACGCCGCCGGGAATGCCGCTGACCTCGTTCCGGTTCGCCGCGTAGGTGACCGTGCTGGACCAGCGCAGGCCCGGGCGGTCGATGGGCACCGCGCGGAGGAGCAGCTCGACGCCCTCGTTGTCGATCTTGCCCACGTTCTCCAGCCGGGTCGAGTAGCCGGTGGAGGGCGCGATCTGGCGGGTCAGCAGCAGGTCCTCCGTGTGCTGCCTGTACCAGGTGAACTCCACGGCGAACCGGTTGGAGAAGGGGCTGAAGTCGAGCCCCAGCTCCAGCTCGCTCTGCCGCTCGGGCTTGATCATCCCGCCCTGCTGCGCGTCGGGAATCAGCGCCGGCCGGCTCTCGTACGAGACCGGGCTGTACGTGGTGAACCGGTCGTACGGCCCGATGGCGGTCAGCCCGCCCGACTGGCCCCACGATGCCCGCGCCTTGAAGGTCGGCAGCCAGCGGTCCAGCCCGAAGCCATTCCAGAACGGCGCGTCGGAGAACAGGTACGACGCGCTGGCCTTCGGGTAGAACTGCCAACGCTCCTCCTCCGAGAAGACCGACGAGGCGTCCACGCGGCCCGCCGCCGTCAGGAAGAGCCGGTCCGCCAGCCCGACGGTCTGCTGGGCGAACACGCCGGCGATGAGCCGCTCGGAGCGGTAGTCGCTCATGGACTGGTTGGCGCCGCTCGTGGCGACCTTCGAGACGGGCGTCAGGTCGTACGACCACACCGAGATGGTCTGGGGCCGCTCGTACTGGACCGTCCCGCCGACCAGCGTGGTGGACTGGAGGCCGGGCAGCAGGCTGCGGCGGTACCGGGCGGTGAGGTCGTTGTTCACATGGAGCGACTGCCGGGCCGCGCGCCGGGACCAGCCGTAGGCGTAGATGCTCGGCGTGGCGGTGCCGCGCGGGATGAAGCCCGTCGCCTCCTGGGTGTAGCCGTCGTAGCCGAAGGTGTAGTCCAGCTCGAGGCCCCGGACCGGCGTCGCCAGCAGGTGCAGGTCCCCGATGAACCGGTCCGTCGTCTGCTGGAAGTCGTACTTGTCGATGACCTCGGCCGGGTTGGCGAAAGCGCCGGCGTCCGAATACTCGCCGGTGACGGGGTCGGGGCGGGCGTCGTACGTGTTCGGCCCGAAGATGAAGCCGTCCAGCGCGCCGTACAGCGCGCCGAGCCCGCCGTTGGGGACCTCGTTGTTGTGGGAGTAGAAGTACGACCCGCCGAGGGAGACGGACAGCCATCCGCCGAGCTGCTGGTCGACGCGGACCCGGCCCGTGGCGCGGTCGAACCGGACGCCATCCACGATGCCCTGGCTGCCCAGGTACGAGCCGGAGGCGAAGTAGCGCGTCTCCTCCGTGCCGCCGGTGACGGACAGGTACTGCTCCGTGCCGTAGGCGCGCCGGAAGATCACGTCCTGGTGGTCGTAGCGCTGGACGGGATTGCCGGCGGCGTCGTAGGGGTACTCGTTGACCTCGAGGGTCTTGCGCACCGACTCGGTGATGAACCGCGTCGAGT
>CAYQCY010000177.1:0-4838 GCA_964416095.1 uncultured Gemmatimonadaceae bacterium
CGCACCAGCTCCGGCGGGTCCAGCAGCACGACGTCGTCCTGGAGCGACAGCACCCAGCGCAGGAACGGGTGCACCTGGTGCACGTCGAACACACGCGTCGCGGAGCCGTCCTCGTGCTCCGTCTCCAGGCGGCCGCGGCCCTGGCGCCCGGCCAGTAGCGACGCCGGGAATCGGAAGCGCAGCCGGGCCCGCACCGGCTCGCCCTCCTCCCCCAGCTCCCAGGCGTCCCGGCCCAGGTACGCGCCCACGTCGAAGCCGGCGGGCACCTCGTAGTCCGGCGTCTTCGGCGCGGAGGTGTTCACCACGACGTCGTCCATGCGACCCACCCGGAATACGCGGCGGTCGTCGCGCCCGACGTCGTGCCCCACCAGGTACCAGTGCCCGTGCTGGAAGAAGAGCCCCCACGGCCGCACCTCCCGGTCCGAGGCCTGGCCGCGGTAGATCCCGTGGTAGCGGAAGCGGACCGTCTTGCGGGCCAGGAGCGCGTCGTTCAGGAGGCGGACGGTCCCGGCCACCTCCCGGGCGCCCGGCCGGTCCGCCCGCAGGACCGGCGCCGGCCGCAGGAGCTCCGGCGGCATGCCGAACGCCAGCTTGCGGAACGCCGAACGCGCCTCCCGGGCCAGCGGGTACGACGGCAGGTCGGCCACACCGGCGAGGGCGTCCAGGGCGTCGCGGGCGTCGTCCTCCGGGACCTCGAGCTCGGCGATGCGGGCGGGGTCGGAATACGACGACGGGCGCTCCGTCCGTTCGTCCCGCAGGGCCGCCTTCGCGGCGTCCGCCGGCTTCTCACCGGCGTCCTCGGGGCTTCCGGCGTCCTCCGCCTCCGCCGCCCGGGTCAGCCTCAGGTACGGCACGTAGAAGTCGCGTCGCGTGATCTGGTAGCCCTGCCGCTCCTGGAAGCTCACCGTGTAGGTCACCGTCTCCAGCGGGATGCCGGCGGCGCGCAGCTCGTCCTTGTCCCGCTCGAACATGCGGCGCACGGTCTCTGCCGTCGGATCATCGGGATCGTCCGGGTCCCCGGCCTGCGCCAGCTTCATGGCGTAGGCGGGGACGGCGCCCATGATCTGCTCGGCGGAGACGGGGTAGCGCCGCCCGACGAGGAAGGCGATCAGGTCCAGGTGGCGCTGGAGCTTGGTGGGGGTGGGCATGGTGGTATCATGCGTCGTGGAGGGGGTGGAGGCAAAGGTAGGGGGCGGGTGTGACGCCGGTTCCGGAGGACTGGGGGATGGGGGGACTGGGGGACTGGTTGTTCCGCCTTCGCCGGGCCGGCATGGGGTTCCGGGTGCTGCTGCGTTCGCGGCTCGGGGTTCAACGCGGGAACACGGAACGACGGCGCGGGTCCGCGGAAGGCTCTTTCGCGAAACCCGCGACCTTCATCTCGAAAATCAGAACAGGAAATAGTGGGGGCCGGGTTCGGCCGGGTTCGTCTTCTCTGCCGCGGGCTTTCCGCGGATCCCCGTGTGGATTCGGCGCTTCCGCGTTGAACGTAGCGCACCGCCATTGACTTCCCGCCCGCTCCAGTTGAAGGATATGTACATGCGTCCACGTTTCCGCGAAGCCAAGGCCACGCAGGCGGCCGGCCTGCTGCTTTCCCTCCGGGGGGGTCAGATGAGCTACATGAAGCTCATCAAGCTCCTGTACCTGGCCGACCGGGAGGCACTCCTCCGCTGGGGCCGGCCCATCACCTTCGATGCGTACGTCTCCATGGACCGGGGCCCGGTCCTGAGCAGCGTGCTCGACCTGATCACGGGAGGCGGCGCGCCGGGTGAAGAGACTCTCTGGGAGTCCTGCATCTCGCCGCCGGACCGTTACGACGTTTCACTCGTCGAGGACTGCGGCACGGACCGGCTCTCCGACGCCGAACGCGAAATCCTCGAGGAGACGTTCGACCGGTTCGGCCGGAAGTCCAGGTGGGAGCTCGTGGACTACGTCCACTCCCTGCCCGAATGGACCGACCCCCAGGGCTCGGCGGTCCCCATCTCCTACCGCGACATCCTGACCGGTGCAGGCTGGACGGAGGCCGAGATTGCCGAGACGGAGAACGAGCTCGAGGAGCTGGCCGTGCTCGACACCATCCTCTGACCTCCAGACGTGCCCGACCCGCCGGAGATCCGCGCCGGAAGCACCCTCTTCCCGACACCGAAAAGCCACCTCTGGATCGTGGTCACCGACCCGGCCGGCGAGCCGGCCCAGGTCGTCATCGTCAATCTCACCACCGTGCGCAAGGGTTCCGACCGCACTGTCGTCCTGGGCCCGGGAGACCACCCGTTCGTGGTTCGGGACACGTGTGTCCGGTACTCAGACGCACGCCTCGCGAAGGTGGAGACCCTCCAGCAGCTCGCCGCCGGACCCGGGCGGCTCCGGGAAGATGTGCCGCCGGACGTGCTTCGCCGCATCCAGGATGGGCTGCTCCGCTCGCCGTTGACGGAGAACTGGCTCAAGGGCTACTGCCGGCAGCAATGGGAGTGAACGAGTCCCGGCGGGGTGGGCCAGCGCGGCGGGTGGGACCGGTGGGTCCCAAACGGACGCTGTGAGGCCGGCTTCGCGGCTCGGGGTTCAACGCGGGAACACGGAACGACGGCGCGGGTCCGCGGAAGGCCCTTTCGCGAAACCCGCAACCTTCATCTCGAAAGTCCACACGGGAAATGTCGGAGTCCGGGTTCGGCCGGGTTCGTCTTCTTTGCCGCGGACTTTCCGTGCATCCGCGGGAATCTTTCGGCGCTTCCGCGTTGATGAAGTGACGCGTCGAACCGTTCAGAGCCGGTTCGGAGGACGGGGCTGTCCTGCCTCAGGGGGCGCTCTCGGGGATCTCCAGCTCGACCTCGATGCCGGCCCTCGACAGCATGTTCACCAGCGCGTCGATGGTGAACTGGTTGATCCGACCGCGCATCAGGTCGCTGACCCGCGGCTGCGAGGTCCCCATGAGCTCCGCGGCTTCGACCTGCGTCAGCTTCCGATCCTCGATGAACCGCGTCGCGGCGGCCATCAGCCTGGACCGGATCAGGAGGTTTCTGGCTTCGTCCGGTGGGAAGCCGATGTCCTTGAACACGTTCCCGTCGGCGGGCGTCACGTAGGTCACGGGATCAACCACCTTTCTCGTCGGGCTGGCTCTCGCACGCTATATAAGATTCCTATATCCGGCAAGCCGGGGCGACGACCGGTGGGCCCTGTCGGTCCTGGCGCTGCTGCGTTCGCGGCTTCGGGTTCAACGCGGGAACACGGAACGACGGCGCGGGTCCGCGGAAGGCTCTTTCGCGAAACCCGCGACCTTCATCTCGAAAATCAAAACAAGAATGAGATGGAGGCCGGGTCTCGCAGCGTTCGTTTCCCTGGCCGCGGACCTTCCGTGCATCCGCGTGAGGATGCCGCGCTTCCGCGTTGACCTGGGCGCGGCGGGGTTCACCGCGAATCCCGGGGCAGCGCGCCGTCGTACCGGTTGACGAGGCGTCGTACGGCCCCGTCCCCCAGGTACGGCACGGTGAAGTTGATGAGCAGCGCCACGGGGTACCCGCCCACGCGGAGGTACGTCAGCGTCTGGGCGGTGAAGAGCGGGTCCATCTTCCGGACGGCCTTCACCTCCACGACGACGCGGTCCTCCACCAGGAAGTCGAGTTGGTAGTGTGCGTCGAGCTCCTCGCCGTCCCAGACGACCGGCAGCTTGAGCTCCCGCACGAACCTGATCCCGCGGTTGGCCAGCTCCGCGGCGAGGCATGTGCGGTAGGCGGACTCCAGGAGCCCGGGGCCCAATCGCCGGTGTACCTCGACGGCCGCGCCCAGCACGGCGCCCGTGATGTCGTTGATCTCCATGGCTTACGCTCCCGTTGCGCGGTGCAACGTGGACGGTGGCGGATGGGGCGGGGCGCCGGAATGGCTGGATGCGACCCATCCCGGTGGAGCTTGTCGCTCGCGGCGTGGCACGGTTCGCGGTTGTGGGTTCAACGCGGAGGCGCGGAAAGGGCGCGGACCCGCGGAAGCCTTCATCGCGAAACGGGCAACCTTCGTCTCGCGATTCACAACAGGAAGATTTGGAGCCTGGGCTTCGCCGGCTTCGTGGTCCCTCGCCGCAGACGCTTCTCCTGGCCGCGATTCGACCCGGGGGACCGGGGACGGTGCGACGGGGCGAGCGCGGGCCGTCAGGCAGGGGATTCGGCGACCCGCACGTCCACCTGGAGGCCGGCGTGGGTGAGCATGTTCACCAGGGAATCGATAGTGAACTGGTCGATCTTGCCGCGGACGACGTCGCTGATGCGTGGCTGCGTCGTGCCGAGGAGCTCGGCGGCCCGCTGCTGCGTGAGGCAACGCCCCTCGATCCAGCTCTCGATGGTGATCATGAGGCGGGCCCTGATCTTCAGGTTCTCCGCCTCCCCGGCGTCGAACCCCAGGTCCGCGAAGACGTTGCCGGCGGAGGGCGTGATGTGCTCAATCGTCAAGGTATCGGCTTGTTGTCCTGGTTGGGCACCTGAGGATACGGCGCACCGTCGGACCTTCAAGGCGCGATGTTCTCAGCATGGTGTTATGCTTCATTCCGATAAGCAACGGCGGACCTGCTCGGTCCCACACAATGAAGCCGGTGTGTCGCTACCGCCCGTGACGGCACTTCATGCGCTGTCACATGTGGTCCGTAATGTGCCCTGCAATGTACCGACGCCCAGTGAGTTTCGAGCGCCGTCATGCAATCAATAGATGGGTGGCGGCGCGATCGGCGCGCCCTGATTGTGCCGGGCCCGTCTGCCCAACGGGAGAAGGCGCTTGAAGTCCGGGAGGTGGCGCCGCATCTGTATGACCGACGTTGCTCCTGTTCGACGCCAGGCAGGTTTTGACGTGCGCAACCGCAGGTG
>CAYQCY010000178.1:0-4799 GCA_964416095.1 uncultured Gemmatimonadaceae bacterium
TGCTTTTACGTACGCGGCGTAGCCCCACGTTCAAGGCCTCCTGGCGGACGGCGTGACGTGCAACCGTTCACGACGGCGGCTTCCGCGCAGCCGCCTCCTTCCGCTTTTCCGCGTTGTCTCGACCGCGAAGGTGACCCTGCCACGGGGCCTGGCGATCGACCGGATCCTCGCCGCGCCGGGAGCAGGAGCCCGACGGCGGCCCGATTTTGCCCGGCTGCATCAGCGGGGACGCGCAAAAAATGGGGAAGGTCCACGTCAAGAATCGCTGAATACCCGGGCACCTATCGAATGAGAGGGTCCGGACCCTTTAACGCACGCCGGACGCAGGTCGTCCATGAAATACGCAAACGCAACGGGAAGACGAAGCCGATGATCCGACCAGCGAAGCTCTTCACACTGATGACGGTCCTGGGCGTGGCGGGCGTGAGCTGCGCTAGCGCGCGGGTCCAGCAGGCGCCGGACGGCGTGGTCCTCACGGGGACGTGGGTCTTGGACGCCGAGGCCAGCGACGCTGCGCCGGACTCCGTCGGGCCCGCCATGCGAACCGGCGGCAGGCAGCCACGCGGCGGGATGCGGCCGCCCGGTGGCGGGCGAGCGGGCGGCATGCGGCCCGGCGGTGGCTTCGACCCGGACCGGATGCAGCGGGTGCGGGAGGCGATGGACGTGCTGATACCGCGATCGGAGCGCTTGGTCATCCTCAGAGCCGATACCATTGTGGAGATCGGGTGGGAGGGCCGGCCCACGGCATCGCTCCTCGTGAACGGCAAGGGCCACGAGGTCGAGTGGTCGGGCACGAAGGTCGAGCTGAGCGCCGAGTGGGACCGGGCCACCCTCGTGGTGGAGCGGAAGGCGGAGGGCGTGAGCGTGGTCGAGCGCTACTCACGGAACCCCGGCACCGACCGACTCCTGGTGGAGACGACCATGGCCGCGGGCCTGGGCATGGCCGGGGACAGGGCTTTCCGCAGGGTCTATGACCTGGAACGGTGAGACGGCGTGGCCCGCGTCGGCGATGTCCCGGAGCGCGAACCGCACCGACTCCCACGACTGGTCCCGCAACGCGACGGGCCGACCCGAAGCCGGGCCGGCCCGTTCACATCCCGCCGGTTGGCGGACGTGCCGACGTCGTGCTCGCAGGCCCGCCACGCCCGGGTGAACTACCTCCGCACCCTGACCGGGTAGGGTGGCCGCTGGTACTCCTCCGGCGGGTCCTGCTCGAGCATGCGCAGGATCTCCTGGATGGCGCGCTCGAGCTGGGGGTCGTGCCCGTCGATGACCCGGGCCGGTAGCTGCTCCACCTCGATGTCCGGCGGCACGCCGACGTTCTCGATGCCGAAGCCCTCCTCCTCGGTCCAGAAGGCGAGGTTGGGCGCGGTGACGCGGCCGCCGTCCAGGAGGACGGGGAAGCCCAGGATGCCGACGAGCCCGCCCCAGGTCCGGCGCCCGATGAGCGGCCCGAGCTCGAACTTCCTGAACATCCATGGCAGCAGGTCGCCGCCGGAGCCGGCGGTCTCGTCGATGAGCATGACCTTGGGCCCCTGGATCGACGCGATGGGCGTCTTGATGTCCTCGCCGTAGCGCGTGTTCCAGTGGGCGATGTAGGGCCGCCGCAGGATGTCGATGTAGTAGTCGGCGACGGAGCCGCCGCCGTTGTGCCGCTCGTCCACGATGATGGCGTCCAGGTGCGCCTGCGGGTAGAAGTAGCGCTTGAAGTACTCGTGGCCCGCGCCCGCCGTGTTGGGCACGTACACGTACGCGACCCGGCCGTTCGTGGCCTCGTGGACCCGGTCGATGTTGCCCTCGACCCAGTCCCGGTTCCGGAGCGCCGTCTCGCTCTCCACCGGCACGACGACGACGGTGCGAGCATCCCGGCCGTCGGGCCGCGGGCCCACCGTGATCTCCACCCGCTTGCCCGCCGTGTTCTCGAACCGGCTGTACAGGTTCTCCGGCGGCCGCAGCTCGACGCCCTCCACCGCCAGCAGGTACTCGCCGGCCTCCACTTCCACACCGGGCTCGGTCAACGGCGAACGCATGTCAGGGTTCCAGTTCAGCCCGCCGTAGACCTTGCTCACGCGGTAACGCCCGTCGGCGACCTCGAAGTCGGCGCCCAGCAGCCCGCCGGGCACCCGCTCCGGCTCTTCCAGCACGTCGCCGCCGCCCAGGTAGCTGTGACCGACGGACAGCTCGGACAGCATCCAGCGGATGACCCGGTTCAGGTCCGCGCGGGTGGCCAGGTGGGGCAGGAAGGTGGCGTACCGGTCGTACACGGCCGGCCAGTCGGCGCCGTGCATGTTCGGGTCGTAGAAGTAGTCCCGGTTGATGCGCCAGGCCTCGCGCAGCATCTGGGCCCACTCCTGGCGCGGGTCGATGCGCAGCTTCACGTCGTCCAGGGCGAGGACGCCCTTGCCCCGCTCGATGGGCTTGCCGGCGTCCGCGATCAGCCAGTCCTGCCGGGTACGGACCAGCACCTTCTCGTGGTCGTGGGACAGGGCGAATCCGTAGGCGCCGTCCAGGAGCGTGGTCTCCTCCCGCTCGTCCAGGTCGAAGAGGCGGAGGCTCGAGCCGTCGTCGTCCTGGAAGATGTAGTAGAGCTGACCGGCATCGCCGGGCTGGAGGCTCCGGAACCGGCCCTCGCCCACGGGCAGGTCCATGATCCGCTCCGCCAGGCCGTCGAAGTCCACCCGCACCGTCGGCGTGCCTTCCTGCTCCTCCGGCTCGTCCTGCGCGCCGGCGCCCTCCTCGTCGCTCTCCTTCTTGAGGGGCGACTCCACGCCCGACGGGAGCACGGCCAGGTAGAGCGTCCCGGTCAGCTCCATGTCGGCGTTGGACTGGGCGAACCACTGGCGCACCGGACCCGCGTCGGTGGAGGAGAAGAAGTAGAGGTACCGGCCGTCGGCGTCGAACACGGGCTCGCCCACGTCCGCCAGCCCGTCCGTGATGGCCCGGGACTCGCCCGTGTCCAGCGAGTACAGGTGGACCTGCTGGAAGTAGGTCGGCGTGTTCAGCGTGTAGGCGATCCAGCGCGAGTCCGGCGACCAGGCGTGGTGGAGCGTCTTGTTGGGCCCGTACTGGCGCTCCTGGGCGACCTTCGTCGTGCGGCCGCGCTCCACGTCGAAGACGTACAGGCTCCACGCGTTGTCCGTGTAGCTGATCTTCGTGCCGTCCGGCGACCAGTTCGGGTCCTCGTAGAAACCCGCGCCCTCCACCTCGTACGTCTCCACCTCGCCGTGACCGTCCTGGGGCGCGACGTGGAGACGGTACTCGCCGGACGCGTCGGAGAAGTAGGCGATCCGCGTCCCGTCCGGCGACCAGGCCGGGGAGCGCTCGTGGGAGTCGGAGGAGGCGGTGAGTCGGCGTGCGTCGCCCTTCTCGGCCGGTACCGTGATGATGTCACCACGGACTTCGAAGACGGCACGGGCGCCCGAGGGCGAGATGTGGGCATTGCGGATGAAGTCCTCGGCGTCCACGTAGCGGGGCCGTGTCTCCAGCAGGTCGCTGGCCGCCGCGACGCTCAGCCGCTCGGCGTCGCCGCGGGCCGGATCGAAGAGGTGGAGCTGGCCGGCCTGCTCGTAGATGACCACGCCGTCGCCGGCGGAGAGGTTCAGGATGGGGAAGTCGTCATGCGTCGTGAGCTGCTCCACGCCGCCCGACGCCACGTCGTACGCGAACAGGTTGAACTCGCCGTTCCGGTCCGAGCGGAAGTAGATCGTCCCGCCGACCCACACGGGGTCCGTGTCGTTGCACCGGCCCTCGGGCTGCGGAATCTCCACGACCGAGTGGTCGGACCGGTCGAAGACCCAGATCCGTGACGTCCGGCCGCCCCGGTAGTTCTTCCACTGGTTCATCGCCTCCGACAGCGGCGTGTAGGCGATGTGCCCGCCGTCCGGCGAGAAGGTCGCCTTGTACGCGTGTGGAATCGGGAGCTGCTCCGGGTGGCCACCGTCCAACGGCACCGTGAAGAGCTGGGTGTAGCGCGTCGTGTACACGTGCCGCGGCGAGCGGAACAGGACGTCGCCTTCGGGCGTCCACCCCAGCGCCACGTCCGAACCCGGGTGCCAGGTCAGGCGGCGCGGCGCGCCGCCGTCCACCGGCAGCACGAAGACGTCGACGTTGCCGTCGTACTCGCCGGTGAAGGCGAGCCAGCGGCCGTCCGGCGAGAAGCGCGGGTCGGACTCGGTCCCGTCGTGCGTGGTGACGCGACGCGCCTGGCTGCCGTCCCGCCGCGCGACCCACAGGTCCCCGTCGTAGGCGAAGGCGATGTGCGTGGCGCTCACGGCGGGCTCGGCGAGGAGCCGCGTGTCCGTGGCCTGGGTTGGTGTGGGGCTCCGGGCCGGGACGTTGGCGAAGCCTGTCGTCGGCGCGGGGTCCGTGGTCGGCGCGGGGTTCGTGGTCGGCGCGGGGTGCGCAGTGGCCGGGGCGATGGCGGCCTCTGCGGGGGCCGCCGCCGGCTGGGCCAGGCGCCCCGCCTCGGCGTCCGGTGCCGTGGCGGCGTTCTGCGCCGGTGCCGGTGCCGGCGCCGCCGGCTGGGCCAGGAAGAAGAGCACGGCGAGAAGGGGGAAGAGGCGGCAAAGCTTGAAGTCGCAGCTCGACATGACGTCACCTCCAGCGCGGGCTGGGTCGCGTATGGTGCGGTTATCAGACCGGTTCAGAATAATCGGGGAAGAAGGGCGGCGCGATGCCAGGGCCCGGCGCGGCCGCCCCCCCGGCAACGCAAGGCATGGCAGTGAGGTCCTTCGCGCCCCGGGCGCGGAAAACGCGCCGTGCGACGGCCCGGGCGCCGGAAAACGCGCCGTGCGACGGCC
>CAYQCY010000179.1:0-4798 GCA_964416095.1 uncultured Gemmatimonadaceae bacterium
ATGCCCCGGATCATCAGCATCCACGAGTACGTCCTGAGGCCCGGCGCGGACGAGGGCGCCTTGGAGGACGCCTTCCGAGCGGCCCGGGAGCGGGGCCTCTTCCAGCTCCCCGGGCTGGAGGAATGTCTTCTTCTCCGGGGCATCCGCGGCTCGCGGCGGGGCAGGTACGCGGCGGTGTGGGTCTACGAGAGCCGGGAGGCCTGGGAGGCGCTCTGGGGGCCGGTGGACCGGCCCACGACGAAGGCGGACTACCCCGAGTCGTGGAAGGTCTGGGAGGACGAGGTGCTGGCGCCGTTCCTGGTGGAGGACCCGGACCGGATTACCTTCACGTCGTATGAGGAGGTGTGAGCCGTCCAGGCCTTCCCGCATCGGCACCTCCCCGTCCGACCCACCCCCGGCTCCCCCCCTCACAGCAACGATCCCAGGAACCCCCAGAGGGCGTCGCCGGCGATGATGCCGCCGGCGAAGACGGCGATCGGCGCCTCGGCGCGGGCGCCCATGCGACGTGCGACGGCGAACCGGATCGCCAGGGCGAGGAGCACGGCCCAGCCGGCGGCGGGGTTGAGGATGAGGAGCCCGGTGGCGAAGAGGATGCCGAGCTGCCGGTCGGGCCCGCCGATGAGCTGGAACAGCGCGCCGGGCACGGCCCAGACGAGGAGCCGCGTGGCCGTGGCCGGCTCCATACCGGACGTGATAGCGGCGGCGTAGACGCGGGCGACGGGCGGGAACTCTCCGGCGTCGAAGTAGGTGGAGTGGAAGAGGGCGACCATGACCAGCGCGGCCAGCAGTCCGGCGAAGGCGGCCACCGCCTGCTGCGATCGTCCGTGCAGCTCGAAGCCGGGGTCGCATCCGCGGCCCCGCAGCCACCATCCGGTCTTGAAGTCGTAGCCGGCGTCGGCGAAGACGGGCCCGCCGGAGGCGACGAAGCCCACGAGCAGCGCGGCGGCGACGGGCGGGAAGCCGAGGCCGAGGCCGAGGAGCAGGAAGACGAGGGCGGTGGCGAAGGCGGGGAACCATCCCGCCTGCATGGCGGAGAGCCCGACGATGAGCTCGGCGGCCACGGCCGCGGTGGCGGCGAAGAGGATCCAGAGGACGAGGCGCGGCGCGGACATGTCCGTGAAGATCCCGGCCAGCGCGGCCAGCACGACGGCGGCGGCGACGTACAGGACGAGGCCGCCGGCGAGCCCCCGGCGCGCGTAGCGCTCGCTCCGGGTCCAGGGCGTGCCCCCGGCCGGCCCGTTCGCCTCGCCGTCGTCGTCGCCTCCGCCTCGACCGCGGGCGAGGAGCGTGACGGCCTGGCCGAACGCCACGATGCCGGCGCCGATCATGCACCCGTGAGGGGCGAGGAGGGCGGCCAGGTCGAGCCCCGCCAGCGGCTCCGCGTAGCCCCGCGTGAGCAGCCCGGCGCCGAACATGCCGAGGGCCCAGGGGTTGCCCAGGAACGCGATGCCGAAGGCGGCCATGGGCAGCGCGGCGCCTCCCACGGCGCGCAGCGCGCCGAAGCCACCGGACGACCCCAGGATCCCGGTGACGGCGCCGACGCCCAGCAGCCGGGCCCGTTGTCCCCCTTCGTCGCCGGCCCGGATGGCCTCGGCGGACGCGATGCCGATGGGCCACGGGCTCGCGCCCTTGAAGAGGCGCGAGTCGAAGAGCCAGTAGAGCATCGCCAGGCCGATGAGCATGCCCGCGGCGGCGCCCAGCAGCATGGGCGCGAGCAGGTCCGGGCGGCCGAGGAGCACGGGGACGCCGATGGGGACGAGGAGCGAGTTGGCCGCGCCGAAGGTGGCGCTGGAGATCGTCGTCTGGATCAGGTTCTGCCGGTGGATGGAGCGGAACCGGCGGAAGAAGGGAAGGGGGATGCGGGCGACCAGGATCGCGATGACGACGCCGATGATGGACGTGTTCGGCGTGATGCCCAGGTCGGTGACGATCTGCATGCCGACGATGGCGCCGCCGACGGCGAGGACGAAGGAGAGCAGGAGCAGGCCCGGCTCCAGGGCCCGGGGATGGCCGTCCTCGTGTCCGGCTGCGTTCGTGTCGGCGTGGTCCGGCGGGGACATGGACGTCATGGCGACGGCCAAGGTAGGCGCGATGCGGCGGCTTCGCGAGCGCGGGCGTTTGTCACCGCGCGTCTGACGGGCCTATGTTGCCGCCCACCATGTGGCAGATCGACGAGGACGCGCTGGAGTCCATCGCCATCGGCGCCGGCATCCTGGGCACGGGCGGCGGCGGCAACCCGTACATCGGCCGGCTCCGGGCCCGGGAGCTGGTGCGCCAGCGAGGGCCGGTGACGGTGCTCGCGCCGGACGAGCTGCCGGACGACGCCGTCGTGATCTGCGTGGGCGGCATGGGCGCGCCGACGGTGGGCATCGAGAAGGTGCGGGGCACGGAGTCGTACCGGGCGGTGCGCGCCATGGAGGCGCATACGGGGCGCCGGGCCACGGCGCTCGTCTCCGCGGAGATCGGCGGCAGCAACTCGCTGGAGCCGGTGGTGGCCGCGACGCTGGCGGGGCTGCCGGTGGTGGATGCCGACGGGATGGGCCGCGCCTTCCCCGAGCTCCAGATGACGACGTACTTCATCTACGGCCTGCCGCCGACGCCGAGCGCGCTGTGTGACGAGAAGGGGAACACGGTCATCTACACGGAGGCGCTGGACGCGGGCTGGCTCGAGCGCATGGCCCGGGCGGTGACCGTGGTCATGGGCTGCGTCCCCGTGTTCGCCTTCGCGCCCATGTCCGCCGCCGACGTGCGGCGTACGGCGATCCCCCGCACCCTGACCCTCGGTCGCGACCTGGGCGCGGCGGTGCGTCGGGCGCGACGCGAGCACCGGGACCCCGTCGCCGCGATCCTGGAGACGCACCCGGGGCGCGTGTTGTTCGGCGGCAAGATCGTGGACGTGGAGCGGCGGACGACGGGCGGGTTCGCACGGGGGCGCGTCGCCATCGAGGGGACGGGGGAGGACGCGGACAGTCGCCTGGTCGTGGAGTTCCAGAACGAGAACCTCATCGCCCGGCTCGACGGGCGCGTGGTCTGCAGCGTGCCCGACCTGGTCTGCGTCGTGGACGCCGAGCGCGGCGAGCCCATCACCACGGAGCTGCTGCGCTACGGCTTCCGGGTGAAGGTCCTCGCCTTCCCCGCGCCGCCGCTGCTGCGCACGCCGGAGGCGCTGCGGGTCGTCGGGCCCCGGGCCTTCGGCTACGACCTGGACTACACCCCGTTCGAGCCATGACCGGCCCGACGCGAATCGCCCTCGCCGGGGATCCCGACTGATGCGCGTCGGCGTGGACGTGGGCGGCACGAACACGGACGCCGTGCTCATGGACGGCCGGCGCGTCGTACGGAAGGCGAAGACCACGACCACGGACGACGTCACCTCGGGGATCGTCCGTGCCGTGGAGCTGGTGCTCGGGGACGAGCCGGTGGACGCGGTCATGGTGGGCACGACGCACTTCGTGAACGCCCTCATCGAGTGTCGTGGCGTTGCGCGCACGGCCGTCTTCCGGCTGTGCGGGCCGGCCACGAGCCTGCTGCCGCCGTTCTGCGACTGGCCCGGCACGCTGCGCCACGGCGTGGCCGGCGACGGTGTCATGCTGCCGGGCGGGCACGAGTTCGACGGCACGGAGATCTCGGCCTTCGACGAGGCGGCGGTGCGGGACGCCGTGCGCGACGCCCGGGGCCGCGGCGTGGAGGCCGTGGCCGTCTGCGGCGTCTTCTCGCCGGTGAACCCGGAGCACGAGACGCGGGCCGCGGAGGTGATCCGGGACGCGTGGCCGGAGCTGCCGGTGACGCTGTCCCACGAGATCGGGCGCATCGGCATCCTGGAGCGGGAGAACGCCGCGGCGCTCAACGCGGCGCTGGCCCCCATCGCGGGGCGTACCGTCGCGGCGCTACGAGGGGCGCTGGACCGCCTCGGCGTGGACGCGCCGCTCTTCCTCAGCCAGAACGACGGCACGCTCATGGACGCGGACTACGCGCTCCGCTACCCCGTCCTTGCCATCGCCTCGGGCCCGACGAACTCCATGCGCGGCGCCGCGCTCCTCTCGGGCGCCCGGGACGCCCTGGTGGTGGACGTGGGCGGGACCAGCACGGACGTGGGCGCACTGGTGCACGGCTTCCCGCGGGAGGCGCCGCTGGTGGTGGAGATCGCCGGCGTGCGCACGAACTTCCGCATGCCCGACCTGCTGTCCATCGCGCTGGGCGGCGGCTCGGTGGTGCGGGAGGAGCCGCTGACGGTGGGACCGGACAGCGTCGGCGCGCGGCTCGGCGACGAGGCCCTCGTCTTCGGAGGCGGAACGCTCACGGCGACGGACCTGGCCGTGGCCGGCGGCCGGGCACGGATCGGCGAGGCCGATCGCGTGCGTGACCTCGACGGCGAGCTCGTGCGTCGCGGGCTGGACGAGGTCCGGCACCGGGTCGAGGAGAGCATCGACCGGGTCAAGCTCTCGCCGGACCCCGTGCCGGTGGTGCTGGTGGGTGGCGGCAGCGTGCTGGTGGAGGACCGTCTCGCGGGCGTCGGGGAGATCACGAGGCCCGAGCACGCGGAGGTGGCCAACGCCATCGGGGCCGCCATCGCCCAGGTCGGCGGGCAGGTAGACCGCGTCGTCTCCCTGGAACGCGAGGGCCGGGAGCAGGCGCTGGCGTCGGCGCGGGAGGACGCCACGGGGCGCGCGGTGGAGGCCGGCGCGTCGCCCGGCAGCGTGGAGATCGTGGAGCTGGAAGAGGTACCCCTCACCTACCTGCCCGGGAACGCCGTGCGCATCCGGGTACGGGCGGTGGGGGACCTGGCCGCGCTGTAGGG
>CAYQCY010000180.1:0-4794 GCA_964416095.1 uncultured Gemmatimonadaceae bacterium
TGGGCCCGACGGGGAAGGCGTACGGGCTGGACATGACGGACGAGATGCTGGAGCTGGCGCGACGGAACGTGGCGGAGGCGGGTGCGGAGAACCGGAGCGGAGCGGAGGTCGCCGAAGGGGAGGTGGGGCCGGTGTGGGAGGGAGGCAACGTGGAGTTCCTGAAGGGTGACATCGAGAGCATCCCGCTTCCGGACGAGTCGGTGGACGTGGTCATCAGCAACTGCGTGATCAACCTGTCGGCGGACAAGGGTCGGGTCCTGCGGGAGGCGTACCGTGTGCTGAAGCCGGGGGGCCGGTTCGCGGTGTCGGACATCGTGGTCCGCGGCGATGTCCCGGCGGAGGTGAGGCGGAGCATGGAGCTGTGGGTGGGGTGTGTCGCCGGGGCGCTGGAGGAGCGGGAGTTCGAGGCGCTGCTCCGGGCGGCGGGCTTCGAGGATCCGTCGATCGAGCCGACGCGAATCTACGACCCGGCGGACGCCCGGTCGTTTCTGGAGGAGGCGGATCTGGACGTGGAGGCCTTTGCGGAGGCGGTGGCAGGCCGGTTCATGTCGGCGTTCGTGCGGGCCCGGAAGCCGGCATGAGCGTGGGGGTGTTGGAGTTCCGCGAGGCGTGTCCGGCGTCCGCGGTGGCGATGGCAAGGGAGCTGGAGGAGGGGACGGGATGAAGTACGCGCTGATCAGCGACATCCACGGGAACCTGCCGGCGCTTGAGGCGGTGCTGGCGGACATCGATGGCCGTGACGACCTCGGCGGGGTCTACCACCTGGGCGACCTGGTGGGGTACGCGCCGTGGCCGGACGAGGTGGTGGCGGTGCTCCGGGAGCGGGCCATCCCCGGCGTCGCGGGGAACTACGACTCCACGACGGCGACGGACTACGAGCACTGCGGGTGCCAGTACGAGGACCCGCGTCAGGAGGAGCTGAGCCACCTGAGCTACGAGTGGACCCGTGCCAACGTGTCGGCGGACACGAAGGCGTGGCTGGGTAGCCTGCCGTTCCGGATCGACGTCCGTCCGCTGGGCGGGCATACGGCGGGCCCGCGCCTCATCCTGGTCCATGGCAACCCGGTGCTGAACACCGTGTACTGGACCGAGGACCGTACCGACGACTTCTGCCTGAAGATGGCGGACCGGCTCGGCGCGAAGGCCGGCGACGTGGTGGCGTTCGGCCACACCCACAAGCCGTGGCACCGGGAAGTGGAGGGGACCCACTTCGTGAACACGGGCTCGGTGGGCCGGCCGAAGGACGGCGACTGGCGCGCCGGGTACGTGGTGGTGGCGATGGACGGCGAGGCCGTGGACGTGGGCTTCGTCCGGGTCGAGTACGACCTGGAGCGGGCCGCGCAGGCCGTGAGGGAGAGCGAGCTGCCGGACGACTTCGCCGGGTACCTGGAGACGGGCGGCATGCCGCGGACGTACGCCGCCGACGCCGGGTAGCCGGGGCCGCGCTCGACGTCCATGCGCGGGTGCTCGCGGAGATCGCCGGCACGGGGGCGTGATGGGGCGGGGAGCTACCGCGCCAGAAAGATCCAGTCCGTGGTCTCCTCGTGCACGAGGGCGTTGAAGAAGGTCACGGGCTCGGCCCTCACCTCGTCGAAGACCGCTTCCAGTCGGTCCACGAAATCCGGGCTGTCGGCGGACGACCAGACCGCGAGCACGCCGCCGGGAGCCAGGTGCGCCCGGGCCGACTCGAGCCCCTCGGTCGTGTAGAACGGCGCGTTCGCGTGGTCGAGGTAGTGGTCCGGCGCGTGATCGATGTCGACCAGGATGAGGTCGAACGGATCTCCGGGAGGTGCTTCCATCCTCCTGAAGAAGTCGCCGATCTCGGTGCGGAAGCGGGGATCCGCGCGGAGCTCGCCGGAGAGCGGCAGGAGATCCCTCTCGAGCCAGTCCACGACCTGCGGCAGGAGCTCGATCACGATGATCTCCTCGACGCGGGGCGATTCCAGCGCCGCGTGCGCCGTGTACCCGAGCCCCAGCCCGCCGACGAGGACCCTCAGCCCGGAGCCCTCGTGCATGTCGAGGGCGAGGCCGGAGAGGGCCGTCTCCGACACGGTGTAGTAGCTGCTCATGAGGAACTCGTGGTTCAACGTCACTTCCGTGACCACCGTTCCCGGAATCGAGAGGAGCTCGCGGCGCCGCAGGCACAGCGGTCCGAAGGGGCTGTCCTCGTACGCCAGGATCTCGAGGTTCGATTTCTTCATGCATCCTCCGTGACGGGTTCCCGGAGATCCAGCCCTCCCGGTGGAACCAGGAAGAGCACCGCAACGGCGGCGACGGCCACGACGACGGCGAATGGTAGCAGGACACGCTGGAACTGGTCGCCGGGCCCCGCGAGCAGCGCGGCGATGGGCGGGCCGGCCGCCGTGGCGGCGTTCAGGACCGTCGTGACGGTGCCTTTGATGGCGCCCACGTGCCGGGGGCCGTAGTACGCCGGCCAGACCATGGACCCGGCGATCTTGACGCCCCCCGCGGAGGCGCCGAGGAGGGCGCCATAGGCCAGCGGCGCAGGGCCCCAGCCGGGGGCGACGGCGAGAAGCGTCATGCCGCAGCCGAGGGGGAGGAGGGCGAGGGAGAGCGCGACCCGCTCGGGGACCCGCTCGACGAGGAATCCGGCGAAGTAGGTCACCAGCACGGCCGCGATCCCGAATCCCACCATGGCCTCGGCGGCCGCGCCCGCGTCCCGACCGAGGGAGCGGAAGAGCCCCACCTGATGGAAGAGCACCGCGGTCACGATCAGTGGCGAAACCGTCTGGACCAGTGTCATCCCGTAGAACACCGGGGTGCGGACGGCGCGTCCGAGGCGATGGGACGCCGGCCCCGGCTCGCCCTCGGGCGTGGAGCGCTGGACGGCGAGCTCTTCCGGCCGCGGATCGCGCCCGAGCCGCCACACCAGCGGCGCGAAGACCAGGGCGTACGCGCCGGCGAAGACCAGCAGGGAGCCGCGCCAGCCGACGACCTCGAACAGCTCGAGGATCGTCACCGGGAACGTCACCTCGCCCACCGCGTAGCCGAGGGCCACCAGGGCGAACGCCCGGCCGCGGTGGCGGTCGAACCAGCGGACCGTCAGCGTCAGCGTGCCGATGCCGATGGCGCCCTGGCCGAGGAGCCGCAGGGCGAAGAAGGACGCGGTGAGGAGCCAGACCGTCGTCGTCGCGGACAGGAGAACCATGGCCGGCGCCATCAAGAATACGACGGTGCCGAGGTAGCGGCCGCCGCTGGTCCGGTCGGCTCGTGCGCCCACGAACGGGAGCACGGCGGCCGCAGCGAGCGTTGCGATCGAGTAGAGCGTCGAGATCTCGAGCCGCCCGATCCCGACCGCCTCCATGAGGGGCTCGAGGTAGAAGGACAGCGCGAACGACTGCCCGGGTCCGGAGAGGGCCGCGCAGAGAAGGCCGATTCCCGCAGCGATCCAGCCCGGATACCCGGGGTTCGGAAGCGCCCGGGCGAGGGCGCGGCGAATCAGCCTCATCTCAGCCGGCGGCCTCGCGCAGCGAAAGGTGCGGTTCGCCCGTGAGCTGTCGCGGCGCCGCGGCCTCTCTCACAGGCGTGGCCGGAGTTTCCTTTCTCCTCTGCCGTATCACCTGATTCGCCTGTAATCCGTCCCCCGGACCTGGATCATCTCACGCGCCGGCTTCCACGTCCCCAGGCCCGGCGTCCGCCTGTGCCTCGAGCGCCTCCGCCAGAGCCTCCTCGAGCAGACCCTCGTCCACCTCCAGACCGTCGCGGCTCAGGACCCGGAGCAGCGCCGGGCCGACCGGATGTCGGATACGGCACCCGTCGGGACCGCCGAACACGAGGTCGAGACCGCTCTCGGCCCCGTCCCGTACCGGGGCAGGATCGACCCGCACCCGCCAGGGCCTGCCTTCGTACGTGATTGCTCGTTCCACTCGCTTCCACCTCCTGTCGTGTGTCACCACCTGCCGGAAAGAACGCCTCCTCGGAGAACCGGGAGGCGGCGTCAGGCAGGCGTCGCTCGGATGCGATCCTCGCCCTCGGAGTCCGTCGGTCGTGCCCTCGGCTCTCCTGGTCGAACTCGGTCGGACCGGATCAGCTCGGAAGGTTCCCGGCGGGATGGAGAAGCCGGAAGTCGCTGCCAGCGAAGAGGTCCATCATCATCTCTCACGCTCCAGAATCCCGGGGCAGTCTGGCGGCAGCAAGCGGCGTTCGTCGCAGCTGGCGGCAAGCCTGTCTCGGTTCGTGGCGCGTGCGGCAGCTCTCGAGAAGCGGCAGCACCGCATCGAAACGTTCACACGTGATAGCACCGGGAAAATAACGAAAAATCCTTGGAACGGTACCCCGCCCTTGCCAGAGTCGGGAACGTTCTGGACCTTCGCGGCCTCGATTGACCTTGGGGCACTTTCGGCCACCATCACTCCCGTGTTCCCGTCGTCAGCGGCGGGGCCACCTCCTCCGCGACCGCCGGCCTCGAGGGGCTCTCTCCGTAGAACCGCTTCCTGAAGTACAACGATACGTTCACGAGCCCGATGAGGACGGGCACCTCCACAAGCGGGCCGATCACGGTGGCGAAGGCCTCGGCCGAGTGGACGCCGAAGACGGTCACGGCCACGGCGATGGCCAGCTCGAAGTCGTTGCTCGCGGCCGTGAGCGAGACGGTGGTGTTCTGCGGGTAGCCCGCGCCGATCCACTTCGCCTTCGCGATGAAGAAGGTGATGAGGAACATGAGCACGAAGTAGAACGCCAGGGGGATGGCCACCCGGATCACGTCCAGCGGGAGCTCCACGATCTGCTCGCCCTTGGACGAGAACATGACCACCACGGTGAAGAGCAGCGCCA
>CAYQCY010000181.1:0-4788 GCA_964416095.1 uncultured Gemmatimonadaceae bacterium
CTAGCTCACCAGACCACCAGGCCCTCGAGGCGGGTCACCCGGACGACCGGTTCGTCGGACCCTGCCCGTTCCGTCGCCGGCACCGTGTCTTCGGCTTCCGGCGCCCGGCGATCCACGGGGGCGCGGGCCGCCGCCGACCATTACATTGGCGGACATGAGCGAAGGGGACGAAGCGAGGCTGGGCCTCGCCCTGGGCGGCGGCGCCGTCCTGGGCTACGCCCACGTGGGCGTGCTGGGCGTGCTGGAGGCGTACGGGGTCCGGGCGGACGTGGTGGCGGGCACCAGCGCCGGCGCCTTCGTGGGGGCGCTCTACGCCTTCGGCCTGTCGCCGGCCGAGATCATCCGCAAGGTCGAGCCGTTGAACTGGCGTGCCGTCTCCGGCGTGTCGCTGACCTCGCTGGGCCTGGCGAACAACGAGGGTCTGGGCGAGCTGGTGGACGAGGCCATCGGCGAGGACGCGCGCATCGAGGACGCCCGCATCCCTCTCGGCATCGTCGCCGCGGACGTCCGGAACGGGAAGCGCGTCGTCCTACGGGAGGGTCCCGTGGCCGAGGCGGTACGGGCCAGCGCGGCGATCCCGGGCATCTTCGTCCCCGTTGAGCGGGACGACCAGCTCCTCGTGGACGGCGGCATCGTGGAGAACGTGCCGGTCCGGGTCACCCGGGAGATGGGCGCGGATCGGGTCATCGCCTGCGCCCTGACCGGCGTCGTGGACTTCAAGCCGCCGAAGACGCTCATGGGCGTCCTGGCCAACGCCTTCACCATCGTGGTGGACGGGGCCGCGGCCCTGGAGCTGGAGAGCGCCGACGTCGTGATCAAGCCCGATCTGTCGGGGTTCAACCACTGGAACGTGGACAACCGCGAGGCCATCATCGACGCCGGGCGCAAGGCCGCCGAGTCGACGGTCCCGGCGATCCGCGAGCTCCTGGACCGGGACCTCGAAGAGCCGGACGGCGGCCGCAGCATCCTCCGTCGCCTGCTGGGCGATTGACCGCCCGCGCCGCGTCCCTTGCGACCCTGACCCATGAGATCCGAACACGGCCCGCACCCGGATGACATGACGGAGACACTTCCTGCCGAGGACGACGCCGGCCGCCGCCGCGCCATCATCGAGGATGTGAGCCCCGCCGTGGCCGGTCCCTACCCGGCCAAGCGCGTCGTCGGTGAGCCGGTGACGGTGGAGGCGGACCTGTTCGCCGACGGCCACGAGGCCGTGCGCGGCGTGCTCCACTACCGGGCCGCTCCGGACGAGGGCCGGGCCGGCGCCGGAGACGACGACGCCGGCTGGCACGAGGTGCCCCTCGTCCCCCTGGTGAACGACCGCTGGCGCGCGTCGTTCATCCCCGACACGATCGGCATGTGGGAGTTCCACGTCGTCGGCTGGGTGGACCCCTGGACCGGCTGGCGACGGGACATGGAGAAGTGGGTGGCCGCGGGCAGGGAGATCACGCTCCACCTCGAGATCGGCGCGGTCCTGGTCGACGCCGCCGCGGCCCGGGCCGACGCGTCAGGCGACCGGGCCGACGCCCGGACGCTCCGGGAGCTGGCCACCGACATGCGTGAGGGGAAGGGCAGGGCACGGACCCGGGCCCTGCGCGCGCTGGCGGAGGAGGTGGCCGAGCTCATGTTCCGGCACACGGACCGGTCCCGGGCGACCCGGTTCCCCTCGCCGGACGCCCACGGCATCGACGCCATGGAGGTCTGGGTGGACCGGCCGCGTGCCCGGTTCTCGGCGTGGTACGAGTTCTTCCCACGGTCCACCGGGCCCGACGGCGAGCACGGCACCTTCGAGACGGCGAAAGCCATGCTGCCGTACGTGGCGGAGTTGGGCTTCGACATCGTGTACCTGCCGCCCATCCACCCCATCGGCCGGACGAACCGGAAGGGGAAGAACAACGCGCGGCGCGCGCTGCGCGACGACGTGGGCTCGCCGTGGGCCATCGGTGCGGAGGAGGGCGGGCACACGGCGGTCCACCCCGAGCTGGGCACGCTGGAAGACTTCCGCGGCTTCGTCGCGGCGGCGGAAGAGCACGGCCTGGAGGTCGCCCTGGACATCGCCTTCCAGGCCTCGCCGGACCACCCCTGGGCCCGGGAGCACCCGGATTGGTTCCGGCACCGGCCGGACGGGAGCATCGCGTACGCGGAGAACCCGCCCAAGAAGTACGAGGACATCTATCCCCTGGACTTCGAGACCGAGGACTGGCGCGGGCTCTGGACCGAGCTGAAGGGCGTGTTCGAGTTCTGGATCCGGCAGGGCGTGCGCATCTTCCGCGTGGACAACCCCCACACCAAGGCGTTCCCGTTCTGGGAGTGGTGCATCGCCGAGCTGCGCGGGGAGCACCCCGACCTGATCTTCCTCTCCGAGGCCTTCACCCGGCCGAAGGTCATGAACCGGCTGGCGAAGCTGGGCTTCACCCAGTCGTACACCTACTTCGCCTGGCGGAACGCCCGCTGGGAGCTGGAGCAGTACCTGCTGGAGCTGACGCAGCGGCCCCGGAAGGAGTTCTTCCGGTCCAGCTTCTGGCCGAACACGCCGGACATCCTGACGGAGACGCTGCAGACCGGCGGCCGGCCCGCGTTCATGGCCCGGCTCGTCCTGGCGGCGACCATGGCGGCGTCGTACGGCATCTACGGCCCGGCGTTCGAGCTCATGGAGCACCGGCCCCGGGAGGAGGGCAGCGAGGAGTACCTGGACTCGGAGAAGTACCAGCTCCGTGACTGGGACCTGGACCGGGCGGACTCGCTTCGTGACTTCATCGCCCGGGTCAACGCCATCCGCGCGTCGAACCCGGCGCTGCACCGGAACGACGGCGTGCGGGTGCACGAGACGAAGAACGAGCACCTCATCGCGTACAGCAAGCGGTCGCCCGACGGCTCCAACACGATCCTGACGGTGGTGAACCTGGACCCGCGCCATCCCCATGCGGGCCAGCTCGAGGTGCCGCTGGAGGACTGGGGATTCCAGGAGGACGAGTCGTTCCTGGTCCACGACCTGCTGGGCGACGTCAGCTACACCTGGCGCGGCCGGCGGCACTACATCGAGCTGAACCCCCACGCCGTGCCCGCCCACATCTTCCGGTTGGAGCGACCCCGAAACGAAACGGACCGGGACGCGTACGGTGAAGGGGGTCGACAGGGCCGACCTGCGGCGCGGCCTGCCGCCTCCGACCAACACGACGAGGGAGGATGACCATGCGGACGCACATCAAGATCCTGGGCTGGCTCTACATCGCCCTGGGCGCCCTCGGCATCCTGGGCGCCCTGGCCACCTTCGGCGTGCTGGCCGGCGTGGGCATCCTCTCCGGCGAGCAGGACGCCTTCTTCCTCCTGGGCGCCCTCGGCACCATCGCCGGGACCTTCCTCGCCGTCATCTCCCTACCGAACGTGCTCTGTGGGGTCGGGCTCCTCCTGTATGCCGGCTGGGCCCGGATCCTGGCCTTCGTGTTGGCGGTCCTGAACCTCGCGAACGCGCCCGCGGGCACGGCCCTCGGCATCTACACGGCGTGGGTCCTGCTGCAGGACGAGACCCGTGCTCTCTTCGAGGAGTGAGCACCCGGCGACAAGGGCTTTGTGAGATTTCGCCGCCGACACGCAATTAATAGGTAGAAGCCCGTCTCTCCCCGGGCGCCTCGAGCCCTCGGTATGGCCATGTCCCTTCGAACGCGGCGGAACTTGTTGCGCGGGGCGCTGTTCGTCCTGGGCCTGGGCCTCATCGTCTTCGGCGTCCTGGTGCCCGTCTCCATCGAGCTCCGCGTCCTGGCCGTGATCCTGGGCCTGCTCGTCTACCAGACCGTGCTCCTGAACCTCTTCGACCGGCTCCTGCCCAACGAGCGCCGGTACCTTCCGCTTCGTGAGGAGACGGACCGGCTCCTCGAGCTGGTCCGGGACCTGAACCAGGCCGCCCTCGCGGCGAAGGCCATCGGCATGGACCGGGACCGGTACGTGGATCCCATCGTCCGGCAGATGCACGAGACCGTCGACCGCCTGCCCATCGTCGCCGCGGAACGGGTCCGGCACGCGCCCTTCCGGCCCTGGCTGAAGGCCGACGAAGGGGAGGAAGCAGCGGAGAACCGCCTCCACTGACCGGACCGGGCCATCCCGGCCCCGACCCGCCCTTCACCCCACACACGCGGAACGGCGCACCGAAGACCCGTTACGCGGCCTCCCGCCCTTCCTGGATGGCGTGGACCAGGCCCTCGGGGTCGTCGGTGCCCAGGCGGATCCGTCTCCCGTCCCGCAGCCGCAGCTCCACGGCACCACCCCCGGCGATGGCGTACGACACGGCCCCATCGGTGCGGCGCACGCCCGGAACGTGCCGCCACGGTACCCGGCCGGTCTCCACCGACTCGACCTCCTGCAGAGGCACGGTCCGGCGAAAGAAGCCGGGCCCGAAGCTCCAGACGATGTGGCCGTGCTCCACGGTGATGGTCAGGCCGGAGACGAGGATCCCCGCCACCAGCAGCGCCAGCAGCGCCACGACGGCGAAGGGCGTCGCCACCGTGGCCCGCTGAAGGGCCGCGGCGAAGGCGAAATGCCGGAGCGGCACGACGGCGAGGAGCACGATGACGGCCAGCGCCGCCCGGCCCGTCTGCCGGTGCTGGTAGCTGGAGCTCATGGCCGTAAACATAGGGGGACGGCGGTGAAACGAGGAGGTTGAAACGAGGAGGGTGCTGCGAGGTGTGACCGGCGAGGAGGATTCAGCGAGGAAGATACGGCGAGGAGGGTACGGCGAGGAGGATGAAGCGAGGAGGATGAAGCGAGGGATACGGCGAGGAGGATACGGCGAGG
>CAYQCY010000182.1:0-4773 GCA_964416095.1 uncultured Gemmatimonadaceae bacterium
GGGCCCAGTGGTGGTCGTGTTCATGGTCCCCCCTCGAATAGCGTGGTCTGTTGTGGTGGCCCGCCGGTCCGGCGCTCGATGAAAATCTCGTCATGGAGTCGCACGCCGCTGGCCGGCACATCCTGCGAGTCCACGGCGAAGAACCGACCGCCCTCCTGCCGGATGCCGTTCAGGTAGCTGTACCGCGCGCCCCAGGCGCCCGGCTCTTTCGTGGGCTCGTCGCCCAGGTTGACGCAGATGAGCGAGATGCGCGGCTCGTGCTTGTACTGCTGCCATGTCCAACGCGAACCGATCGCGTTTCCCCGGTACTGCGGGTGCCCGCGCTCGACGTAGGCTGTCGATGTGGTGTACGGGCCCCGGATGCGGACGATCTCATAAGGGCCCGTCCCGTAGCTGCTGCGCGCGATGTCGCCGGTCCGGATGCCCCACACCTCGCGGAACTCGCGCATCTCACACCCCCAGGGCCAGGAGGGCGAGGGCGACGAGGGCCCAGCCGATGAGGGCGGCGGCGACGAGGGCCGCCGTCCGTAGACGTTGCCGGCGCCTCATCAGTCGGCGCGCTGTATGAGCGAAAGGTCGACGCGGAGGGGGCCGCCGGCGTGGCCCTGCACGGTGACCGTCTTTCGGTTGACCCGGATCACGCGCCGCACCCCGTAGGGCTGGGCGATGACGTCCATCCCGGCGCGCACCCAGGCCCGGACCGCCTCGCGCCGCGCCTCGCGCCGCGCCTCCGCGTCGCCAGCGACCGCCGGCCGACGCCGGAGGGCTCGGGCCCGGCGCTCCAACTTCTCGGCCTCCGCGACCTGCTCCGCTGCCTGGTCGATCTTTCGCATCAGCCGGTCCCGCCCCGGGATCCGGCCGGGCTGGCTCCAGAACGCGACATCGCCCGCGTACCGGTCCCGCTCCCGCTCCACCCTTTCCGCCTGGGCGCGCAGCTTCGTCGCCTTCCGCTCCAGCTCGTCGGCCCGCACCTCGCGGACCTCGGCCCGCGCCTCGCGGATCTCTTCGGACGAGTCGGGCGCACAGCCGGGGCACCAGGCCCCGAGGCGGCGCTCGACTACGATTGTGTCTCCGGGCTCGAGCGTCGCGCCGCACTCCCGGCATTCACTGTGGAACCTCGCTGTGATCGTTTTCACCGTCGTTGTCCTCCTGTCATGGGTTGGAGCCGGGCCCTGCCCCCGCAGGGTCCAGGAAAGAAAGTTGGCGGGCCGGGGCCGGGGCGGCGTTCCGCCCCAGGCGCTCGGCGGCCCGGTGCTGCCGGGCCCGCTGTTCCTCGTCGGGCACGGTGCACGGGTGCAGGTAGTGGCCTTCGGCCGCGGCCAATAGGTCGCGCTCGTCGTGGCCCCACGGCGCCAGCCCGGAGAACCTGCGAGACTTCCGGTGCCCGGACGGCGCGACGCTGGCGCAGTGCACGCCAACAGGCGCGCCGCAGACCGGACACTTGACCTCTAACACCGGGTCGCGCTCGAACACGTCCCCGCCACACTCGCCGCAGGTCATCCCTCGCGCCGCTTCCGCTCGGCCTTGTCCTCGTAGTAGAGGCGGGCGCAGGTGCGGCAGCAGAACACCTCTCCGTCTTCGGCCGGCGGGTCTTCCGGGTCTTCCGGGTCTTCCGGGTATGCTCCGGCGATGAACGGGTCGCCCGGATAGAGCGGGCAGCCGCACCAGGCGCACGGCGCGTCCCAGTTCCCTACGATGTCGGCCTCCAGGCGCGCCACGTGGTGGCGTAGCTCGACGGCCTCGGGCCGGGCCCGCTCGGGTAGCTGATTCGGTCGCATGGTCATTCCTCCGGCTGATGGAACAGGGACGGCGCGCCGGGGTGGCCCTCCGGCGCTTCGTCGAACACGTCGGCCTGCCTGTGGTTCGGCCACTCGATACCACAGCCGCAATCCTGGCCGCGGCCGAGGTGGCGGCCCCGATGTCCCCTGGGTAGGAGGCACCGGGCGCCGCCCCTGCCGAACGTCGCCCCGCAACGGGGGTCCCGCTCGCGGGCCCGCATCACTTGCCCAACAGATGGAAGCGGGCGAGTGCGCGGCTGATGCGTTTGAGCGCCGACACGATGAACACTTCCACCTCGCCGTTCTCACGTGGATCTACCGCCCTGGCGAGCGCCGAGGCTGCCTCCACCAGCTCCCGCACCGCGCCCTCCGGCTCACCCTCGACGATCACGCCGCGCATGGCCCGGACCTGTGGTAGATCTCTCATCGCGCCCCCTCGCCCCGGCGTAGCCGCTCCATCGCGTCGACGAACACGGCCGCCGCCTGGACGCTGTCCTCGCCATACTCGACGGCGTCGTACAGGGCGAGAGCGGCGCGGAGCACGGCCGCTAAAGCCGCTTCCGCCGCCGCCCGGTCCGGGAACGGCCCGCCCTCCGTGGTGGCGCGGTCATAGGGGTCGCCGATGGCGATGTACCACGCGCCGTCAATCACCGGGCGGCCGTATTGGTCGAGGTCTCCGCCAAGGTTCCCCCCGGCCTGAAAGGTGCGGATACGCTTCATCGTCTCCCCCCGTGGTGGCGGTGTCGGATGGCGTCGCGAACGAGCTTCGTCGCGCCGCCGTAGAAGGCGACGGCCTCGGGCACGCCCCCGCGGTCCCACAGCGCCGCGGCCGCGTGCCGGCCCTGTCTGCGGGCCTCCCGAACGTCGGTGTAGGTCTCCAGGCAGGCGACCGCCTCGCCGGCGGACAGGTAGCCGCGCCGCTCGATTGCGCGCAGGAGCCGCCGGGGCCACCGGGGCCACCGGGGCCACCGGGTCGGGGCGCTCATGCGCCCCCCCGGTACTGCCGGCCCCACGCGTCCACGAACGCGCGCCAATCGGCGCGCGAGGGGCGCAGGCCGGAAAGCTCGTGCATACGGCTGGACAGCGTGAACGGGTTGGGCCAGCCGGTGGCCTCGGCGGCGCGGGCCAGGGTGCGGCCCCGCTGGTGGATGAGCAGGGCGCGCACGATCTGGAGGCCGCGCAGCAGGACTTGCCCGGCAGGCAAGCCGGCGTCTCGCAGATGCCGGCCCAGCGTGCGCCGGTGCCGATAGGTGCGCCGGGCGTGCTCCCGGACCGACGGGCGGCCACGGTCGGCGCTTGCCCACACGGTCCGTACCGCGTCGCGCAACTCGAGCGCCGCTTGACCCCTGCGGGCGTCCGGGACGTCGAACGCGTCGAGCACGGCGGGCACGACGAGCCCTGCCGCCGCCTGCGGGTCGTGGCTCGCCTCTACGCCCGAGAGGTCCACGCGGGCCACGGCGAGGGACAGGAGCGCCAGCGCCTCGCTGTCGTGGCTCAGGGCCTCGCGGAGCGCGTTGTATTCGGTGGACGGCGTCATCGGTCCACCTCCTCCCCGGTGTCGGCGAGGTCGAGGTCACGGCGCGCGACCTCCTCAACGACGGCGAGGCGCCACGGCGCCCAAGCGCCGTAGGCCAGGCCCGCCACCGCCCGCCGGAGCTTCTCGTCCGACAGGGAGCGGGCCCGGGCCCGGGCCTGGCGCAGCGTGGGGGATGTGGATGTCCGGGCCATGGTTACACCCCCTCCCGGCGCACGGCCACGTTCTGACACTCCAGCCCGGCGAGCCCCACGGTCTCGCCGTTCTTGTCCTTCAGGACGTGCGGCGGGAGCTCGCCGTCCATCACGCGCTCGGCGAGATCAGCGAGGATGCGCGAGACCTCGGTCGCGCAATCGGGATCGGCGAACGCTGCCGACTCGAGGTTGATTCGGATCGCGAGTTCCATCGGGTGACCTCCTGTCATGGGTGCTGTTTCACCGGCGCCCCCGCACCGGCCGTAGATGTAGGCCCGTCCTACATCCTGCACTGTTTCATATCTAGTGACACCATGTCGCTTTGTCAACCCCCCGGTATCTGTTCGGGCACCCGCGCTACACCCCCGCCACACGTACGCCACACGTGATATGAGGGTAGCTTCTACATATGGAGGTTGCCCTCCACCTCCTACGCTGTAGTTACCCCCCTGGTATACAGTGCTAAAGCACTGCGCCGAAACAGCAGATCCGACACCACGTCATACCCACCCCCGCCAGGCCCCAACCGCTCCAACCACTCCAGCCGTAGGCCCCTCGCTCGGGAAGTGAAGTCGTTGACGAAAAAGCTCCTGGGGGCGATTTTCGGGTATGGATATGAGGCAGGCTCGAGCGGTGATCGGGGAGGAGTTGGGGCGCCGGTACAGCCGTAGGGACATGGTGGAGGATCTGGCGGCCCTGGGGCTCGAGATCCGGCCGGACCGGGTCGGGGCATGGGAACGGGGCGAGGCGGAGCCGCCTGGCCTCCAGGGCACGGCGCGCCGGCTCCTGCTGTATGTCCGCCTCCAGGGTGGGCGCCCGACCGATCCCCCCAGGTCGTTATGGGAGGCCCTGCCGCGCTCTATGCGTCCCCGCAGAGACACCGAAGGGGGAGAATAAAAACCGAAGGTGTCCGGTTGGGGCCGGCTCCCGCCTCCTGGTAGTGGGCCCGAATCCGGGTCCGGCCCGGGCCTGGGCACCGCCTCCCGGCCCCGGACCGGCTCGAGCCCACCCACCCCCACCCCCCAGGGGCACCCCCATCCCCCCGGCTTCAATGGATCGTTCCATCACCCCCATCAGGAGACAACGCCTCGAGCGTTAGGAGGGTGGGTGGGGGGGTGGAGTTTTCCACAGGGACGTTTTCAGAAAAAATTCCTGAAAATTCCAGAAAGTCCGGGGAGAAACCGGGAGGGTGGTTTTCTGGGGTAGGTTTGGGGTGGATCTGGGGTGGATCTGGGTTGCGGGGTGTGTCAAAGAGACACACTTGACA
>CAYQCY010000183.1:0-4447 GCA_964416095.1 uncultured Gemmatimonadaceae bacterium
GGGAAGGCGGAGGCGTCGAAGCCCGCCATCTCGCCCACGCCGCTGCGGCTTTCGCGAGCCTGTCACCACGGTCGCGTCCCGCGCGTTTCGAGGGTGGGCCAGGGCTGGAACATCACCATGACGAAGCTCCCACTCACGACGCTGCTCCTGGCGTTTCTCGCCGCGTGCGAACCGATCCTGGGTCCGGGCTTCGCCGTGGATGTCGAGACGGCTGGATCGTTGTTCCGCCTGGACGCAGACTACGTCGAGGTCGGGTTCACGATCCGGAACACGGGCGATGAGACCGCCCTCGTCGACCGCTGCGGTCCCTGGCTCGTGACCACGCTGGACCGGCGCGAGGGCGACCGCTGGGTCCACCATCGGGGCTTCGTTTGTCCCGCGATCTACCTTTCGGTCCCCGTGGAGGTGCTCCCCGGCGCGGAGCTGGAAGGGTTCCGGACGGTGCACGAAGCGGGCCGTTTCCGGATCCGCGTCGCCATCAGGACTCCCGACGACGAACCGTTCGAGTGGGTCCCATCTCGTAACGCGTTCACGGTGCAAGCCGGGAGACCATGACGGCGCAGAGGACCCGGCGGATCAGGCACGTGTGCGTTGCCCTCGCCGCGGTAGCAGCCACCGGCTGCGCCTCGCCTGATGAACCCGATTCGACGCCGGAGGCGGGCGGGCGACGCACGGAACGCGAAACGGGCGCCCTGGCCGAGGCCGTTGCGCCCGTTGAGATTGTCGGTCAGCGGAGGCGGAGGGACTCGAACCCCCAAGGGCTTGCGCCCGCCGCATTTCGAGGGCCGTGCCACCCTCAACGGCACAGCACGTAAGCGGACGTAGTCCCACGGCGTCCGCGAAAAAGCCTCACCCCCCAATCCACTGAGGCACGCATGCCAACGCCTGACAACGGCGCGCGTGCTACCCGTGGTGCTACCCGCGGCGCTACCCGCCTTGAGGCCCGTGCACCGCCTCCTGCGAAGACGAGTACCCGCGCCTGGCGCGGGACCTTCGGCACATCGCGCGCATCATGACAGCGGAGGCGTAGAGTGGAGAGACGGAAGCAGACACCGGAAGAGCGCGACCAGCACGTGCGCGTCGCGGCGAACACGCTGCATCGGCTGGTGGTGCAGGTACTCAACGACTTGGGGATCACACCGGGCGAGGCGGCGCTGATCCTGGCGGACATTCTCCAGCATCTGGCGGGCCAGATGATGGCGGATGAACGCGGAACGCGGCCGAAGGGCGGCCGTATCATCACCCCCAACCAAGGAGGCACCTCATGAAGTACACGCTCATCCGCCTTGTGGAAGAGAAGGAGGGCCGCGCCGGCGAGGTCAAGCTCAAGTTCGAGCACCCGGAGCGGAAGGACGAGAACCGCGAGACGGAGCTGGTCGGCACAGCGCCGCCCGAACCGGAGTTTTTGAAGGCGATACGCGCGCTCAAGGCCGACGTCCTCCGGATCTGTGAGCTTCCCCAGGAATGGGGCGAGGAGCTGGAGGTGCGGTCGGTCGCGTTCCGCCACCAGGACAACCGGTTCGGCGTGAACATCAGCGCCTCGAGGAAGCTGGCCGCGGCGAACAGCCCGCTCAACATCACGACGCCGCTGCTCTGGCAGGCGAAGGAGGACGGCCAGGACAAGAAGGTGCTGAGCGAGGAGATCGTCGGGAAGCTGAACAGCCTGATCCAGCGGGCCGAAGAGTACGAGGCCGGCCACCGCGCCCAGCAGGAGCTCGAGCTAGACGACGAGGACGACGGCCAGCAGGACATCGAGGAGGCCATCGCCGAGACCGAGGAAGAGGACGAGAGCGAAGCGCAGGAGCCGGTCAGGGAGGAGGAACCGGACTACGGCGCCACGCCGCTCACCAACTTCGATACCGTCACGCCGGCGGCGCTCGACGCGCTACACCACCACCTGCACGGCATCCAGACCGTCCAGGACCTCGCGCTCTGCACGCGGGAGGAGATCGGCGCGCTCCAGGGGATCGGCGAGACGAAGCTCCAGCGCCTCGATGCGATCCTGGAGGCCGAGGGCTTCGCCTGGCAGTTGCCGGATGAGGACGGCGGCTACGAGCCCCAGGGAGAGGCCCAGGCCGACGCCCACGAGCCAGAAGTGTTTGCGGTCGACAAGGAGGAGCCCCAGGGCGATGGCGGCCCGGAGACGGCCGCTCAGGAGCCCGCCGAAGAGTCGGCGCCCAGGCCGGCGAGCGGCAACGGGTCCCGACCGGGCCGGCCCGACCCGATGGAGGCCGTCCTGACCGCGCTCAACGAGAAGTATCCGCAGGAGGTCCGGGGCGCGCTGCTGGACCGGCTCCCGTACCCGGACGAGTTCATGGAGATCGAGGAGGACGCGGAGGACGCGGACCACGTGCCGATGAGCGACCGCGAGATCCTGGCCCGGCTCCAAGAGGTGTGGGCGACCCAGGTGGTAGACGGCCACGACGTGACGGAGTCCGAGACGCTCACGGGGCACGTACAGGTCCGGGTGTCGGGCCGCCCCGCGCTGTGGGTGCGCGAGCTGGACGGTGAGCCGGCGCTGGTCGGCGAGGACCTCATCACCTACACCCGCATCTTCTTGGCAATCCCGTTCCCCTCCGGGGAGGGGCTGGATGATGAGGATGATGCGGTTGCCGGTCGGATCGAGCCCGGGGAGGCCGAAGAAGCGGCGGCCCCGACCTCGTAAGCCGGGCCATGCCCGGCAGCTTCCTGCACCTGCCGCGGGACTTCGCAGGGGATTCGCTCTGGACGGATCCCCTGCACGCGGCATGGTACATCAGCCTCCAGCTCCGCGCCGACCCCGACGGGATCATCAAGGGGTGGTCCCTCCGGGAAGCGGCACAATGGTGGTCCACGTCCACCCGTCAGGTCTCCCGGTTCCTGCAACAGCTCGATGACCGCCAGCTCGTCCGGTTCCCCCAGGGCCAGCCCGGGAACCGCCCCTACCCCATCGAACTTCGGGATTATTGGGGGCCACCCGAAACAGCGGAAAATACCGATTCTTCACCGGAAGGCGTAACAGCAGAAAGTCCAAGCGCCGCAACGACCCCGACCGATCAGGCGGGGGAGGGCGAAACAGCAGATAGCGACGGTTTCGAGCTGACCCCGGAACAGCAAGAAAACGGAAAGAGCCCCGTTAACCGGATCATGCAGATGATCCATCAGATGGGGCTCAATGCCGCGTCGCACATCACGGGGCGTTTATGGGCGAAACAGGCCCGGAAGGTAAAGACCCTCATCTCGCAGTACGGGGAGGAGGGCGTAGAAGCTGCGGTGCGCGGGATGCCGTACATCTTTCCGTGGAACAAAGAGGATGCGCCGCCCTGGGACGCGTTCAACCTCGAGAACAGCTTCGCGAAGGCCGTGGCCGCATACCAGCGCAAAGAAGCGGAGCGCCAGGGGGACACCTCGAGGCGGGAGGAGGCCCGGGCCCGGGAGCGCCAGGCCCAGGCAGAGACGGAGCGTTACGGTGAGGCGATGGCGCACTGGCGCCGGGACATGATGGTGCGAGCTCGCCGGCTCTCGGAGGAGGAGCAGAAAGAGATCGGCCGGGAGGCCAAGGAACGGCTCAGGGATGTGCCGTTCTCGAACGAGGAAATGAGGAGGAGGGCCATCCGGCAGACGGCCCTCCAGATCCTCGGTGAGCGCACGGGGCGCCCCCCGCCTACCCCTCCACGCCCTCAGTAGCGATCATCCACGATGCGCGCCCAGCCACCCTCGCCTTCGAGAATCGCGTCGGCGCAGGTCTGCTCCAGCCGCAGGCGCTCGGCGCCATTCTGCGGAAACGTTCCGCGGTTGCCCGCCGCCTCGTGGCTCGCCCGCAGGTCGCGCGGCATCCACTCCAGGACGACGGTCTCGTCGGGATCGCCCACCCAGGCGCACGGCTCACCGGTGACGGCGCCGCACTCACAGCCCACGTAGTCGATCTCCGCCACGCGATACTCATATTCGCACCTTTCGTGAGCATCCTGCCACCGAAGCACCTTGATCACCTCGTCGGCCACCTCGCGCGTCTTGGTGTAGCGGTCGACCGGCGCCAGCATCGGCTCGGCCTCTTGCCACGGGTCGCCTGCATCCCGTCGGAACTCCACGTAGTAGCGCATCATGCCTCCTCACCGGATTCGTCCGCCTCGCGCACCGACTCGATATTGTCCTCGGTCACTCTGGTCGTGGTGTTCCTCCTCCGCTGATCGGTGCTCATGTCTCACCCCCTTCCGCGACCTCCTGGACCCAACGGCGCAGCTCCCGCGCGACGAGGCGCGGTATCTCCTGCTCGCCGGCCTTGTACCGGATGAGCTGGCGCGTGCTCCTGTCGAGGCGCTGGGCCACGATCCGCAGAGGGATCGGCTTTCCGCCGTCGCCCAGGACCAGCAGCAGCGCCTGGAGCTCGCCAGGCGTCATGGCCCGGGTGTCGGGCCCAGTGGTGGTCGTGTTCATGGTCCCCCCTCGAATAGCGTGGTCTGTTGTG
>CAYQCY010000184.1:0-4317 GCA_964416095.1 uncultured Gemmatimonadaceae bacterium
CCATTTTTTTGGGGAAAGTCCTGGGAACGGCGGTGGCCCGTAGCCCGCCGAGGAACGCGCACGGCGCGGACGCACGCCGTTTGACCCCCTCCTGCCATCCCGGTTATTCTCCCATTCCTTTGTCCGCGGCAGTCCCGGCTCTCCATGAACCGACAACGCAGGCGTCCGTCTTCCGATGCGCTCTCGCCCCCCGGGCTCCCGGGCGGCGCGGCGCGCCCCTTCCGGGCCGGAAGCGTTCTGCTCGAGGACCACCGCCGCTGATCATGGAGATCCCCGACCACCCCTGGTCCCTTTCCACCGCGGATGTCCTTGGGGCCCTCGAGGTCGACCCGGATCGGGGGCTTGACGCTTCCGCCGTCGAGGCCCGGCGCGAGCGGTACGGCCCGAACCGCATCCGGGGGACCGGGCGGAAGCCCTGGTGGCGGATCCTGGTGGCCCAGCTCGAGAGCGTGGTGGTGGCGCTTCTCGCGGTGGCCGCGATCGTGTCCCTCACCTTCGGCCAGCAGGTGGAGGCCGCGGCCATCGGCGTGGTCGTCGTGCTGAACACGCTCATCGGCTTCTTCACCGAGATCCGGGCGGTCCGGTCCATGGAGGCTCTGCGGCGCCTGGGCCAGGCGGATGCGGTGGTGCGGCGGTCCGGCGAGACGGAGACGATCGCGGCCGGCGAGGTGGTCCCGGGCGACGTCGTCCGGCTGGACACCGGCGAGGTGGTGTCGGCGGACACGCGGCTGATCGAGGTGTCGGACCTGGAGGCGGATGAGTCGGCGCTGACCGGCGAGTCCACCCCGGTGCGCAAGGGTCTGGACCCGGTGGCGGAGGACGCGCCGCTGGCGGAGCGGTCCTCCATGGTCTTCAAGGGCACGGCGGTGACCCGGGGCTCGGGCTGGGGCGTGGTGGTCGCCACGGGCATGGACACGGAGGTGGGCGCCATCTCGTCCATGGTGGAGGAAGCGGGGGAGGAGGACACACCGCTGCAGCGGCGGCTGGATCGCCTCGGCACGCGCCTGGTCTGGCTCACCGTGGCCATCGCGGCCGCGGTGAGCGTGGCGGGGATCCTGGCGGGCCGCCAGCTCTTCCTCATGGTGGAGACGGGGATCGCCCTGGCGGTGGCGGCGGTGCCGGAAGGGCTGCCCATCGTGGCCACCATCGCCATGGCCCGGGGCGTGCGCCGCATGGCGCGCCGCAACGCCCTGGTCCGGCGCCTGTCCTCCGTGGAGACGCTGGGCTCGACCACGGTCATCTGCGCGGACAAGACGGGCACCCTCACGGAGAACCGGATGCGGGTGAGCGTCTTCCGGCTGCCGGGCGGCGCGGTGCGGGTCGACTGGTCCGGCGAGGAGGCGTCGCTGCGGGACGAGGGGAACGGGTCGGACGGGCACGGCGGCGCCGCGAAGCCGGAAGGCTCTCTGGACCGGGCGCTCGAGGTGGCCGCGTTGTGCAACGAGGGCCTGGGTGACGAGGAGCGGCAGACCGCCGAGCCGATGGAGGAGGCGCTCATGGAGCTGGGCCGGCGCCTCGACCGGGATCCGGACCGGCTGGTGGAGGAGATGCCGCGCGTCCGCTTCGAGCCGTTCGACCGGGACACGTTCATGACGGCCAGCTTCCACCGGGTGGCGGAGGGACGGACGCGGGTCCTGGTGAAGGGCGCACCGGAATCGGTGCTGGAGGCGTCGTCGTCCGTCGTGGGCGCGGAGGACCCGGAGCCCCTGGACGACGAAGGCCGGGCCGACTGGCACGACGTGGCAGAGTCCATGGCGGCGGACGGGCTCCGGGTCCTAGCGCTGGCCTACCGGGACGCGGACGAGGACGAGGACCCGTACCGGGACCTGGTGTTCCTGGGCTTCGTCGGTCTCGAGGACCCGCCCCGGGAGGACGTGCCCGCAGCCCTGGAGCGGTGCCGTGACGCCGGCATCCGCATCGTCATGATGACCGGCGACCACCCGGAGACGGCGCGCCACATCGCCCGGGAGGTGGGCCTGCTGGACGGGGATGGCCCGGTCATCACGGGCCCCGAGCTCCGGGACGCCGGCGAGGAGCGGATCCTGGAGGCGGCCGTCTTCGCCCGGCTCGACCCGGAGCAGAAGCTGGACCTGATTCGTGCCCATCGTTCGGCCGGCGACATCCTGGCCATGACCGGCGACGGGGTCAACGACGCGCCGGCCCTCGAGGAGGCGGACATCGGCATCGCCATGGGCGAGCGGGGCACCGAGGTCGCCCGGGAGGCGGCGGACATGGTCCTGCTGGACGATGCCTTCCCCACCATCACGGCGGCCATCGAGCACGGTCGGATCATCTTCCAGAACATCCGGCGGTTCGTGGTCTACCTGCTGTCGGGGAACGTGGGCGAGGTGCTGGCGGTGGGCGCCGCCTCGGTGACCGGGTCGCCGCTGCCGCTGCTGCCGCTCCAGATCCTGTACCTGAACATGATCAACGACGTCTTCCCCGCCCTGGCCCTGGGCATCGGCGGGGGCGCGCCGGACATCATGAAGCGGCCGCCCCGGGACCCGGACGAGTCGGTACTGGGCCGGCGGCACTGGGCCGAGATCGGCGGCTACGGGATGGTCATCGGCGGCGTCATCCTGGGCATGTTCGCCCACGCCCTGACCGGGCTGGACCTGCCTACGGAGCATGCCGTGACGCTGGCGTTCCTGGTCCTGTCCGTGTCACGGCTGCTCCACGCCTTCAACATGCGCGACCCCGGGTCGGGCCTGGTCCGGAACGAGATCGTCCGCAACCCGTGGGTCTGGGTTGCCTTCGGCATCTCCCTGGCGCTGCTGGCCCTGGCCGTCTACTTCGGGCCGCTGGCCGCCATCCTCGGACTGGTGGCCATCCCGGCACGGCACTGGCTGCTGGTCCTCGGCGTGAGCGTGATCCCCCTCGTGCTGGGCCAGCTCTACCTGGCCGTTCGTCACATCTCGTCCAGCAGGTCCGCGTAGAGGGCCTCGGTCCGGTCCCGCCGGCACAGCTCGGTGCCGGGTGTCGTGACGGCGGCGGCGCCGGCGGCGACGCCCAGGCGCGTGGCCTTCCCGAGGTCGTCGCCCCGGGCCAGGCCGAGCACGAGCCCGGCCACCGTGCTGTCCCCGGCCCCGATCCTGCTCCGGATGGAAACGGTGGGCGCCCGGACCCGCTCGGTCCCGTCCTTTGTCACCACGACGACACCGGCCGCGCCCAGCGACACCACCACGACCTCGGCACAGCCGTCCGCGATGAGGTCCCGGGCCGCGGCCTCCTGCGCCGCCTCGTCTTCCAGCTCCCGGTCCGCCAGGTGGGACAGCTCCCGCAGGTTCGGCTTCAGCAGATGGACCCCCGCGGCGGCGCCCTCGCGGAGTGCCGCGCCCGAGCTGTCCAGCACGACCCGGGCACCGAGTTTCCCGGCCCGCTCCGCGACCCGGGCGTAGAAGTCGTCCGGCACGCCACCGGGCAGGCTCCCGCTGGCCACCAGGTACGCCGGCGCCGGGTCCAGCTCCTCCAGCGCCGCCAGACAGGCCTCCGCTTCCGTGTCGGACAACTGCGGACCCGGCATGACGAACCGGTACTGGCGGTCCGAGTCCTTCTCGATGACCGACACGTTCTCCCGCACCTCGCCCTCGACCCGGACGGCACGGCGGGACACTTCCTCCTCGTCCAGCAGGTCGCCCAGCCAGTCGGCGGTCCGGCCGCCGGCCGGGTAGAGCGCCAGCGCCTCGCCGCCCAGCTCCACCACCGCCCGGGCCACGTTGATGCCGCCGCCGCCCGGGTCCCGCCGGGGCTCCTCGCACCGGAGCTTCTCGCCTTCACGGACGTGGTCCACCCGGGTGGTGGCGTCGATGGCGGGGTTCATGGTCAGCGTCGCGATACGGTCGTGCATGTCCACCTGCGGGTTACGGGTTACGGGGTACGGCTCCTTGCGTCGCGGGGTGCTCACGGGACCGGCGGGGCGTCTTCCTCGCCGGGCGTCGCCGGGCATCCGCCGGGCGTCCGGCGGGCTCCGCCGGCCCGACGGTTCTGCTGCCGAGAGTGCATGGACCGTTCCAGGCCCGCGGGTGGGGTGCCGGCTGGCAGAGGTCTGTAACGGTCTCAGCGTCGCAGGGCGTGCCCGTGCGCGTGGCACCGTATCGTTGTCACGCGACCGCCGTTGCGCCGGAACGAGTCCTGCGTTCCCGGGGGTGGAGCGGATCATGGAGCTCACCGACGGCGCGGGCGTGGACGCGGCCATCGAGGCGCTGGGCGCGTCGACCCCACCAGGATGACGACCCACACCTTCGCCTTCGACGAGATCGAGGAGGCTCCTCGCTGATGTAAGTGGGTAATTCGGGCTGCCGTTGGTGCTGCTTGCAG
>CAYQCY010000185.1:0-4228 GCA_964416095.1 uncultured Gemmatimonadaceae bacterium
CCAACTCGCAGTACCCCAACTCAGATCATCGCTTCCAGTGCGCCGCGCAGCTCCGGGAACCGGAACTCGTAGCCCGCTTCCTGGAGCTTGCGGGGCACGACGCGGGCGCCGGCGGTGAGCTCCTGGCCCAGGTCGCCCAGCACCTCCATGAGCAAGGAGGGCACGTTGAGGAAGACGGGCCGACCGAGAACACGTCCCAGGGTCTCGGCCCACTCCTCGTTGGTGACGACGTCGGGTGCCACCACGTTCACGGGCCCGTGGACGGCGGGCCGGTCCATGAGGAAGCGGATGACGGCGGGGACCTCGTCCAGGGCGACCCAGGGCGTGATCTGGCTGCCGTCGCCGAAGCTGGCGCCCAGCCCGAGCTTGAAGATCGGCAGGACGGCCTCGAGGATCCCGCCTTTCGGGGTCATGACGAGCCCGAAGCGGAGGTGGACGACGCGGATCCCCGCCTCCCGGGCGGGGTCCGCCGCGCCTTCCCAGGCCACGCCGAGCTCCCCGAAGAAGGTGTCGCCGGGAGCGGCGGACTCGTCCAGCGGCTCGTCCGGCGGCCGGTCCCCGTAGATGCCGACGGCGGAGGCGGTGAGGAGGGTGTGTGGCTTGCGGTCGAGGCCGGCCAGGGTCTCGCTCAGGAGGCGCGTGCTCTCGACGCGGCTGTCCCGGATGCGCTTCTTCTTGGCGGCCGTCCAGAGGCCCTTGATGTTCTCGCCGGAGAGGTGGATGACCACGTCGTGCCCTTCGAGGCCCACGGTGTCGACGGTCCCTTCCCGCATCGACCAGAAGATGGCGTCGGACGCCGTGGCGGCCTCGCGGCTGCGGACCAGCCGGGTGGTGGTGTGCCCGGCGTCGTCGAGGGCCCGCTTCACGGTGCTGCCGATGAGGCCGCTGGCGGCGGTGATGGCGATGCGCATGTCAACCTCCCAGGGCGAGTTGGAGGAACCACGCCACGCCGAAGGCGACGTAGTTGCCCATGGCGTACCCGAGGAGTCCGGCGACGATCCCGGGCAGGGCCAGGGCCGGCCAGTCCCGTGCCACGGCGAGGGCGATGGCGCTGGCCGGCCCGCCCACGGCGGCCTGGGACGCCACCGAGGTGGTGCCGACGTCCAGCCGCGCGGCCCGGCCGCCCAGGTAGACCAGGGTCCCGTGGATGGCCACCACCACGGCCGTGAAGTAGAAGATCTCCGGTCCGACGCGGAGCATCTCGGCGATGCGGGAATAGACGCCGATGATGGCCAGGAAGAGATGGAGTGCCAGGGTGCCGAGCTGCATGGCGCCGGCGAGACGCTGCACCGCCGGCACATGTCCCACCAGCAGGGCGAAGGTGGTGAGCCAGAGCACGGACGGGATGCCCCGCATCCGCGCCGCCAGCAGGTCGGCCAGCAGCAGCAGCGCCAGCGCCAGCGTCAGCAGGATCGACAGGTCGATGATCCGCAGCGGGACCTGGGCGAAGAAGGGGTGCTCGTGGACGTCTTGCTCGCTGCGCTCGCGATCGGTGACCGGTGATCGGTGATCGGTGGTGTCCGCGGGGCACCCCGACTTCGCGGCCTCATCCGCCAGCCTCGCGGCCGCTTCGGGGTCCACTGCCGTCTCGGCAGCGTGGCTGACTTCCGGGTCCCGCGGACCCGCGGCCTCGTCCCTCCGTCCCCCCGTCGCCCCGTCGCCGTCCAGGGCCCGGGCATCGGATCGGGCAACCGGCCCCACCTCCCGGCCCGGCGCCTCCACCTTCTCCGGCACCCGCCGGACATAGTACCGGCCGATGTAGACGGGCAGGATGATGGTCGCGCCCATCCAGACCGCCGTCATGACCGCGTCGGCGGCGTTGGCGGCCGCGAACAGGGCGGCCGGGATGTCCAGCTCCCGCCCCACCGACACGAAGTTCAGGCTGCCACCCGAATACGTGCCCGTCATGGCAGCGCCCAGCTTCCAGGCGTTCTCGCCGAGGAAATCCGCGAAGATGAACGTGGACGTCACGGCGCCCACGGCCGTGGCCGCCACCGCGATGCCGAAGGCGCCCAGCATGAGCGGGCCCGCCGCCTTCAGGTCCCGCAGGTCCACCGCGAAGAGCAGCCACACGATGGCCAGCGACGTGATGGGACCCGTGATGGCCTCGTAGACCGGCGAGCTCGCGGGCACCAGCCCCAGGTTCGACACCACGGCGCCCAGCCCGATCACGATCAGCCCCGCACCCACCTTCGCCGCCCACGCGTACCGCCGGTCCAGCCAGAACGAGAACGCCGTGATCCCGGCGATGACGGCCGCAACGGCAAGGGGGGCCTCGATCATGCACGCATCCTGGTTCGGGGAGCCCTCACGATGCCGTCCCCGCACCACCCGCGCAATCCCGCCGCCGCGTCATACCCTCACAAATACATCATGGACCGCCGTTTTCATGTAATTAACGAAACAACATCATGGACGCGATGATATGATATGATTAATTTGATCGGAATCTGAAACACTGATAAGATTCAGGGGGCGGATGCGGTCCTTCGGGCCGGGGTTCCTGACGAGCCAGCCCATCTCGGGTGGGCTCCTCTCCACGGCACGGGAGGTAGGCGAGTACCGGGGCCGGGAGCTGCTGTACCTGCACCGGTCCCCGCAGGTGCTGGAGTCGCTGCGGGAGCCGTCGGTCATCGCCAGCACGATCTCGTCCAACCGGATCGAGGGCGTGGAGGCCTCGCCGGGCCGGGTGCGGGCGCTGGTGGCCGGCGAGGCGCCCCGGAACCGTTCGGAGCAGGAGATCGCCGGGTACCGGGACGTGCTGCGCACCATCCACGCGAGCCGGGAACACATGCCCTTCACGCCGGGCGTGGTGCTCCAGCTCCACCGGGACCTGTACCGCTACGTTCCGGGCGGGGGCGGGACGTGGAAGACGGCACCCAACCGGATCACCGAGCGTCGGCCCGACGGGACGGTCCGCGTGCGCTTCGACCCGGTGCCACCCCACGAGACGCCCGGGGCCATGGCGGCGCTCCACGACGGCTTCCACGCCGCCTGGGACGCCGGCGAGGCGGACCGGCTGCTGGTGGCGGGGGCGTACGTGCTGGACTTCCTGTGCATCCACCCGTTCCTGGACGGGAACGGGCGCATGGCCCGGCTCCTCACGACGTGGCTCCTCTACCGGGCCGGCTACGGCGTGGGTCGGTACGTGAGCCTCGAGCAGGTGGTGGAAACGCATCGGGACGGCTACCACGACGCCCTGGAGGCGGCCTCCCGGGGGTGGCACGACGCCGGCCACGGCCTGCTCCCCTGGTGGGAGTACTTCCTGGGCGTCGTCGTGCTGGGCGCGTACCGCACCCTGGACGAGCGCGTGGGCGCCATCACCTCGCGCCGGGGGGCCAAGCGCCAGATGGTCACGGCGGCCATCCGGCGCACGCCCCCCACCTTCCGCTACGCGGACCTCGCCCGCGCCTGCCCCGGCGTGAGCCGCCCCACCATCCAGCGCGCCCTCCGCGACCTGCGGAACGCCGGCGAGATCGAGCTGGTCCGGGCCGGGCGGGACGCCGAGTGGCGGCACCTCAGGGGTTGAACGGGCGTCACCGACCCCGCTTCGCCAACCGGAGCTCGAACCGCTCGTCGAAGTTCATCCGCTTCAACACGGCCCGCGTGGCGCGCAGCTCCGACCTCTCGACACGGGAAAGATCCAGCGTGTACGTCCTCTCCGTGGACACGATCTCCGCGCGGTCGTCCGAGACGTGGGCTTCCAGGAGCCGCTCGTCGTCGCGCTCGGGGAAGAGCTCGTAGGACACGCTGACGCCGCGTTCCTCCTCCGGCAGGAACCCTTCGTACATGGGCGTCCGCAACAGGATCAGGCTGGCGATGTCCCCGGGATGGCCCAACTGGATCGCGAACGCAACGATGAGGTCGTCGCCCCGCTCCACGGTGATGAAGGAAACCGGTTCCGGGACGGAATGGTCCGTCGAACGATTCGACATTCACGCACTCCCGGCGGCCGCACCACGCCGCACCAGATGATCGGACCCGTGAGCCCGGCGCTTCGGAGCCCCGGGCATCCCGCTTCCCCGGATGATACCATGGCCGCACCGCCAAAAGCCAACGCCTCCATTGCCCGTCGGCCCGGACAGGCACCTCTCGCGCGCTCCCGAACAACGCATCGCCGCGCAACCCGAGGGACGGGGCCCGCCCCATCCGGTATCCAGCCTTCGTGCTGCCGCTCCCGATGAGGATCCTCGAGCTTCAACGAGGTCGCGGCCCGAAGGCCGCGGAA
>CAYQCY010000186.1:0-4080 GCA_964416095.1 uncultured Gemmatimonadaceae bacterium
CGCGGCCGGTTTACGTACGCGCCGTAGCTTGACCTGCAAGACCTTTCGTCGCCCCGACGTGAAGCGCAACCGTTCGCGACGACGGTTTCCGCGCAGCCGCCTCCTTCCGCATTTCCGCGTTGTGCCGACTGCGAAGGTCGTCCTGCCGCGGCGCCTGGGGATCGGCCGGATCCTCGCCGCGCTGCGAGCAGCACCAACGCCAGCCGGAATTGCCCACTTGCATCAGCAAGAAGCCTGAAAAAACGCCCGCGGACAACCCGTCCACGGACGTCTCCGGACCCTGGAAACGGAAACCCTACGCCGCCGTCACCTTCCACCGCCCGAACGGCAGCGTCGGGACCGGCCGCGTCTTCCCGCCCCAGATGAACGCCTGGATCACCGGCTTCGACGGCGGCTTCGCCCCGTCCCGGATGACGATGCCGCGCGGCTCCCGCCCCACCGTCTTCGCCTCTTCCTTGCTCGCCATCGCTCCGTCCTCCACCCGGTTCACGCACGGACTTCCACACCCCTCGTACGGGGCACGGTCCGTACCGAACCAGGCCCGACCAAGCTAAACTGTTTCAGAGCAATGACTTACGACGCAATCCGCTCCGCGGCGTCGTCGGCATGTGTCGCCTCGGGTGGACGGTCGGGCGTGTCGTTTTGACACGTTTTCCGCCAGCGGGCGTAGCTGGGGAGGCCGAGGCGCCGGGCGATGAGGGCGTCGACGGCGTCCTTGAGGAGGATCTCGGTGAGAGGGTACTGGCCGTCGTCGGTGTCGAAGAGCTCGCGGACGGCCTGGTCGGCGAGGCCGAGGAGCTCATCGCGGGTGAGCTCGGCCTTGTAGTCCTCGATGCGTTCTTCGACCCAATCGAGGTAGCGCTGTTTCTGGGAGCGTCGAGGCGTGTCCATCATCTACCAGACTACGTCGGGGTCGGGTACATCGCCACCCTCGTGGAGGATGGCGCGGGCGACCTCGTGGAGGGGCCGGTCGGACTGGCCGGCGGTCCGGATGAGGGTCTGGCAGGCGACGAGCTGGGAGGTCCGGTCGCGGCGAGCGAGGAATGCGCGGGCCTGATCGACGATGCGTGCCTGGCGCTGGAGCTCCTGGATCCGGCCGGTGTCGTGCTGGGGTCGGAGCCATTCGTGGAACCGGTCGTGTGCCGTGCGCAGGCCGTTCTCGAGCTCGGCCGTGTCGACGGGCTTGACGAGGTAGTGGTAGGCCGGTGGCTTGGCGGCGGCTTCGGCTTCCGGGAATCCGCTGAGCACGAGGATGGGGAGGGGCCGGACGCGAAAGATCCGGGCGGCGGCCTCGAGGCCGGTGAGGCCAGGCATGCGGAAGTCGAGGATGGCGGCATCGACCAGGAAGCAGCGGGCCAGCTCGACGGCCTGGCGCCCGTCGCGGGCATGGGCGTGGACGTGGTGGCCCATGGCCTCGAGCTGGGATCGGAGCGCCATGGCGCCGAGGGGCTCGTCGTCGGCGATGAGTAGGCTGAGCGGGTCGGCCATGGTCAGGGTCGTCGTTCGCGGTGCGCGTCGGCGACGACGATGGCGCTGAAGCCCTCGGCCTCGAGGGTGCGAACGAGGCGGCCGGCGTCCTGGGCGCTGGCGAAGCGCCCGAGGCGGACGCGCAGCAACTGGCTGTTGGGCACGCGAACGAGGCGTGGCCGGTGCCCGGCCTGGCGGAGTCGTTCGGCGAGAGCCTCGGCGCCCTCCTGCTGGCGGAACGCGCCGGCCTGTACGGCGAAATTGCCGGCGGGCTCCGCTTCCTCGGTGGGCTCGGGGGTGTCGGGTGCCGGTTCGGGCGTCTCCGGTGCGGCCTCGGGCGCCTCGGCGGTGAGGCGGCAGGAGGCGGCCTCCTCGAGGCGGAGCAGCGCCGCGAGGTTGGGGTCGCTCGTCTCGGCGATCCCGCGGCGAGCGATGCGACAGGCCGCCTGGTGGCGGTCGCTGGCGTTGTAGGACCTGGCGAGCCAGAGGGTGCCGGGGCCGTGGCGCGGGCTTCCCGGGTAGTCGGCCACCAGGCGTTGCAGATAGCCCTGTGCCCGATGCACCTCGCCGCGCAGCAGGAGCGCCTGGCCCAGGCGGAGGAGCGCCTCGGCGGCGGCCGGATTGGCCGGGTGGCCCAGCACGATGGCCAGGTAGTCGGCCTCGGCTTCCGCGGGATCGAGGGTCAGGCGTGCCCGGAGCATGTGGCCTCGCACGACGGCCGCGGCGTCCGGATTGCCGGGGCGCTCCCACCAGGCGTCGATGGCGGCACGGGCCTCCTCGTAGCGGCCCACCTGGATGAGAGCCTCCACGTCCTCCAGGGTTCGCTGGGCGACGGCCGTCCCCGGCAAGGCCAGGGCCAGAGCCAGGGCCGTGACGAGGCGGGTCATGCCGCGGCCTCCTTTCCGGTCCGGTGCTGGAGTCGGAGCAGGAGCTCGTCGAGGATCTGGAGCTCGGTGAGGGGCGCCGACTTGAGCAGCCGGTCCGCCCGGAGCAGGTCGTCCAGGGCGGCGGCCAGCGCCGGGCCCGTCCAGCGCCGTGCCTGGCCGGGGTATTTCCGGACCAGCCAGCGCTGGTGCCGGGGCAGCTCGGCTTCCAGGGCGTTCTCCCCGCCGGCCAGGGCCAGGCCCAGACGGATGAAGTGGGTGCCCAGCGCGATGACCAGGCCGACACCGGTCTCGCCGGCTTCCAGGAGGGTGGGCAGACCGGTCCTCGCCTCGTCGAACCGCTGCTCCGCCACCGAATCCAGCCAATCCCACCGGTCCACCCGGGGCATGGCGCCCACCACCCGGGCCACATCGTCCCGGGTGATCCGATCCCGGTCCCCGATGTAGTCCCGGAGCTTGGCGAGCTCCGCCGCCTGGACGCCGAGGTTCGGCCCGACGGCCGCCGCCATGGCCCGGGCCGCCGCCTCGTCCAGCTCCAGCCCCTGGGCACGGGCACGGTCCATGAGCCAGCCGGGCACATCCGCATCGTCCAGGGGCGCGTACTCCACCGCCGTGGCGCGCTTCTTCAGGACGGTGTAGAACTTGGCGCGGCTCCGCTCCGGGATGGAGGCCACGAGCACCAGCGCCAGCCCCGGGACCGGCCGTTCCAGCGCCGATTGCACCGCGTCACGACTCGTGCTGCTCCCGGCGAGGGCCTGGGCGTCCCGGACCACCACGACCCGCCAGCCGGCCATCATGGGCGGCGTCTGCATGAGGGACGAGAGCGTCTCCGCGTCCGTCTCCGTGCCCCGGAGCTGGTCCAGGTTGAAGTCCCGCATGCCCGGCTCGAGGTGGGCCGCCACGATGGCCGCCACACCCTCGTCCTTCAGGTACTCCTCGTCCCCGTACAGGAAATACACCCCTCCGCGCTCACCCTTCGCGAGCGAGCGGAGCAGGCCGTCGTGGGTCGGCATACGGTGCTCAGTCCGAAGAAACGGGCCCCGCGCTCGACATGAGGAGCCGCCAGTCCGCGGCGCGGTGGATCGGCAGACCGACGACAAGAGGAGAATACGCCGGGGACGGCGACGGGTCCAGCGCCGCCGGGTCCGCTGTCGCCGTCGCCGAGCGCCAGTCGAACCCCCGCACCGGAGCGATGGATACCTCCACCCCGACCCGCGGGATGGCCGGGGTGGCCCGCACCTCAGGGCCCCGATCCCGCGTCCACACCACCGTCGCCAGGGCCACGACCAGCGCCAGCACGACGATGTCCGCCAGGGTCCGCCGCGGCCGCACCGACCCCTCCACCGCCAGTCGCCGACTCAGACGTTCGTGAAAGCCCGACGGCGCCTCCCGCTCCGCCAGATCACGAAGCACCGAGACGCCGCCCCGGACCACCTTGTGGTATCGCCCGCACGAGGGACACGTGCGCACGTGACCCCACAACCGCATGGCCTCCGAGCCCGGAAGCCGGCCATCCACCAGCTCCGAGTACGCTTCCAGCACCTCGTCGCACGACACCGACCGCGCTTCCACCGCCTGGCTCCTCCAGCACCCGGTACGCTCTCCCACCTACTACTGTCCCGCAGCCGCCGGTGTTCCCCCTCACGCACCACGGCCCGGCCCGCAATATTGCGGGCCGGGCCGTCTCCCCACCGCGCCCGGTCAGCCGGGCGCACCCCACACCCTAGTC
>CAYQCY010000187.1:0-1785 GCA_964416095.1 uncultured Gemmatimonadaceae bacterium
AAAGCTAGTGTCGCCGTCGGGCGCGCGCCAAAGGCCCGGCGCGACGGGCCGTCTTGCCGAACGCGAAGGCGTCCCGCCGCACGCCCCCGGTTTCCGACCCCGGCGCCTCCACCGTACGTTGTCAGACCGACGCGACAAAGGCCAGGAGAAAGCGATGGCGCCAGATCTGACGTCGAAGCAACGAGCCCACCTCCGAGCCCTCGCCCACGACCTGGATGCGGTGCTCCAGGTGGGGAAGGGAGGCGTCACGGATGCGGTGATCGACGCGGTGGAGGAGGCGCTGGCGAACCGGGAGCTGCTCAAGGTGAAGGTGCTGGAGACAGCCCCGAGCGTGGCCCACGGTACGGCGGACGCCCTCGAATCGAGGATCGACGGGGCCCGGGTCGTGCAGGTGATCGGCAGGACCGTCGTGCTGTACCGGGCGCATCCCGAAGAGCCGGAGATCGCGCTGCCCCGGTAGCCCCCTGGCGCGCCGAGTAGCAGACCCGGTCCGCTGTCCGCTATCCGCTTCCCGGGATCCGCTCCTGCCGCTGCGCCGCGTGCCAGAGGAGCGCCGCCATGACGACGGCGGACTGCATCTGGTCCGCGTCCGTGAGCCGCTCGGCGAAGTCGGCGTTGGTGTGGTGGGTGCGCGTGTCGTAGTCGGTGTACTCCTGGATGGTGCTGAACGCGGGCACGCCGGCGCGGTGGAAGGGCATGTGGTCGCTGGAGCCGATGAAGCTCATGACGTTCTTCCGGGCGCCGTACTCCGCCAGGGCGTCGATCCACGCGTCGAAGATGGGCTTGGCGGCGTCGTTCTCCTGCATGTAGAGCCCGTAGATGGGTCCGTACCCGATGTCCTGGTTGAAGTAGACGACGACGTCGTCACGCTCGTCCTCTCTCGCGTCCGGCCCCAGGTGCCGGGCCACCCACGCCCGCGACCCCACGAGCCCCTGCTCCTCGCCGGACCACAGCGCGATGCGGATCGTGCGACGCGGGCGCGCGCCCACGGCGTGAAGAATGCGGATCGCCTCCGTGACCGTGGCCACGCCGTCGGCGTTGTCGGTGGCGCCGGTGGCCGCGTGCCACGAGTCCAGGTGCGCGCCGGCCATGACGACCTCGTGGCCGACGTCGGGATCGGTGCCCGGGATCTCGGCGATGATGTTGTAGGCGGTCGTGCTCTCGTGGAGCCGGCCGTCGACGCCGACCCGCAACCGGACCGGCGCGCCGCTCTCCACCAGCCCCACCAGCGCGTTGTAGTGCTCGCCCGTCAGCACCACCACGGGCACGTCCATGGTGCTGCCGGTGACGAAGATGGTGCCGTGGGCGCCGGCGCTGGGCCGCAGCACGACGCCGGGCGCGACCGCCTCCATCAGGTCGGCCAGCTCCCGGCGGTCGCCGGGCGCGTCGGGACGCGGGTAGGACGGCGCGCCGGTCTCCGCTTCTTCGTGGAGCGTCGGCTGGGGCCGGTCCCCGGTGATGAAGCCCGGTTGCGGGGTCGTGGCCAGCACGACGCGGCCCCGCAGCTCGCCCGCCATGGCCCGCACCACCTCGGCGGACCGGTCGCCGATGTAGACGGGCGCGCCCTCGATGACGCCGTCCGTGGACGGGGTCCACGCCTCCGGGTAGCCGATGAGCGGGAAGTAGCGGGGCCCGGTCATCTCCAGCGTCAGCCCCTCCAGTGTCCAGCCCTGCCGGAACTCCCACGCCTCGCGTCGCACCACCGGGATGCCGAAGGTGCGGAGGCGGTCTTCCATCCTGTCCACCGCACGGTAGAAGGCCGGCGAGTTGGTGAGCCGCGGCCCG
>CAYQCY010000187.1:1885-3904 GCA_964416095.1 uncultured Gemmatimonadaceae bacterium
GCCGCGGCCCGTCGTCACCCCGTCTCGTCCCCCGCCTCCGCCACCAGCTCGAGCTGGTCGCCGGCTTCGGCCGCCTTCTTCTGCTGCTCGGCCCGCTCCCTGGCCTCGTCGGCCCGGGCCTTGGCGGCGCGAGCGACCTCGACGACCCGGTCGCCGGGCTCGGGCCGCGCGAGCTGCTTGCCCTGGGTGTTGCGGCCCTGGACGGGGACGTCGTCGGCGCGGACGCGCGCGGCGGCGCCGCCCTGGGTGATGAGCATGAGCTCGTCTCCGGGAAGCAGCTCCATGGCGGCGACGAGGGGCCCCGTCTTGTCGGAGACGGAGAGGGTGATGGTGCCGAGGCCGCCCCGCTTCTGGACGGGGTAGTCGGCGATGGGCGTGCGCTTGGCGTAGCCCTGTGCGGTGACGGCGCACAGCGTGGCGTCGCGGCGTACGACGACCATGCCCACGACCTCGTCGTCGTCCCGGAGCCGGATGCCGATGACGCCCCTGGCGGTGCGGCCCACCTGGGGCACGTCGGTCTCGGGGAAGCGGATGGCGCGGCCCTGGCGCGTCACCAGGACGACGTCGTCGTTGCCGTCGGAGACGCGCACGTCCAGCAGCTCGTCACCGCCGTTGAGCCCGGCAGCGATGATGCCGCCGGCGCGGATGCTGTCGAACTGGTCCAGCGTCGTGCGCTTGACCAGGCCGCCCCGCGTCAGGAAGACGAGGGAGTGGTCCGGGTCGTAGTCGGTGATGCCCAGGAGCGCGGCTATGGGCGTGTCCTTCTCGATGTCCAGGAGCCGGGCGAGCTTGCGGCCCCGGGAGGCGCGGCCGCCCTCGGGCACGTCCAGCACGCCGAGGGCGTAGGCGTGGCCGTCCCGGGCGATGGCCACGAGCTCGTCGTGGGTCGAGGCGATGAAGACGTGCTCCAGGAAATCCTCCTCGTACTTCTCCATGCCCGCCAGCGCCTTGCCGGAGGTGACGCGCCGCTTGTAGAGCGAGACGGGCATGCGCTTGACGTAGCCCTCGTGGGAGAGCGTCACCACGACGTCCTCCTGGGCGATCATGTCCTCGACGCTGAAGTCGGCGTCACCGCGCACGATGGTGGTCCGGCGCGCGTCGCCGTACGTCTCCACGAGCTCGTCCAGCTCGGCGAGCATGAGGGCGAGCTGCTCGTCCTCGGACGCCAGGAGCGCCTTCAACTGCTTGATCCGGCTTCGGAGCTCCCTGAGCCAGCCCCGGAGCTGCTTCGTCTCCAGCTCCGTGAGCCGGTGGAGCCGCATGTTCAGGATGGCCGCGGCCTGCCGTTCCGAGAGGTCGAACTCCGTCCGGAGCTTCGCGGCGGCGGCGTCCCGGTTCTTGGAGGAGCGGATGATCTGGATGACGGCGTCGATGTTGTCCAGCGCCACGATGAGGCCCTCGGTGATGTGGGCCTCCTGGGTCGCCTCGGCGAGGTCGTGCTCGGCGCGCCGGACGATGACCTCGAGGCGGTGGTCCCGGAACTTCTCCAGGAACTGCTCGAGCGTCATCTCCTTCGGCTCGCCGTGGTCCAGCGCCAGCATGATGGCGCCGAAGGTGGCCTGCATGTGCGTCTTCTTGTACAGCTTGTTCAGGACCGGCTTCGGCTTGGTCCCGCGCTTCAGCTCCACCACGATGCGCATGCCGTCCCGATCCGACTCGTCCCGCAGGTCCGAGACGTCGTCCAGGCCTCGCTTCCGGACCAGGTCCGCGATCTGCTCGATGACCTTCGACTTGGAGACGCCGTACGGCAGCTCGGTCACGACGAGCTGCTCCTTGCCGCCCCGGAGCGCCTCCTTCTGCACCCGGGCGCGCATGGTCATGCGGCCGCGGCCCGTCTCGTAGGCCTCACGGATGCCCTCCACGCCCACGATGAACCCGCCGGTGGGGAAGTCGGGGCCCGGCAGGTGCGCCATGAGGTCGTCCACCGTACAGTCCGGATCCTCCGCCAGAACGTGGATCGCCGACACCACCTCCCGCAGGTTGTGGGGCGGGATGTTCGTCGCCATCCCCACCGCGATG
>CAYQCY010000188.1:0-3849 GCA_964416095.1 uncultured Gemmatimonadaceae bacterium
CCGGCGTCGGCCGAACGATTGCCGGCGTCGGCCGAACGGACGGCGGCCGCGTCGTCGAGGGCGCCGGGGAGGTCGGCGCCCGCCGTGGACCCGGCGGCGCCGCCGCGGTCGGCCGCGCCGGCGTCGTCCGCATCGCGTCCGGCCGCCTCCGCGCCCGCCGCCAGCCCCCGGTAGACCAGCAGGATGAGGTTGTCGAGCCCGGCGCGGCGGACCTTGTCGAGCTTGGCGCGGAGGTACTCGGGGGTCCAGAAGCCGACGATCTCGACGAGGGCCTCGCGGCCGTCGTGGTGGCGGATGGTGAAGTCGGGGAGGAAGACGTCGTCGTCGAGGGGGACGGGCCGTTCCTCCCGCATGAGGGTCCAGCCGTTCCGCTCGGTGCCGATCTTGTCGGCGAACTCGGCGGCCAGGCCCTTCTCCCAGGCGGAGTCGTAGCGGGCGCGGCGGGCGCGGGTGCGGATGGCGCCGCCGGCCTTGAGCGTGTAGGCCAGGCGCCGGTCGTCCCGGAGGATGGTGGCGTCGAGGCGCCAGCCGGGCGCCCGGGTCAGCGCCGGCACGACGCGGGCGAAGCGGATGCCGTAGCGCCGGGCCCGGGTGACGTACGGCGCGGCGGGCCCGGTGAGGGTGACGCGGTAGCCGTCGTCCGTCCGCTCGACGCGGTACATGAGGCGGGCGAGCTTGACGGCGCGGAAGACGTCGCCCCAGCCGCCGCGGGCGGTGACGGTCATCTCGACGGCGTCCAGGAGCACGGCCCGGGCCAGCTCCAGGTTGTAGCGGTGGAGGAGGCGCCGTCCGTCCCAGCGGGGCGCCCGGGCCAGGCGTCGTCGTTCCGGCCGGTCGGCGTAGAGGGCGTCCCGTGCCTCCCGGACGCTCATGCCCAGCCCGGCGGCCGCCGCCTGGTACGGCGCGTCCACGTCGCCGGGGACGGGGGGCCATAGCTCGCCCCGGGCGTGGAAGACGGCGTCGCGCACCTCGGCGGCGCGGTCGGCCAGGGGGTCGGGCTCGAAGCGGCTGGCGTCCAGGAGCACCTTGGCCAGGCCGGCCAGCCGGCGTGCATCGCGGACGCGGCGCTCCTGGCGGCGCAGCGCTTCCAGGACGACGTCGCGGCGTCGTCCTTCGAGGCGGCGCAGCAGGGTGCACAGCCGGTCCAGGAAGGCGGTGACGCGCCCGTCCCGGTCATCGAGGAACGTGACCGTGATGCGCCCGTCGTCCTCGGCGGTGAACGGCTGGACGTGGGTCCGGCGGAGCACGGCGTCTCCCGCTCAGCGGCCCGGCGAGGGGGGCGTCACAATCCCAGGCCGAGCTGTGGGTCGGCGCCCCGGGTCATGCCGCCGCGGCGCTTCTGGGACGCGAAGAACTCGTAGGTGTCCGCCGCCACGACCTCGTAGAGGGAGGCGACGCGGTCGCCCTGGCGCCGGAGCAGGCGGCCCAGGCGCTGGGCGTGCTGGCGCCGGCCGCCCCGGCTGCTGTCGCCCAGGATGACGCCGAGCTTGGCCGCGGGCACGTCCCACCCCTCGTCCAGGACGCGGACGCTGGCCACGGCCCGGACCCGGCCGTCGGCCATGGCGTCCAGGATGCGTTTGCGCTCCGATGCGGGCGTGTCGGCGGTGATGAGGGGTACGGCCAGCTCGGTGGACAGCACCCGCGCCGCCGCCACGCCGCCGGTGAAGAGGACGGCCCGCTCCGCGGGGTGGAGCGCCAGGATGCGGAAGGTCTCCCGCAACTTGCTCTCCGCCAGCGTCACCACCCGCTCCCGGTCCAGGAAGGCGCGGAACGCCCGGCGCGCCGCCGGCGACCGGCGGGTCTCGCTCATGAAGACGCGCCACGCGTCGCCCGGGTCCGGGTAGCGGTCGCGGAACCGCTTCCGGCGGACGTAGTCCTCGTACGCCGCGTCGGCGGCGTCGTAGCGCTCCCGCTCGGCGGGCGTCAACGAGACGAACCGGCGCTCCAGGGCGAAGTCGGCCAGCTCGGCGTCGGCCATCTCGCCCACCGTGCGCCGGTACACGACGCCGCCCACCAGCCGCCGCAGCTCGCCGTCCCGCCCGTCCGGGTACGTGGCCGTCAGGCCCAGCCGGTACGACGCCGGCGCGATGCGCAGCGCGTCGTGCCACGCCTTCGCTTCGCCGGCCGCCGTGTCCTCCAGGTGGTGCGCCTCGTCCAGCACCAGGAGCCCGAAGCCGGCGCCCCGGCGCTCCAGCAGGTCGAAGGCCGAATGGTACGTGGTGACCGTCAGCGGCCGGATGTCCTTCTCGTCGGCGTAGTAGGCGCCCACCCGCTCCGCCCCGAAGGCGTCCGCGAGCTGGGCGTACCACTGGGCCACCAGGGCCCGGGTCGGGGCGACGATGCAGGCGCCGGCGGACGCGCGCTCAGGCCTGACGGAGCCTTCCACGGCTCCGGCCCCGCCGGCGCCGTCCGCAAACCCGGCGGGCCCGGGGTCCGCCCGATCGTCGCCGGCCCCGCGGGCGGACGCGCCGGCCGACGTGTCGCTCGGCGCACCGGTCGACGCACCCGCAAACCCCTCCGGTACGCCGCCGGCCCGACCGACGGTCCGGTGGATGGCCAGGATGGCGACGAAGGTCTTGCCCGAGCCGGTGGGCAGGACCACCGAGCCCCGGCCGCCCGCGGCGAGCCAGCGGGACACGGCATCCTCCTGGTACGGCCGCGGCGAGCGAGGGTCGTAGAGGGGCAGCGATCCCGGTTCCGCGTCGTCGGGCTCGCCAGGCCCGCCGGGCCGCGTGGCGATCCCCCGGGACTCCGCCCACTCCCGCAGCTCGGGCAGCCTGTGCCCCGGCGCGACGTACGCCCCGGCCCGGGCGTCGTAGCTCATCCAGGGCGGCGCCTCCCGCACGTGCCGGAGCACGGCGAGCCCGTGGCGGTAGTAGAAGACCGGCTCGTCGCCTTGCGTGTCGGTCACTGGTGCGCCTTCCTCGGTCATACAGGATGGTACACCAGGGCACGGGGGTGGCGCTACGGTCGGCCGCCCGGCCCCGTCGATCCCACGCGAAGCCGCGAAGGGGCACCGATGCCGCGACGCCCCCGCGGAAGGGAGGCCGGAGCCGGGACCGCCGCTGCCAGCTAGTCCTCCTTCTTCTCCCGCTTCACCCGGGAGATCATGTCGGCGGTGGAGGTCCGGGAGGTCCTCCGGGCCCAGGCACGCTGGTGCATGTACTTGGCGTCGGCCATGGTGACGACGTCGTCCTCGAACCGCTCCGCCATGCGCCGGAGGTCCTCGGCCTCCTCGTCCAGCTCGGGGTCGGCCAGGCCGGCCTCGACGATGGAGCCGGCGGCGTCCCGGAGCTTGCGGGCGCCGTCCCCGGGGATGCCGTCGGCCCGGTCCTCCAGCGCCTCGTGCCGGGCGCGGGCGGCGCGGAGCAGGAGCATCTCCCGCCGCACCTCCGGCTCCACCACGCCGGCCTCCGCCGGCGACACCCGGACCGGCAGGGTGACCATGCGCTGCTCCACCCCCTTCTCCGTGAGGACGTAGCCCTCCACGACGAGGGTGGCCACGTCCAGCGAGTCCCGGTCCAGGGCGCGGGGGCCGGCCCCGGCCCCGGCGGCATCCTGGCCGTTGGAGCCCGGGGCGCCGACGTCGTCCCGCACCAGGAGCTCGACCAGCAGCGACTTGGGCTCCAGCGCGTAGAGGTCGCCCAGCTCCAGCCGCAGCGCGCCGTGGTCCAGGGAACGGGTCGGGTAGCGGTGGTGGACGGCGGCGATCTCCACGGCCCGGCCCGGCGAGACGGTGACGACCACGTTCTGGGCGGCCAGCGCCATGAGGCCCTCGATCTCGGCCTCGAAGACGGCGGGTGCCTGGTCCGGGTGCTCGATGTAGTAGGTGGCGCCGCCGCCAGCCTC
>CAYQCY010000189.1:0-3816 GCA_964416095.1 uncultured Gemmatimonadaceae bacterium
CCACTGGCTCTACCTCATGGCCACCGCATCATTCTGAACGACGACGCCATGGCACACCTCTTCGGCATCCACCCGTCGAGCCACGGCGGCATCGAGATGACGGTGCGCCGCGCCGCCGAGGCCGGCGCCCGGGCCATGCAGCTCTTCACCCTGATCCCGTACTACTACAACGACCGCTCCGGGATCAGCAAAGCACGCCTCGAGCGCTTCCGGAAGGCGGTGGCGGAGACGGGGTTCGAGACCGGGAACATGATCGTCCACGCCGGCTACGTGCTGAACACGGCATCGCCGGACCGGGAGAAGGCGCGCCGCGCCGCCGCCGGGCTCGCCAAGGAGCTGGAACGCTCCGCCGCCCTCGGCGTCGGCGGCGTCTGCTTCCACCCCGGCTCCGCCATGGACGACGCCGACATCGACGGCGCCCTGGACCGGGTCGCCGCCGCCATCGTCCGGGCGCTGGAGGCGAACCCGGACACCGACACGAAGATCTGGGTCGAGAACACCGCCGGCGCCGGCGCAACCGTGGGCCGCACGGCGGAGGAGGTGGGCGGCATCCTGGACCGCGTCCCCGACGCGCTCCGGCACCGCACCGGCTACGGCCTGGACACCTGCCACCTGTTCGCGTCGGGGATCGACGTGAGCGCGTCCCGGGCCGCACTCACCGCCATCCTGGACCAGTTCGAGGACGCGTGCGGCGGGCCGCCCGCCTTTTTCCACCTGAACGACTCGGAAGGCGAGCTGGGCTCGAACCGGGACCGCCACGCCCTCCTCGGCGACGGCGAGATCGGGGAGGAGCCGTTCCGCTGGCTGCTCCAGGACCCCCGCAGCCGGGACGTGCCGCTCGTGCTGGAGACGCCCAAGGCCCGGGAAGACGACGACCTCCCCGAGGGCGACACCAGCCCCGACCCCCACGACGCGCGGATGCTCGAGCTGCTTCGCGCCCTCACCCCTTGAAGGCGGAAGGCGGGAGGCGGAGATTCCTCCCGGTGACGGCGTGTCTCCGGGCGGGGCTTCCGCCTCCGCGGCGACCGCGGGCTGCGGTGTTCGCGCTTACGTCCCCCCTGCATCGGCGCCCGCCGGGGCCGCGCCGCCACCGGTCCGCTCGTTGAGCACCGTAGAGAAGTAGGGGTAGCCCAGGAACTGGATGAGCATCCCGGAGGCCACGGAGGCGAGCCGCGTCTCGATGCTGAGGTGGGGCAGGAGGGCGATGCCCTCCAGGCCGGCGCTGATGACGATGATGATGGCGATGAGGGCGATCATGGGCACGAGCTTGCGGCCCAGCTCCACCAGGGTCGGGCGAAGCCCCTTCTGCTTGCCGGGCCGGAACTCCACGACCTGGAGCACCAGCACCAGCAGCCCGCCGAGCCAGGCGAAGGGGAGCATGGCGCCCACCGGCGAGTCGACCACGACGTGGACGGAGGCGGTCTTGCGCACGGGCTGCTGGCCCCGGGGCAGGCCGAAGACGAAGGAGACCAGGCTGCTGGCGTTGTAGGTGCCGGGCGCGGGCCCGAGCACGGAGGCCATGTAGCGGCCCACCGCGTTGCCCGGCGAGGTGGGCACGTGCCAGCTCAGGGGCAGCTCGGTGGCCGGCGGGATGGCGACCCAGCGCCGGTCCTCGTGGCTGATCCGGCGCACGCCCGGCGGGATCGTCGCCGGGAGCGACTGGGGCATGCCCTCCGCCGTGATGAAGCGGGACAGGGGCGGGTTGATCTGGAGCGTCGCGCCGTCCTCCGCCAGGTAGACCACCTCGTCGCCGTTGTTGCGCAACCGGCCCACGACGGTCCACGGCGCGCCCGGCGCCATGGTGCCCGGCTCCAGGAGCAGCTCCACGTCGTCCACGCTGGACACCCGCGCCGGCGCCGGCGCCGCGACCGTGTCCGTCTCCGCGGCCGTGTCCATCTCCACGGCCGCCGCGGCCATGGTCTCCTCGTGCCACTCGGTGAAGAAGTACGCCTCGAGCATCTCCCGGGCCCGTCCGGCGCGGAGCCCGGCGCTCTCCATGGCCAGCGCGACGGCCCGGTCCAGCGCGTCCGCCTCCTCTTCGCTGCCCACCTCCGCCGCCAGGTACCGCTGGTAGGCGTCCAGCGCGTCGGCGCCCACGGCCTCCTCGATCCAGCTCCGCAGCTCGACCCCGGCCCGGGCCTCGGTGGCGCTGCCCACGGGCGTATCGTCCCACTGCATGAGGAGACGGTCGAACTGGTCCGACTGGGCCGCGGCCGGCGCGGCCAGGGCCGCGGCGAGCAGAAGACCGAGGAGCACGACGACGGGGATGCGCATGACGACCTCCGGGGAGAAAGAGGGTCCGGGCGATGCCGACTTCCATCTACATATTGCGTGACGGCGCCCGAATCTCACAACGAGGTACTGCAGGCGGAAGGCGGGAGGCGGGAGGCGGGAGGTTGTTTGGCTCGCGGCGGGGGCGGTTCGTCGGGTGCCGCAGGTCGTCGGGCACCGCCGGCGACGGGGGCGATCAGCGGTTCCGTTCGCTCAACGGCTCGGGCTCGGGCGGCAGGTCGGGGCCGCCGGGGGGCACGACGGACAGGGGCCAGGAGCCGTCGAACCTGGTGAGGGCCGACACGGGTGCCTGGGCGCTCTCCGTCAGCTTTCGGACCTGCCGGCGCGTGTAGTCCATGAGCTCACCCAGGGTGACGACCCGGTCGCCGTCTTCGTCCGCCGCACCGCGGAGGCCCCGGAGGAGGTAGAAGGCGAAGACGCCGTGGGTGCCCTCCCACCACTTCCGCCCCTGGGAGAGCTGGGCCAGCTCCGATGCGCTGAAGAAGGCGAAGTAGCGGTCGGTGCGGTCCGTCTTCGCCAGGAGCTGCACCACGCTGTTGGGGACCCCCGGCTCACCGATCCTCCCGACGCCGGCCGAGTGGATGACGTCCACGAACAGGATGACCTGCCGCGCGGGGATGGCGTCGATAGCGTCGCTCAGCTCCCTCAGCACGAAGCCCCCGTCGCCGGGAATCCCGCCCACGGCCGCCGGCGAGCGCAGGAAGTTGAAGAGCGCCGTCGCGTCGGCCTCCGGGGACTCGGCGGGACCGTTCGTCCCCGGCCGAGGCACCAGCGTGACCGCGCCCAGCACCACCACCGCCAGGACGATGCCCACGCCGACGTACGCGGCGGCCCGGCGCGGCAGTCCGCCAGGAGGCTCCGCCGCCTCCTCCGCCGCGTCCGCAGCGGGCGTCGTCCTGACATCGAATACCCAGGCCAGCACCAGCGCGATGGGGAAGCCCACCCCCACCATCACGATGATGGCCCGCACCGTCCAGTCCGGCAGTCCCAGGTAAGGGAAGGTCTCGGCCGCCACCTCCACCACCACCCACCCCGCCACGAGGTACGCGGCGGCCACACGGTAAACCCGCCGCCGCTTCAGCTCGGCGAAGAACCGCTCGAAGGATGAGTCCGGGGTGGGCACGGTCGCGCTCCGGGAGGCCGGGAAGCCGTGTTCCGCATGGTATGTCCCGGGCATGGGCCGCCGCAATGGCTGTCGGGTCCCGTCCGGGCCGCTTTGAGAGCGCGCTGCCCAGCCCACGACGACAGGCCTATATTGGGCCGGCGGCGCTTCCCGAGCCTCGAACGGAGCGGCACATGGCCATCGTACCGGACACGGCGCGGAGATTCCCGACGCGGCTGGCGCTGACGCTGGCCGCGGCGCTGGCGGTGCTGCCGTTCCTGGCGTGGGCCATGCGACCCGGGGCGTACCTGCCGCCCGCCGGCGGCCTCGCCGCCTCGCCGGCCCAGGCGCTGGCGGATGTGCTGTACCTGAGTCCCGCCTTCCCGGGGGACGCCCTCTTCATCGCCGCCTTCGCCACCATG
>CAYQCY010000190.1:0-1258 GCA_964416095.1 uncultured Gemmatimonadaceae bacterium
CGCGTGAGCTCCCGGGCTCCGGCCCGTCAGGAGCTCGGGCCCTCACTCACGGTCCGCCTGCACTACGATGCCGGCGATCTGCCGCGCCGGATCCAGGTACCCGACGCCCAGGTTCCCCAGGATCGACACCGCCACCCCGTGGTCCGGGTAGAACAGCAGCACCCCGCCGCCGCCCATGGCGCCGCCGGTGTGCCAGACCATGCGCCGGCCGGCGTCGTCTTCCTCCACGCGCCAGCCCTGGGCGTATGTGGTGGTGTCGCCCGTCGTCAGCACATGGTTGGTCCACATGCGCTCCGTCCACGCCTCGTCCAGGACCCGGTGCTCCATGACGCCCAGCGCGAAGCGGACCAGGTCCGATGCCGTCGACACGAGCCCGCCGCCCGCCCACTTGTTGCTCAGGTCGACCGCCGGCGCGTTCGTCACCACGCCCACGCTGTCCCGCAGATAGAACGACGCGTGGTGCGGGATGATGCTGTCGGCCCTCTCCGGCGCGATGGTCTGGAGCCCCAGCGGCCGCAGGATCCGCTCCTCCAGCACCGCCAGCCACGGCTTCTCCGCCGCCCGGGACACCACCGCGCTCACCAGGGTGAACCCGTACGTCGAGTAGCTGTACTCGGAGCCCGGCTCGAAGAGCAGCGTGTCGGCGGCGAAGACGGTGATGGGCTGCACGACGTCGTCGTAGCGGACGTAGCTCCGGAACTCCTCGCCCCGGTAGTGCCGGATCCCGGCCGTGTGGCTCATGAGCTGCCGCATCGTCACCGGCGCCCGCTTCTCCGGGAACTCCGGCAGCCAGCGCTGGATCGGCGCGTCCAGCTCCAGCGCGCCCTCCGCCGCGAGCTGGTACGCGTTCACCGCCGCGAACGGCTTCGAGATGGACGCGATGCGCCAGCGCGTGAGCGGCGACGCCTCCACCATGTGCTGCAGGTTCGCGTAGCCGAACCCGTCGGTCCACACCAGCGCGCCGTCCACCGCCACCGCCGCGCTCAGTCCGGGGATCCCGCGCTCCGCCATGAACGACTCCAGGATCACCTCCGCCGAGTCGATGGCCGGCTGCCACGGCGCGGCGTCCTGCGCCTGTGCGGCCGGGGCGCCGGCGAGGCCCGGGACCAGGGCGAGGACGAGGACGAGGACGAGAAGGCGTGCGCCGGCTCCGCGGGCTGGCTGTTCTGCGTTCATGGGCTGTGTCATGGTTCCGGGTCGTAGGGCCGCGGTTTGTGCGAAAACCTCAATGTATGCGTGGGGCTGCGGCTCAGACAGA
>CAYQCY010000190.1:1358-3724 GCA_964416095.1 uncultured Gemmatimonadaceae bacterium
CGTCTCCACCCGCTTGCAGAACGCGAACCGGACCAGGTCCGTGCCCGCTCCGGGCGCGTGGAAGAAGCTGGACCCGGGCACCGGCGCGACCCCGATCTCGGACGCGAGCCAGCGTGAGAACGCGACGTCGTCCCGGTCGCTCAGGTCGGAGAAGTCGGCCATGACGTAGTACGCGCCTTCCGGCGGCCCGCAGCGGAAGCCCGCCTCCCGGAGCGCCGGTACGAGCGTGTCGCGGCGGGCGCGGTAGTCGTCGGCGAGGTCCCGGTAGTAGTCGTCGTCGAGCCGCTCCAGCCCCACGGCGACGGCTTCCTGGAGCGGCGCCGGCGCGCCCACCGTCAGGAAGTCGTGGACCTTGCGGATCGCCGCCGTCAGCTCCGCCGGCGCCACGATGGTGCCGACGCGCCAGCCGGTGACGCTGAAGGTCTTGGACGCGCCGCTCACCGTGACCGTCCGCTCCCGCATCCCGTCCAGCGTCGCCAGCGGGACGTGGTCGCCTCCGTACCGGATGTGCTCGTAGATCTCGTCGGTGAAGGCGACGGCGTCGTGCTCCTGGCAGAGCGCGGCGATGGCCTCCAGCTCCGACCGCGTGAAGACGTGGCCCGTGGGGTTGTTCGGCGTGTTCACGACGATGCCGCGGGTGCGCGAGGTGAACGCCGCCGCCAGCCGGTCCAGGTCCAGCTCGAAGCGCAGCGACCGGCCGTCGGTGACCCGCTCCATGGGTACCCAGACCGGCTTCGCGCCGCACAGGATGGCGTCGGGGCCGTAGTTCTCGTAGAACGGCTCCAACACGACGACCTCGTCACCCGGGTCCACGGCGGCAAGCAGCGCCGCGGCCATGGCCTCCGTCGCGCCGCACGCCACCGTGATCTCCCGGTCCCCGTCCACCGCCATGCCGTAAAACCGCTCGTACTTCGCCACCAGCGCGTCCCGAAGCCGGGGCGCGCCCCAGGTCACGGCGTACTGGTTGATGTCGGCACGGATCGCTTCCGTCGCCGCCTCTTTGAGCAGTGCCGGCGCCGGGAAGTCGGGGAAGCCCTGGGCCAGGTTGAGGGCGTCGTGCTCGTGGGCGACCCGGGTCATCTCCCGGATCACCGACTCCGTGAAGCCGTGCGTCCGCCGGGCGGTCCTCAGCGCGCACCTCCACCGTCGTGCTCAGGTCTCCTGTGGGCTTGTGTCATGTGCCTGTGGGGAAGCGTTTGGACCACTTGACGGAGGCCCGTCTCGATGCACGACCGGAAGGACCGATCAGCGCACCACCAGCGCCGTCGTGTCGAGCACGACCTCCTCCGTCTCGTCCGGCTCGAAGCGGCGGTGGGTCACCCGGATGCCGTACTCCCCCTTCTCCAGCCCTACGAAGGTGGCCCGGTAGTCCAGCGTCACCGTGTCGGGGTTCGTCTCGCAGCCATCGCCGAACCGGCCCTCCACCGTCACGGACAGCGATCGGCCGTCCACGTCCGCACGCCCGCTCACGTGGTACGGCTGGCACGGCTGCACGAAATGGCCCTCCACGATCATCCCCGCCAGCCGGCCGTCGGCCCGGTGGGGCAGCGGCGCCTCACCCTCCGGGACCGGGTCCAGGAAGCTGAACCCGAACGAGATGTTGCCGGCGCCGTCGCACGCGGCCAGCGTGACCAGCGCCACGACGGCCAGCACGATCCCTGTGCGCATGAAACCTCCTCGCTTGGACGTCGCAAAGGTGACGAGCAGGGGCGGACCGGGCAACCGCCGATGGCCCGACCAGCACGATGTCGCGTCGGGGCTCGTGAGCGGCCTGCGGTCCCGTGCGCGGTCCTGGAGGCCCATCGTATGAAGTGGCGTATGTATCTGTACGGCAACACATTAGCACGACCTCTCGCCGTTCCGGGGCGAAAAGACCATTGCGCGAAGCCTCGCCGGCTGCAATCTTGAGGTCCGGTGCCAGAATCTCTCCCGGCAAAGAATCCCGCCAACGACGGCAACCGAATGGTGACGCGCGTTCCCGTGTGAATGCGTGTCTACGCGTACAACTGTACCTGGTACAAGGAGAACACCGACCATGAAGAACCGCATCCTGCTCGGCGCCCTGGCTTTGGCCACGGTGGCCATGTTCGGCGCGTGCGCCGACCAGCCTACCGAGCCCATGGCCGACATCGATTTCGACCTGACGGCCATGTACGCCGGGGGCGGCAACGGCAACGGCGCCACCGGCGCCATGCCCGGCGAGCCGGAGGACTTCGTCCTTTCGGACTACGACGACAACGGCGACGGCTTCGTCTGCGTCAAGACGGTGCCGGCATCGGGCAAGGGCAGAGCTCCGACCCGGACCATCATCAAGGACACATTCGAGGATGGGACCTGCCCCGGCGGGTTCGAGGTGACGGCGGTGG
>CAYQCY010000191.1:0-1347 GCA_964416095.1 uncultured Gemmatimonadaceae bacterium
GTGAAGGGTGCGGGTTTCGCGACGGACGTTTCCGCGGATCCGCGCCCTTCCGCGTTCCCGCGTTGAGTTGGAGCCGCGAAGGCTGCCATGCGCGGGGGCGAGGCAGGGCCCCGGCGGCGTCCCGGGGGCGAAACGCGCGGCCGGATTCCCGGGTCCTGCCTACACGACCCACCACCACGGCACCGCCCAGAGCTTCTCACCCAGGCGCGATGCCTCGTCGCCGTCGTGGAGCAGAAGGGCGCCGCGCGCCCGGTGGGCGTACTCGCCCAGGAAGGTCCGGAGGTGGCGGGCGTCACGGAATCCGACCCGGTTCGCGGCCTTCACCTCCACCGCCACGAGCTCGTTGCCCTGTTCGATGACGAAGTCCACCTCCTCGCCGGCGCGGGTCCGCCAGTAGAGGACCCGGGGCGGACGGAGCCGGGCGTCGCGCCATGCAAGCAGATCCGTCAGGACCATGTTCTCCAGGTGTGCGCCCCGGGGTTCCTCGTCGGCCAGGTGCAGGGCAAGGGCCGTGTCGCTCCAGTGGAGGCGCGGACTCCTGATCAGGCGCTTCGTGCGGTTCACGCTGTACGGCCGGAGCCGCACGAGCTGGTACGACGTCTCCAGAAGCCTCAGCCAGCGATGCGCCGTCGGCTGCGACACGGCCACGTCCCGGGCCATGTCCGACTGGTTCTCGATCCCCCCGAGCCTCAGGGCCGCCGCGCGCATGAGGTTGCGGAAGTCCGTCAGGCTGGAGATCGACGACAGCTCCTGGAGGTCCCGCTCCAGGTACGTCTGCACGTAGCCGCGGAACCAGAGGGCACGGTCATCGGCGCCGTCCAGGTGGTAGGCGGGAACGGGGTAGCCGCCGGCGCGGGCGTGTGCCTGCCACGCGTCCGGGGCGGGGGCGGCATCGATCTGTGCGGCCAGAGCGTCCGCCCAATCTTCGACCGGCTCCTCGAAGAGGACGTCCCACGCACCGGCCTGTCCCCGGCCGTCCAGCTCCCGGCGCGTCAGCGGCCACAGGTCGATGTAGGTGGCCCGGCCGGCGAGGGATTCGGAGACCGCGCGCATGAGCAGCAGGTTCGCCGAGCCCGTGAGCACGAACCGGCCCGGGTCGCCGCCGACGTCTACCGCCGCCTTCACGGCGATGAGCAGATCAGGCACCCGCTGCACCTCGTCCAGGATCAGGCGCGGCCCACGGGCCAGGAGGCCGGCCGGGTCCTCCTCCGCCTGGGCCCGGACATCCAGGTCGTCCAGCGTCAGGTACCGGTAGCCTTCCAGGGCATCGAGATGCTGGGCCAGCGTGCTCTTCCCCGTCTGACGCGCACCGGTCACGACCACCACCGGCGTGACGCCGAGCGCCCG
>CAYQCY010000191.1:1447-3692 GCA_964416095.1 uncultured Gemmatimonadaceae bacterium
GCAGGGTGAGCGGTCTTGAGGAGATGTCCGGAGTGCGGTACGCCTCCCGGCTTCCTTTCCTGCTTCTACTTCAAAAGCCCGCCGGCAACATGGCGGGGCGTGTGCGGACGTGCAGGCTGGATGACGGTCTGCGACTGGTGCGAGCAGCAGGTCGACTTCTTACTCGAGGTCACGGACTGAAGGTCCCGGCAATCTTGCCGCGTCCCGGTGGCGGGCCGCACTTGTCCATCCCCCGGAGCGCGGTCACCTTGTCGGCATGACACCGGAACACATGGATGGCAGGGGCCCGTTCTTCACGCGCCTGGGCGAGCTGCTCGAGGACCTGGAGGCGGCGGAACTCGGGCGTCGCATCACCGCGTACGCCCGGGAGCTGGACCGGGCGGGCCGGCAGCAACTCCTCGCCGCCCTGAGCGCGCCCGCGGAGGATGCCGCCGTCGTGGAGTCCACCCGGGCGGCCGAAGGGGCCGGCGTGGCACCCGACGACCTTGCCGACGATCCCCTGATCGAGGAGATCGAGGCGTTCCTGGAGCGGGTGACATCGTACGAGTACATGCAGGGCTGGGGCTGGGATCCGGATCTGCACGAGGAGCGGGCCTGGGGGGACGAGAGCTGGACGCTGGAGATGGACGCTCTCCTGGAGCAGGCCGAGCACGCGTACCTCTCCGGGGACCGCTTCCTGGCGGTGGAGGCCTACGAGGCGATCTTCGAGATCTTCCTCCGGGACACGGACGAGCCGGTCCTGCCCGGTCCCGGGACCGCGACGGAGCTGGTGGGGACGGATCTGGACCGGGCCAGGGCGTGCTACCTGCGGGCGATCTACGAGACGACGCCGGCGGAGGAGCGGCCCGGGCGGATCCTCGGCGCCATGCGGCAAATCGACTGGCTCGGCGATCGTCCCGTCGGCATCGGGGACGTGGCGGACGCGGACGCCGGCCCGCTGCCGGACTTCGAGTCGTTCCTGCCCGCGTGGGTGGAGCTGCTGGAGGAGGCGACACGGGCCTCGCGGCTCGAGGGATACGGCGGCTGGGCGTCCGCCACCCGATGGCTGCTGCGTGATGCCACGCACCTGATGGGGGGCGTGGACGGCCTGGCGGAGCTGTCGCGCCGGTCCGGTGGCGAGCACCCGGAAGCGTATCACGACTGGATCGACCACCTGCTGGAGGAGGACCGGGGCGAGGAAGCCCTGGCCGCCGCCGAGGAGGGCATGGACGCCGTCGTCGAGCCGGGCGAACGGGCCCTGCTGGCGGACGGGGCCGCCGGCATGGCGAGATGGCAGGAATTCGGTGACCGCGAGCTACGCGCCCGGCGGGTCGCGTGGCGGGCCTGGCCCACCGGCCGGCGGTTGCGGACCCTGATCCGGGCCGAGGACGAGAGCGGTGACGGCCATCCGCAGGCACTGGAGCGCGAACTGGGCGCGCTGCGCAACGGGGAGCTCGTGGTGCCCGAGCGCGCCGAAGGCGATCCGGCGCTGCCCGGCCGGCTGCACGCCGCGCTGGAGCTCCTCACGGGCCGCTTCGATGAGGCCGTCGTTCGCCTCCGGCAAGCGCCACCGCTGGGCTGGAGCGACCCCGACCACGTGGGTTACCTGGTCTTCCCGTTCCTCCTCGGCGCCGGTGCGGACGTCCTCCACGGGGAGGTGCCGGGAGAGGTTCCGGCCGGCTCGGTGCTGGAACGGTTTCTCGAAGGCATGGACCGCGAGCTCGAGTGGTCCGGCTGGTGGTCGGGCACCGGCGGGTGGAGGCCCCGGCTCCCGATGACCGGGGACGACGAGCTGCCCGCCGTGCGCGAGCTGCTTTCCGTGGCGCTGGAGCGCCATTCCCCGGAGCCGGAGGCCCGGTCCGGGTTCCTGGAAGAAGCCGAGACGACGGCCCGGCAACGCGTCGAGGCCATCGTCTCCAACAAGCACCGGAGAGCCTACGAACGCGCCGCGCAGGTGGCGGCGGCCGTCGCCGAGGCCCGGATGCTGAACGACGACCCGCAACGGGCACAGGGCCTGCTGGTGGAGCTCCGCAAGACGTTCTCCCGGTACTACGCTTTCACCGGCGAGCTCCGCTCCGTAGTGGCGGGCTCACCCCTGCTCCGCCCGTCCGCGCCGCTGCTCGAGTGATGGGCGCCATTCAACGCGGAAGCGCGGGATTCTACCGCGGATCCGCGGAGGGCTCGCGCCGACCGCGACGAACCCGGCGGAAGCCGAACTCCAACATTTTCTGTTTGGGTTTCAACGTGAAGGGTGCGGGTTTCGCGA
>CAYQCY010000192.1:0-3687 GCA_964416095.1 uncultured Gemmatimonadaceae bacterium
CCGTCCCCCCGTCCCCCCGTCATCTGCCAGGCAAGGAAGGCCAGACCTACGACGGGGACTCGCTGCTCGTCCGCTACGCCTCGTTCGTGAAGCTTCCTCACACGCTGTTCGCGCTGCCGTTCGCCGGGGTGGGTGCGGTGTTGGCGTCGTACGAGCACCTGGATGCGGTGACGGTGGGGACCGTGGTCTGGATCCTGGTGGCGTTCGCGGCGGCCCGGTTCGCGGCCATGGGGTTCAACCGGATCGTGGACCGGGAGCAGGACGCGGCGAATCCGCGGACCCGACTGCGGGAGCTGCCGTCGGGTCGCCTGACGCCGGGACAGGCGTGGCTGGCCGTGGTCTTCACCTCGGCGCTGTTCGTGTTCGCCGCCTGGCGGTTGAATCCGCTGTGCGGGTGGCTCTCGCCGGTGGCGCTGGCCTGGGTCTTCCTCTACTCGTACACGAAGCGGTTCACGGAGCTGGCGCACCTGGCCCTGGGGATCGGCCTGGGCATCGCGCCGGCGGGTGCGTACCTGGCCGTGACCGGCGTATGGAGCGAGCCGTGGTGGGCGCTCGTGGTCCTGGCCGTGGCGGTCATGTTCTGGGTGGGCGGGTTCGACATCATCTACTCGTTCCAGGACATGGACTTCGACCGGGCCACGGGGCTGCGCTCCCTGCCGGCCCGCTTCGGCATGAAGGGCGCCGCCATCACGGCACGGGCCTTTCACGGACTCGCCGTTCTGGGCTTCTTCGCTCTCTGGCTGCTGGACCTCTTCCCCGTGGGCTGGCTTTACCTGGCTGCCGTCGTCGGGATGGCGGTGCTGCTCCACTTCGAGCACGAGCTGGTCCGGGACCAGGTGACCTCCGGCGAGCTGGACCTGCCTCGCATCGACCGGGCTTTCTTCCACACGAACGTGGGCGTCTCCGCCACGATGTTCGTCCTCACCCTCCTCGACCGGGTCCTCCTCGCATGACCGAGAACGACGTCCCCCTGACCCACGCCATCACCGGCGCGTCCGGCGCCGTCTACGGAGTCCGCCTGCTGCGGGCCCTGAACGACCTCCAGGTGCCGGTACGACTCATCGTCTCCGGCACCGGCTGGCGCCTCCTCGCCGAGGAGCTGGACATAACCGGTGAAGAGGAGCTCCGGAACGCCACCGGGGACTGGAGCCGCGTCATCCATCACACGGACCGGGACCGGGGCGCCACGCCGGCATCCGGCTCGGCGCCCTCCCGCGGCATGGTCATCTGCCCGTGCTCCATGGGCACCATGTCGGCGGTGGCCCACGGGTCTTCCCGGTCGCTCATCGAGCGGGCGGCCGACGTCGTGCTCAAGGAACGGCGCCGGCTCGTCCTGGTGCCGCGGGAGACGCCCTATTCCGTCGTGCACCTGGAGAACATGCTGGCGGCCACCCGGGCCGGCGCCGTGGTGCTCCCCGCCTCGCCGGGGTTCTACCACCGGCCCGGGAGCATCGATGAGCTGGTCGAGTACGTCGTGGGACGCGTCCTGGCCCACTTCGATCTGGAAAGCGACCTCGGCCCGACCTGGAGTGGAGCTGCAGGCGGAAAGCGGAAGGCGGAAGGCGGGGAGGCGGAAGGAGGGTGAGACGAGGGGGACATCGACGTCGAATGAGACGGGCGCGACACCGCCCACGCCGGCGCATACCTGGAAGGGCACCGTGATCATAGGGTTGATCAGCGATACGCACGGGCAGCTCCGGCCGGGTGTCTTCGAGGCGCTGGACGGGGTCGAGCGGATCTTCCACGCCGGAGACGTGGGGCCTGTGGACATCCTCGTGGAGCTGGAGGCCATCGCGCCGGTCACGGCCGTCCACGGGAACACCGACTGGTGGGATGTGCGGGAGCAGACGACGGAGGCGGAGCGCCTGGCGCTCGCCGGCCGCGTCGTCGTCCTCACCCACGGGCACCTGCTCGGCTCGCCCGACCCGGCCAACCTCCGGGCCGCGTACCCCGACGCCGACATCATCGTCTACGGGCACACACACCGACCCGCCGTGGACCGGTACGATGGCGCGCTCATCGTCAATCCCGGCGCCGCCGGACCGGCCCGGTTCGGGCTGAAGCCGTCCGTGGCCGTGCTGGTGCTTCGCGAGGACGGCGAGGAGGTGCGGTCCATCGAGCTGTAGGCCCGCGGGTAGAGCCCGGCTCCTCCACAGGGAGGACGGCGAGGACGGGGAGACCACCAAGGGTGGGGGTGGCGACGTCCGCTGCCGGCCTGGCGCCCGGCCTGTCCCTGCCCCTGCCTCGTGTCCTTGCCGAACAGATCCCGAAGACGAATATTGGGCGTTCCACGCCGAGTCGACGGGACGGGGGACACGGCCAGCATGGACCGACAGACGGCGCTGAGGGAGAAGGTGTGGGCGGGGGCGGAGAACCGGCCGGGGGTGTACCGGATGTACGGGTCGGCAGGCGAGCTGCTGTACGTGGGCAAGTCGGTGCGTGTGCGGGGCCGTCTGCTCTCGTACTTCCGGGCGGACCGGGGGGAGAAGGCGGCGGAGATCATCGGCCACGCCCACGACGTGGACTGGGAGCACCACCCGGACGAGTTCGCGGCGGTGCTCCGGGAGTTCCGTCTGATCCGGGAGCACCGTCCGGTCTACAACGTGGAGCACAAGCGGAAGCGCCGTGCGGTGTGCTTCGTGAAGGTCCCCCGGGAGACGGCGCCCCGACTGCTGGTGACGGCGGAGCCGAAGGACGATGGTGCGGCGTACCATGGCCCCTTGCAGGGGCTCGAGCGGGTGCGCCGGGCGGTACGGGACCTGGTGAACGTGCTGGAGCTGCGGGACTGCGCGGGGACGACGCCCCTGCGGCTGGCCGATCAGAAGGACCTGTTCGGAGCCGACTACACGTCGCTGTGCGTGCGGGCCGAGCTGCAGCGCTGCCTGGCGCCGTGCGCGGCGGGCTGTACCGAGCGGGAATACGATGCCCGGTTGGAGCTGGCACTCCGGTTCCTGGCCGGCGAGACGGACGTGCCTCTCAAGATCCTCGACCAGCGCCTGACGCGCGCGGTGGAGCGCTGGCAGTTCGAGTACGCCGGCGAGCTGCAGGAGCGCCTGACGCGACTGGCGGGGGTGCGGCAGGAGCTCCGTCGGGTGGAGGGGATGCTGGCGCGGCTCTCGTGCGTCTACGCTCCCGCGAGCCAGGCGGGGACGGCGCGCTGGTACGTGATCCACGGTGGCCGGGTGGCGGCCCGGCTGGATGCCCCGACGACGGCCGCCGGGCGTCGGCTGGCGGTGCGAACCGCCCAGCGCGTCCTCTCGCGGCCGACTCCAACCGTCCCTCGCGTCGGCGCCGACGGCATCACGGAGATGCTGCTGGTCATGCGCTGGTTCCGGCGAAACCCGGAGGCGTGGGGCAGACGCGTCGACCTGGACGGTGAAGGAAGGGCGGACGCCCTCCGCATCGCGTGAGAACGGCAGGCGGCAGGCGGCAGGCGGAGGGATACGGCGAGGGTGTCACGCGAAGGCGCGAAGGACCGCGAAGCCGCGAAGGGGAGCCAGGAGAATCCTCACCGCTTGCCGCCCCCAGCCCGCCACTTCGCAGTGTACCAACTCGAACCGCGCCAACTCGCCCTGCTCCGCCTCGCAGTATCCAACTCGCAGTATCCAACTCGCAGTATCCAACTCGCAGTATCCAACTCGCCGTGCTCCAACTCGCCGTGCTCCAACTCGCAGTATCCTAACTCGC
>CAYQCY010000193.1:0-3680 GCA_964416095.1 uncultured Gemmatimonadaceae bacterium
TCCCCCAGTCCCCCCGTCGGGGGTGGGCGGGGCGATGGGCATGCCCATCACTCCGCCCTGAGCGCTTCCGACGGGTCCACCGCCGCCGCGCGCCGGGCGGGGATGTAGCTGGCCAGCAAGGCCACGCCCAGCAGGACGAGGCCGACGAGGGCGTAGGTGAGCGGGTCGGTGGCCGCGACGCGGAAGAGCAGGGCGTCCATGACCGTGCTGAGGCCGAGGGCGACCAGGAGCCCGATGGCGATGCCGACGACGGCCAGGACGATGCCCTGACGAACCACCATGCCGCGCACCGCTCCGGCCGAGGAGCCGAGCGCCATGCGGATGCCGATCTCGTGGGTCCGCTGGCCTGCCACGTACGCCACGACGCCGTAGATGCCCACCATCCCCAGGAGCAGCGCCACGGCCGCGGCGATGCCCAGCATGAGCATGGTGAACGAGGTCCGGGACAGGGAGTCGTCCAGGATCTCCGTCATGGTCCGGGGCTCGACGACGGGGATGTTCGGGTCCAGGCTCCAGACCTGGTCCCGCACGGCGCTCATGAGCGCCCGGGGACTGCCCGCCGTCCTGATGGCGAACGCCACGTTCCCGGGCACGTACGGGTTGTCCGTCGACCCCGCACGGAGCGGCAGGTAGACCACGTCGCCGGGCTCCTCCTCCAGGCTACGGCCGTGGACGTCCTCCACGACGCCGACGATCTCCAGCCAGTCGGCCCACTCGCCGGTCCGGATGCGGTGGCCCAGGGCGCTCTCGCCGGGGAAGTAGTGCTCGGCGAAGGAGCGGCTCACGATCGCCGCCGGGAAGCCGGTGCCGACGCCGTCGCCGGGCTCGAAGGCCCTGCCCTCCCGGAGCGGGATCCGCATCGTCTCCGGGTAGCCGGCGGAGACGCGACGTCGGTCCGCCAGCGGCGGCAGCGTGCTCTCGTCCTGCTCGCGGCCCTCGATGTGCAGCGACCCGCCCTCCCGGGCCTCCGTCAGCGGCAGCCCGCTGGTGATGCCCACGGACGCCACGCCCGGCATGCCGGCAAGCCGGTCCTGGAGCTGACGGTAGAACCGCTGGCGGGCACCGTCGTCGTACTCGGCGTCGGGCAGAGCGAGCTGGAAGGTCAGGACACCTTCCGCTTCGAAGCCGGGCTCCACCGAGCGCAGCGCCTGGAAGCTCCGGACCATGAGGCCGGACCCCACGAGCAGGACCAGGGCCAGGGCCACCTGCACCACCACGAGGGCGTTCCGGGTCCGGTGACGACGCCTGCCCGACGTCGTCGTGCGACCCTCCTTGAGCGCCGTCACCAGGTCCAGCCCGTCGAAGCGGAGCACCGGGAAGGCGCCGAACACGAGCCCGGCCAGCACCGAGACGGCGAGGGTGAAGAGGAGCACGACCGGGTCCATGCCGATCTCGTGCAGCCGCGGGATGGACGCCGGCGCCAGCGCCGTCAGCCACGCGATCCCGCCGCGGGCAAGGGCGATTCCCACCGCCCCGCCGACCAGCGCCAGCGACACACTCTCGGTAAGGAAGAACCGGGCGAGGCGCCCCCGTCCCGCACCCATGGCGCTTCGCACCGCCACTTCGCGGCCGCGGCTCTCGGCCCGGACCAGGAACAGGTTCGCCACGTTCGCGCACGCGATGAGGAGCACCAGCCCCACCGTGCCCAGCACGACCCAGAGCGGCCGGGTCACATCGCCCACGATCAGCTTCTTGAGCGGCGTCACCACCGGGCCGAAACGGGCCTGCTCCATGAGGCCCGGCGGGATCTCCTCCGGCCACGCCTCGGCGATCATGGCGATGATGCGATCGATGTCCGCACGCGCCGCCTCCACGGCCACACCGTCCGCCAGCCGGCCGAGGGACGGGTAGGAGAAGTTCCCGACGTTGAGGTTCGCCTCGTCGATCTCCAGCGGCCGCCAGATCGATGTGCGCTGCGTCGGATAGGCGAACCCCGCGGGCGCGATCCCGACCACACGCCGGTCCACTCCGTCCATCCGGACCGTCCGCCCGATGGTCGTCGGGTCGCCGCCGAACCGGCGCTGCCACAGCCCGTGACCGATGACGGCCACCGGCTCCGCGCCCGGCACGGCGTCGTCCCGGGTGAACGCACGGCCGAGCTGCGGGACCACCCGAAGCGTGGAGAAGAACCCCGGCGTCACCCGCGCGGCCGGCAGCTCCTCCGGCGTGCCCTCGCCCGTCAGGTGGACCCGCTCCTGTGAGTAGCTCGCCACGCCCGCGAACGCCGTCCCGTTGTCCCGGACCAGCGTGTAGAACGCGTCCGAGAACGGGACCTGGTCGTACCCGAGGCCGGGCGCCTCCAGGCCCACGTACACCAGGCGCGCCGACTCGGGGTACGGCAGCGGCTCGAGGAGCACGCCGTTCACGACGCTGAAGATGGCCGTCGTGGCGCCGATCCCCACCGCCAGCGTGAGCACGGCGATGACCGTGAAGAGCGGGCTGCGGACCAGGCGCCGAACGTTGATGCGAAGGATGTCCATGGCGAGTCGACGGTCTCGGTGTGTCGGGACGCGCTGCGGCGTCCTGTTCCCTACTGAAACGCGCGCCGGAAGGTTTCGGGGACGCGGGCAGGGACGCGCGCGGCGTGGTCGCCCGGGGACCGTTGCCGGCGGCTCACGACGCCGGCGCCTCACGACCTCCGGAGCCGGTCGATCGCCTTGCGGAACTCGATGAACATGGACTTGAGGAGGAGCGCCTCCCGCTCCTCCAGGTCGGCGCGCCGGAACAGGGCGTGGAAGGTGCGGCGGATGATGTCCGGGTTGCGGGGGTGGTAGAAGTCGATGAGCTCCAGCGACCGCTCCATCTCCTCGAACATGCGCTGGAGCGTGACGCTGGAGACGGGCGGCGACTCGCGCCGCGGCCGGGGCAACCGTTCCTCGTCGCCGGGTCCCGCCAGGCGCAGCTCGTAGCAGACCAGGAGCACGGCCTGGGCAAGGTTGAGGGAGGAACGTTCCCGGTCCACGGGCACGGTGAGGATCCGGTCGCAGCGCTCGAGCTGCTCGTTGGTCAGCCCGATGTCCTCCCGTCCGAACACGACGGCGACGGGGCCGCGTCCCCCGCCGGCCAGCGCCAGCAGCTCCGGCGCCGCCTTCTTCGGGTGCTCCCAGACGTGGGGGTCGGCACGACGCCGGCCGGAGGTGCCCACGACGTGGACGGCGTCGGATACGGCCTCGTCCAGCGTGTCGTGGAACTCGACCCGGTCCAGGATGACCTCGGCACCGTGGGCGATGCCGGTGATGCGGTACTCGTCGTACTCGGCGGGGTCCACCAGGCGCAACCGCCGGAGCCCCATGTTCATCATGGCGCGGCAGACCCCGGCGATGTTCACCAGGTCCTGCGTCTGGTCGAGGACGACGACGACGTGCTCGGCGAGCAGCGCGGCAGGGTCCAGCTCCTTCGCGTCAGTCATGGGGCGGAAGGTGATGGGGGAGGATGGGAGCGTCAATGATCGGTGGGCCACCGTTCGGCGTGTCACTCCGGCTGTCGGGCTCGGCGACCTCGCCGGCAGCATACGAACAGGGAGGACGCGAAGGACGGGGAGACCGGCGGCAGCCCGGTACCGGCGCGACGGGTGCGTGCGAGGGTTACTCAGGGCTCCGTTTCCCGGATGTTGGTCCGGTGATCCCACCGCCGCGGCGTCGTATCTCCCGGCCGGCGGCAGAACGCGCCGGGTTTTTTGG
>CAYQCY010000194.1:0-3623 GCA_964416095.1 uncultured Gemmatimonadaceae bacterium
GCGCGGCGAGGATCCGGTCGATCGCCAGGCCCCGTGGCAGGGCTACCTTCGCGGGCGGGACAATGCGGAAGAGCGGAAGGAGGCGGCTGCGCGGAAGCCGCCGTCGCGAAGGGTCGCGCGCCACGTCGACTTCCGACAAGAGATTCTGAAGGTCGGGCTACGGCGTGTGGGTAACGGCAGACCGTGAGCGTCCCGCGTGTCCGCGCAAGGATTCAGCGCTTCCGCGTTGAATTCCCACTTCCCGATCGACGCTATCTCTTGCACCACAACGGGTTACGGAGAAACCTGGCCTTTTTTTGGGGAAAGTCCTGCCGCTGAACGCTTGACACCCCGGTGGGCCAGGGCGAGCTTAAAAGGTTGTAAGACGAACATTTACGGGAGTGTTGCGGTGTACGGACTGCTGCTGGGAATCCTGATCCTGGACGGGATCCTGCTCATGGTGATCATCCTGCTCCAGTCGGGCAAAGGGGGTGGTCTGGCGGCCATGGGTGGTGGTGCGGGCACGGACACCTTCATGGGTGGTCGGCAGGCGGCGACGTTCCTGACCCGGGCCACGTGGGCTGCGGGCGGGCTGTTCCTGGTGTTGTCGGTGTTGCTCGCGGTGCTGTCGTCGCGGCGACAGGAGCCGTCGCCGCTTCTGGAGGGGCAGTTCCAGCAGCAGGGCGAGATGGCGCAGCCGCAGCCGGTGCTTCCGGGCCTGGAGGAGGGGGCGGAGGGAGAGTCGGAGCCTTCGGAGGAGCCGCCGCCCCAGCCGTAGAAGACGGAGGGTTGCAAGGTGTCGGGCGGGCGGCTCCGCGGGGTCGCCCGCCGTTCCATGGGCGTGTGGGGGCAGGCCCGTGGCAGGCGCGCCGTTTCTTGACGGCGCTTCGTGCCTATTATGGTCGTTCTTTGGCCCGCCCCGGGGCCTGAATCCATGCAGAACGTCGGACGTCATGGCCGAGCGGATCGCCGGGCCGGACGACACGGCACCGGCCGGTCTGTCCCGGGCCCAGCTTCACGAGGTGTACGAGTACCTGCAGTCGACCCGTCAGGTGGAGGAGACCCTGACGCACTCTACCGACAGAACGAGGTCATCGGCGGGCTGTGCCGACTCGCCCGTGCCGTACTCGCCGCCGCTGAAGGACTACTTCTTGCCTCGGATGGACGACATCGTGGCCGGGTGCCGGTAGCTGGCCGCATATTGAGCGTCGACTACGACAACTGCGGAGAATCCTGGAACATGGCCAAGATCGAAGTACCGATGCCCCAGATGGGCGAGTCCATCGCCGAGGGCACCGTCTCCAAGTGGCTGAAGGCGCCCGGCGACGAGGTCGAGCGCGATGAGCCCATCCTGGAGATCTCCACGGACAAGGTCGACGCGGAGATCCCGGCCCCCGCCGCCGGCGTCATCATCGAGGTCGCCGTCGAGGAGGGCGAGACCGTCGAGGTGGGTACCATCGTGGCCTACATCGAGACGGACAAGGCGGCGGAAGACGGTGGCAAGCCGGCGGAGAAGGAGCCGGAGGAGGAAGCGGCGGCGGAACCCGCGGAGGTCGCGGCCGCGGCCGCGGCGGAGGCGGAAGTGCCGCAGCGGGCGGCCGCGCCGACCGGCGATGGCAGGGGGGAGGCGGAGACGGCCGCTCAGCGGCTACGGAAGCGCTCCACGCCGCTGGTCCGCCGGATCGCGGCCGAGCACGACGTGGACCTCGCCGACGTGGATGGCGCCGGCCGCGCCGGACGGGTGACGAAGCGGGACATCATGGCCTATCTCGAGGCCCGGGAAACGGCGCCGGCCGCGGCGGGCCAAGCAAAGCCGGAGCCGAAGGAGCGGGCGGAAGCCCCCGCCATCTCGGCCGATGAGCTGTGGAGCCGGTTCTACGGCGAGGTGCAGCACCCGGAGTGGCCCGTCCGGAGCGCGGACCGGGTCGAGAAGATGGACCGGATCCGCAAGCTCACGGCGGACCACATGGTCCTGGCCAAGCGGGTCGCGCCACACGTCCACTCCTTCATCGAAATCGACTTCACGCGCGTGGTCCGGATCCGGCAGGCGAACAAGAAGAGGTGGCAAGACCAGGGCGTGAACGTGAGCTTCACCGTATTCGTGGCGTGGGCCGCGGCCCGCGCGCTCCAGGAGTTCCCGCAGGTGAACGGCACCGTCTCCGGCGACAGCCTGATCTTTCGCGGCAACACGAACATCGGCATCGCCGTGGACCTGGATCCGGGCCTCATCGTCCCCGTGATCAAGGACGCCGATGAGCTCACCCTCACCGGGATCGCCAAGCGCATCGTCGACCTGGCCGGCCGGGCCCGGGACCGCAAGCTGGTCCCGGATGAGATCCAGGGTGCCACCTTCTCCATCACGAACCCGGGCGTTCTGGGCACCTTCGTGGGCATGCCCATCATCCCCGAAGGCACCGCGGCCATCCTCGGCACCGGCGCCATCGAGAAGCGGCCCGTCGTCATCGAGGTGGACGGCTCCGACACCATCGCCATCCGGCACCGCTCCATGTTCTCCCTGGGCTACGACCACCGCATCGTGGACGGCGCCGACGCAGCCCGATTCCTGGCTCGGCTCAGGGAGATCCTGGAGACGTTCCCGGAGGAGGTCGCCTGAGACGATGACCACCGGGACGACCCCGGCCACCGACAGCGCCCGGGCCCTGGACGTGCGCTGGCTCGGCCGCGTGCCCTACGCCCGTGCCCTGGAGCTCCAGGAACGCCACGTCCGGGACCGGCGCCGCGGCACCATCCCGGACCAGCTCCTACTCCTGGAGCACCCCCACGTCATCACCCTCGGCACCGCCGCCGACGCGGGCCACGTTCTCCTCGACCGGGCCGAGCGCCGCCTGCTGGGCATCGAGCTCTTCGACACCGGACGCGGCGGCGACGTAACCTATCACGGCCCGGGACAGCTCGTGGGTTACCCCATCCTCGACCTGAAGCCCGACCGGAAGGACCTCCACCGCTACGTACGCGACCTCGAAGAGGTCCTCATCCGCAGCCTCGCCGATTTCTCGATCCGGGCCGAGCGCAAGGACGGGCTCACCGGCGTCTGGGTCCACGACACGAAGGTCGCAGCCATCGGCGTCCGCGTCTCCAGCGGCTGGATCACCTCCCACGGCTTCGCCCTCAACGTGGACACCCGTCTCGACTTCTTCGACGCCATCGTGCCCTGCGGCATCAAGAACTACAGCGTGACTTCCATGGCACGCCTCCTGGACCGTCCCATCCCCATGGACGACGTCACTGCCGCCGTCGCCGACCGCTTCGCCCTCGTCTTCGGCCGCACGCCCGCCCGGTACGGCGTCGCAACCGCCGCCCGCGGCGCGTAGCCCGGCGCCAGCGACACCCGCCGCGGCCGGCCGCGTCCTGTGGAAGCGGTCCTTGATCCGGGCGCCGAGCTGTCCGGTGAGACGTCGCCGGATGGTGGCTCGCCGGGAGGTTCGACCCGGTGAGACGGCTGGGAGGTCGCTGGCCACAGCCGAAGCCCCGGGAGCTGGGGCGCCCGAGCCGCAGACCGCGTGGCAAGGGATGAAGGAAACCGGTCGAGACCACCGCACGTGGTGGATGCGAATCCGAGACAACCGGTTCCCGCCAGCGGAAGAAAGGCCTCCGGAGAGACGAACGTGCTGCTCTCCGGAGGT
>CAYQCY010000195.1:0-2110 GCA_964416095.1 uncultured Gemmatimonadaceae bacterium
GAACAGCGAGGAGCCCTTTTTCGTTCGGGGAGTCCGGTCCCGGATCTCTGCGCATCCCGGAAAGCGGCTACGCCGGGTACGCCGCGATGCCCATCTCCTCCGCCGCCTCCCGCACGCGGACATCGTACGTAGCCAGCGCCACGTCCTTCCCGTGCTCGCGAAGGAACGCGATGGTGGCCAGGTGGAGGGCGTCGAGGGTCCGGACCGCCGCCTGCCATTGCCCCGCCGTGCACGAGAAACGCATCTGGCCTGACCCCTGGCGCATATATAGCTGATCGGATATAATCCGGCATGAGCGCGGTTCGGAGCTTGAGGATGGCGGCGGGACTGACGCAGGCGGCGCTTGCCTCGGCCGCGGGGACGTCGCAGCCGACGATTGCGGCGTATGAGGCGGGCAGGAAGAGCCCGACGTTGCGGACCGTCGAGCGTCTTGCCGGAGCGGCGGGGCTGGAGATGACGGTGGCGTTCCACAGGCCGTTGACGCGGGAGGAGCGGCGCAGCCTGGTCTTGCATCGAGCGATTGCGGGACATCTGGAAGCAGATCCGGAGGCGGTGCTCCTCCAGGCTCGCCGGGTGCTCAGCCTCATGCGGGACCGGCATCCTGAGGCGGCGCCACTTCTCCGGGAGTGGGCCGTGGTCCTCGACCGGCCGGTATCGGATCTGATCGGCGTCCTGACGGACCCGAGCCCCCGGGCCCGGGAGCTACGGCAGGTAACCCCGTTCGCCGGCGTGTTGTCCGCGGCGGAGCGTGCGGAGGTGTACGGGGCGTTCGCGGGGGAAGGGGAACGATGAAGCGAGATGAGTTCGAGCACGCGGTACGCGCTGCCGCGGCCGTCCTGGGCGTGGACGAGGTTCTCGTCATCGGGAGCCAGGCGCTGCACGGGTCGTTGGAAGGGGACCTGCCGGCGGCAGCTCTTCGCTCGGTGGAGGTGGACGTCGCGGTTTTCGACGACCCCGACGGTCGCCGAGCGGACCTGATCGACGGAGCCATCGGGGAGGCGTCGATGTTCCAGGCGACGTTCGGCTACTACGCACAGGGTGTGGTGACGGAGACGGCGACGCTCCCCGCGGGGTGGCAGGACCGCCTGGTCCGTTTCGAAACGCCCGGCACACACGGCGTCGTTGCGTGGTGTCTGGAACCCCACGATCTCTGGTTGTCCAAAATGGTCGCGGGTCGTCCGAAGGACCTCGAGTTCGGCCAGGCCCTGGTGGAGCGTGGCATCGTGGATGTGGATGAACTGGCACGCCGTCTCGAAGGCATGGACGACGTGCCTGAGCCGGTGCGCGCACGGATCCGCGCGAAGATCGAGGCCTGGGCATGAACGGGCGCGGCCCGGGGCGGCGGGCTGCTGGGGTTGTAGGCGGAAGGCATGCCCGAGACGCCCCCGGAGCCGATCCGGCTCCGGGGGCGCTCCGCCTGCGTCAGCCGCGACGAGGCCGTCAGGGCCCCGTGAAGCTCAGGGTGTAGGGGGAGGTGATGTCGGGCGCCGAGCTCACCTCGACGTACAGGTAGAGCTGGCGCGTGGCGGTGAAGCTGACGGCCCGGTCCGCGTCGCCGGGGCCGTCGCCCAGGTCCAGGTCGCCCTGACCGGTGAAGAAGTCGAGGGCGGCCAGGGCCACCGTCGGGTCGGTGACGCCGTCCAGCGTCGCGGTGAAGGTCTCGCCGGGGAGCAGCTTGATGTACCAGAACTGGTAGTTCAGCGGCGCGCCCGCGTTGGGCCCGAACTCCACCGTGCCACGGCAGGAGGTCCCGTTGGAGATATCCGACGAGAAGGACCCCTCGCCCTGGAGGAAGACCCAGTGCCCGTTCTCGCAGGTGTCGATGCTGGGCTCCACCGTCGTGGTCAGGGTGTAGCTCCCGAGCTGCGTCCCGTCCTGGCCGCCGAACCACATCGTGTAGACCGGGTCGGAGCCGATGAAGGAGAAGCTGTTGCCGAAGGTGCCCGTGGCGCCGGCGGGGAAGCGGGCGAAGCCGTAGACCGGGTCCGGGAAGATCTCGCGGCCGTTCTGGGCGCCGATGCCGAAGATGGCGTCGAAGTCGGCCGCTCCCGTGAAGGTCAGCATGGTGGAGCCGGAGCGGTCCGTCCGGCCCAGTCGGGACTGGACCGCC
>CAYQCY010000195.1:2210-3559 GCA_964416095.1 uncultured Gemmatimonadaceae bacterium
CGCCGGGAGGGAGCCGCCGGGCCCTTCGCGCCCCTCAGCTCGCAGGCAGCCGTACCGCGAAGGTGGCGCCGGGCGCGTCGTGGTCCTCGAGGACGAGCTCGCCGGCCATGAGCTCGGTGACGGCCCGGGCGAGGGAGAGGCCGAGGCCGAAGCCGCCGGTGTCGTCGCCGAGGCGGCGGTAGGGCTCGAAGATGTGGTCGGAGTGGGCGCGCTCGATGCCGGGCCCGTCGTCGGAGACCCGGATGACGACCCGGTCCGGCGGACCGGCTGCCCGGACAGCGCGGATCCGGATCGTCCCCTCCGCCGGCGAGAACTTGATGGCGTTGTCCAGGAGCTGGATCAAAACCTGGCGGAGCCGGTCGGGCTCGGCGCGGGCGACCAGCTCGTCGGGCGCATCGAGCTGGAGGGCGACGTCGGCGGCCTGAGCGCGCAGCTCGACGATGCCGAGCGCCGCCTCGAGGACCGGGCGCACGTGGACCGGGCCGCACTCCACGTGGATCCTGCCCGCGGCGAGCTGGCTGTCCGTGATGGGCCCGAACGTCTCGGAGCCGCCGCTCCAGGTCGGGCTCGCCGGGGCGGGCGCTCTCCAGGCCGACGGAGACCTGGTCGGCCAGGGCGGCGAGGAGCCATTCGTCGCGCGCCTCCCACCAGGCTTCGCGCTGGAGCACCGCCAGCAGCCCCATCACCCGGTCGCGCACCACCAGCGGCACGCCCAGAAACCGCGCCTTGGCGTCGGGTCCGAAGAGGGCGCTCAGGCGGGTGGTCAGCGTCTCGTCCAGCGGCTCCCGGGCGGTGTCCACCGCGATGTCCAGGACCTCCTCCGCGGAGGCGGCGCTGGTGAGGGCCCGGCTTACGCCGGTCAGCCGCTCCAGCGTCCGGGCCCGGCCCCCGTCGCCGCCGTCAGGCACCGTCGGTCCCCTCGATCCGCAGGCCGTCGGCGTCGATGATGAAGGGGTGTGCCGACAACGAGTGCTCGCCGCCCCGCCCCTTGACCACCCGGATCAGGCGGCGGGGCGGATCGGCCTCGAAGTCGATGGCCAGGGTCACGAGGGTGTCCACGAGGCTGGCCAGGCGCAGGTTGCCGAGCCCGTCGATGACGACCCGGCGGATGCCGCGCTCACGGACGGTCCGGAACATCTCCACCACGACGGCGTCGATGCGCAGCTCGACCGGCGATGCGTACTGGAGGTGGAGAAGGCCCTGCTCGCGCTGCTCCTCCGGATCACTGCCCATGCGCCGGATCGTTTCCGCGAGCTGGGTGGGATTCTCCTGGCAGGACTTTCCCCAAAAAAATGGCCGGGTTTCTCCGTAACACGTTGTGGTGTAAGAGACAGCGTGGATCGGGAAGT
>CAYQCY010000196.1:0-3540 GCA_964416095.1 uncultured Gemmatimonadaceae bacterium
GGGTCACGGGTTACGGGTCACGGGTTACGGGTCGCGGGTCGCTGCCTCGCGGCGTACTCCGGTGACCGGCGGGGCGTCTTCCGCACCGGCGTCCGCGTTCGGGCGCTTCGCGCCTCAGGGGCTGACGCCCCTGGGGCGGACGCCCCGCCGGAAGCGTGATTGCCCCGCGACGCAAGGCGCCGTAACCCGTGACCCGTTGCCCCTGGCCGTAAGCGTCCGCCCTGCCGCGCCCTCCACAAAGGCCGGGGAATCTTGCCCCACGGCGCCCGCAAACCTACGATCCCCACCGCAGCACTGCACGGAGCGGGAGCCATCGAGCAACCAGGGGGTCGCGCGATGAAGAGAGTCCTGGTGACGGGGGCGGCGGGCCAGATCGGCACGGAGCTGGTGCCTGCGCTGCGGCGCCGCTGTCCGGACGGCATCGTGGTGGCGACGGACATCCGGACGGGCGACCCGGTGCTGGAGGAGGGCGGTCCGTTCGAGGTGCTGGACGTGACCCGGCCGGAGGCGGTGACGCGGCTGGTGGACGAGTACGAGATCGACACCATGTACCACCTGGCGGCGATCCTGTCGGCGACGGCCGAGGGCAACCCGCAGGCGGCGTACCGGGTGAACATGGGCGGCCTCTACAACGTGCTGGAGGCCGCTCGTCTTTGTGACTGCGCCGTCTTCGTGCCGAGCTCCATCGCCGCGTTCGGGCCCGACACGCCGCCGGACCCGACGCCCCAGGACACGATCCAGCGGCCCAACACCATGTACGGCGTGACGAAGGTCGCCGGCGAGCTGCTCTCGGACTACTACCACGCCAAGTACGACGTGGACGTCCGGGGCGTGCGCTACCCGGGCCTGATCTCGTACATGGCCAAGCCCGGCGGCGGCACGACGGACTACGCGGTGGACATCTTCTACCACGCCCTGGAGGAGGGGTCCTACACCTGTTTCCTGGCCGCCGACACGCAGCTCGACATGATGTACATGCCGGACGCCCTCCGCGCGGCCGAGGAGCTCATGGAGCACGACGGCGAGCTCCGCCACCGGAACGCGTTCAACATCGCGGCGATGCAGGTCACGCCGGCCCGCCTGGCCGAGGAGATCCGAAAGCACCTGCCGGCCTTCGATATGACGTACGACGTGGACCCGGCCCGACAGGCCATCGCCGAGTCGTGGCCCCGGCGCGTGGACGACAGCGCCGCCCGCGAGGAGTGGGGCTGGGCACCGGAGTACGACCTGGAGCGCATGGTCGTCGACATGCTGACCCGCCTGGCCGAGCGGCTGGGCGTAGCGAAGGAGGCGTGATGCCGCTGGACCGACTGACCACCGTGCTGGACGCCCACGTGGGCGAGCTCGAGGAGAAGGGCACGGCCAAGGGCGCGGAGGCCGTGGTCACCGAGGTGATCCGGCCCGACCCCGAGGAGGACCGGGGCCCACGCTTCCGGCTGGAAGGCGAAGACCGGGAGTTCATCCGCATGAACTCGAACTCGTACCTGGGCATGGGGCTGCGGCAGGAGGTCATCGGCGCCGAGGAGGAGGGCTCGAAGCTGTTCGGTGCGGGCCCCGGCGCGGTCCGCTTCATCAGCGGCACCTACGCGCCCCACGTCACCCTGGAGCGCCGCCTGGCCCGGTTCCACGGCCGGGACGCCGGCATGATCCTCAGCTCGGCGTACGCCACCGTGGTGGGCATCATCGCGCCGCTGGTCACCGACGAGACCGTCGTCATCAGCGACGAGCTGAACCACAACTGCATCATCAACGCGATCCGGCTCTCGCGGCCCAAGGCGAAGGCCGTCTACGAGCACAACGACATGGACGGGCTGGACCGGGCGCTGGCGGACCACGCCGGGGGTGCGAAGCGCGCCATCGTCGTCACTGACGGCATCTTCAGCATGCGGGGCGACCACGCGCCGCTGGACGAGCTGGCCGCGATCTGCGAGAAGCACGACGACGCCTACCCCGAGAACGTCGTCTCGGTGGCCGACGACTCCCACGGCGTGGGCGCGTTCGGCAAGACGGGTCGCGGCACGGAGGAGTACACCGGCGCCACCGTCGACCTGCTGGTGGCGACGCTGGGCAAGGCGCTGGGCGTGAACGGCGGCTACGTCGTGTCCAGCGCGTCGGTCATCGACTTCCTGCGCGAGACGGCGCCCTTCTACATCTACTCGAACCCCATCACCCCCGGCGAGGCCCGGGCCGCGCTCACGGCGCTGGGCATCCTGGACAGCGCGCTGGGCCGCCAGCTCCTGGACCGGCTGCGTCTCCTCACCAAGGAGTTCGAGGACGGGCTCGTGGGACTCGGCTACGAGATCATCCCCGGCGAGCACCCCGTCGTGCCGCTCATGATCCGGGACACGAAGAAGACGAAGGAGCTCACCGCCTACCTCTACCAGAACGGCGTCCTGGCCACCGGCCTGGCCTACCCCGTCGTGCCCAGGGGCGACGAGGAGATCCGGTTCCAGATCAACGCGGACCATACGGAGACGGACATCGAGGCGGTGCTCGGGGTGCTGGAGGGCTGGCCGGGGCGGGAGGCGTAGCGGCGCCGTCCTCGAGGGTTACGGGTTACGGGTTACGGGTCACGGCTCCCGGCATCGCGGGGTGAGCCGTTGGCCGGCGGGGCGTCACCTTCGCGGGGTCATCACCCGGGCGCTTCGCGCTGCGCGGCTTCGCCCTTGGGGCTGACGCCCGCGGGGAACGTACCACGCCGGCAAGTCCGGAGCCGTCACCCGTAAGCCGTGACCCATTGCAGATGACCCATCTCTGGCGCGTACCTCAATGAAGCCGAAGACCAAGCGCCGCGCCCTCTTCCTCGCCGGCTTCGCCGTCTACTTCGCGGCGCTCTGGCTGCTCTGGTACACGCCGCTCATATACCCGCTCAAGGTGTTCGTGGTCATGGCCCACGAGGCGAGCCACGGGCTGGCGGCGCTGGCCACGGGCGGCGAGATCCACCGCATCGTGCTGACGCCGGACCAGGGCGGGCTGTGCGAGTGTCCCGGCGGGAACGCCTTCCTCAAGCTGTCGGCGGGCTACCTGGGCAGCCTGGCGTGGGGCGCGCTCATCCTGCTGGCCGCCCGGGCGAAGCGGCCGGGCCCCCGGAACGTGACGACGGCGCTCGGCATCCTCGTGCTGGCCTTCACCGCCCTCTACGTGCGGAACGGCTTCGGCATCCTCTTCGGCGCGCTGTTCGGCGCGGCGCTCATCGCCATCCGCTCCCTGGGCCGCGCGGTCCACGTCACCCTCCTCACGGCGCTGGGTCTGACGAGCTGCCTCTACGCGCTGCTGGACATCAAGAGCGACGTGCTGGACCGGCCCTACCTCCAGTCCGACGCCGCCATGCTCGCCGAGCTGACCGGCGTCCCGACGGTGCTGTGGGGCGTGCTCTGGATCGGGCTCGGCCTGGCGGTCAGCGTATGGCTGTTCAGAAAGGCGTACGAGAGGGTCTGAGGGGTCGCGGATCTGGCGCGAAGCCGCGAAGGAACGCCGCGTCGCGGTGCACGGGGTCAGCCACCTGCCGGTACACCGCAGAGTTCCGGGCAGCGGTTTCAC
>CAYQCY010000197.1:0-3517 GCA_964416095.1 uncultured Gemmatimonadaceae bacterium
AGCCGCATTCACACAACGGGGCGTGGCGCAGTCCGGTAGCGCACCTGCTTTGGGAGCAGGGGGTCGCCGGTTCAAATCCGGCCGCCCCGACTGATGGGCCCTTCCGGGAGAACCTGGCCGTGCGTGTCATGCCGAGACCGTGACGAATGAAGCATCGCTGGACCGGCTCCTGGAAGGCCTGTCCCGCCCGGACGCGTACCCGCACGAGACGGATGGCGTCCGCACCCTCCAGACGCACATCTCGGCCGTCTTCCTCGCCGGTCCCCACGCCTACAAGGTCAAGAAGCCGGTGCACTTCGACTTCGTCGACTTCAGCACGCTGGAGCGGCGACGCCGCTTCTGCCACGCCGAGGTGCGCCTGAACCGCCGCCTCGCGCCGTCGGTCTATCACGGGGTCGTGCCGATCGTGGACGGGCCGCAGGGACTGCGGGCCCTCGACGTCGTGCTCGAGGGGCCGTCGGACTCACCGCCGCAGGGGTCCGGGCAGGCGGTGGAGTACGCCGTGCGCATGCACCGTCTGCCAGAGGTCCGCACCCTGAAAAGCTTGCTGCGCGGCGGCGCGCTGGACGGCGAGCGTGCCACGGACCTCCTGGAACGCCTCGCCCGCCTGCTGGCGGAGTTCCACGCGGGGGCCGAGCGGAACGCGGAGATCTCACGGATCGGCGGCTTCCCGACCATCGCGGCCCATGCCTGCGACAACTTCGACGAGCTGGACGAGCTGGTGGGCGAGACCGTGAGCGATGTCGTCCTGAAGCGCCTGCGCCAGGCATCGGGACAGACCCTGTCGCGGCTGCGACCGCTCATGGAACGACGGGCACGGGCCGACGTGCCGTGCGACGGACACGGGGATCTGCGCCTCGGCCACGTGTACCACCTCGAGAACGGGTCCGGGACCGGCGACATCGTCATCATCGACTGCGTCGAGTTCAACGACCGGTTCCGCTACGCCGATCCGGTTGCCGACATCGCGTTCCTCACCATGGAGCTGGAGTTCGAGGGCCGCCCCGATCTCGCTGAGGCGTTCACCGATCGCTACCTGGAGGCGGCGCACGATGCCGACGGGGCCGAGCTCGTCCCCTACTACATCGCGTACCGCGACATCGTGCGCGGCAAGGTCCACACCCTGACGTTCCGGGACGACACCATCCCCGAGCCTTCGCGGCAAAAAGCCGTCGACCGGGCGAAGCGCCACTTCCTGCGGGCGCTCGGACGGCTGGCGCCCCCGGACCAGCGGCCCGCGCTGCTCCTGCTGGCCGGGCTGCCGGGGGTGGGGAAGAGCGCCCTGGCCCGGGTACTGGCGGATGACGCGGGCTTCGTCTGGATCGACACGGACCGGGTCCGGAAGGAGATCACCGCCGGAGCGGTCGGGACGGGCGCGGCGGCGGGCGGAGGACCGGACCGGGCCACGTCGTTCGAGGAGGGGATCTACCGACCGGAATGGACGGAGCGGACCTACGCCGAGTGCGTGCGCCGGGCGGAATCGCTGCTCTTCGAAGGGGGTAGGGTCGCCGTCGAGGGCTCGTTCCGGACCCGGCGGCACCGGACGGCGTTGCTGGAAGGCGCCCGTGCTCTCGGCGTGCCGACGCTGCTGCTGGTGTGCGAGGCCGACCGCGACGTCGTCCGACGTCGGCTCCGCGAGCGGTCCGACCAGGATGCCGGGGAGGACGCGTCCGACGCCGACTGGCGCGTCTACGAGGAGATGGAGCGCCGATGGGAGGACATGGGCCCGGAGACGGCTGCCGTGGCGCACCGCATCCGGTGCGATCGATCCCTCGACCACGTCCTCGGCGAGGCGGCCGGCATCCTCCGGAGAGCCGGGCTCCGGTCCTGAGCTCGACAGGCCGTGCGACCGGCGGGCGCCGCTGGCTCGGGCCGGAACCCTCCCGGTCCGGAACGCCTAATCGCCTTCCGCTTCCTCGGCCTCCTCCGCTTCCGCCTCCTTGATCTGCTGCATCGTCGCCGCAGAGACCTCCTGAAACGCCTTCGCGCACTCCTCGCGGTCCGTCACCACGACGGCCTGGATGCCGTCCCGGACGAGCTGGGATTCCGGGTCCGGCACCATGAACTCCACCGGGTGCGGCTCGCCGGGCAGCCGCCACAGCCCCGCCTCGAGGGGAAGGTACGGCATGCCTTTGATCGGAACGAGGTGGGCGGCCTCCCAGTCTTCGGGAGGGATCTCGGTCCCGCAGATCGGACAGTGGACGGCCTGGATCTCCGCTCCCAGGTAGTCCATCGGACCGGACACGTTCGGATCGTCTGGCATCGTGCTCCCCTCGTGGTCTTCACCTGGCCCGCCCGTCGCCCTCTCGTGGGCACGCTTCGCTATCCAAGGTGACGCGCTGCACCGGTCGCGCAAGCCCAGCAGGGCTGCCGGAGGTCCTCCCCGTCGGTGCCCCCGCCTACGTCCCCGGTTCGGGCTCCGGAGGACGCTTGCTCTCCAGTCGCCGCCACCGACGACGAAGGCTGTCCGCCGCCACCGCCTCGTTCCCGTGGGCGACCCACACGTTCCGTACCCGCTCCCAGAAGGCCGCGCGGGCCCCGGGTTCCGGCTCGCCTCCCAGCTCCTGCACCACGTCCGCCAGCTCGGCGTCCGTCTGCGTGATGGTCGGCCGACGACGACCCCGCGCCAGCGCCGCCAGGGTCAGGTCCACCTCCGCGTCCACCGTCGGCCAGCACGCCCGGACCTGCCGCTGCAGCGCCCGCAGCTCCTCCTGGGTCAGCTCCGGCGTGAACACCGAAATCTCCACCCGCGGGACCGCCACCTCCAGCCCCGCGTCCACCCGATCCCGCTCCACACGACCCCGGATCCGCGCCGGAGAGAACTCGGGCGCCGCTCCCGTGAGGACGTACGCCACCACCTGACCCGGCGCCACGTCCAGCGTCCGGGCGACTCGGTGGCTCAGCCGCGCCAGCGGCCACAGTGGATACGATCGTGGACGGGCCCAGATCCGCGTCACCGCGATCGTGCCCCATGGCAGCGGGAGCGCATCCGCCTCCAGCGATCGCTGCCGCCACTCCTCCCGCGACATCTCCGGTGGCCGCGGACGTCCCTCCACCTCCAGCCCATCCACGTCCAGCGTCCCTTCCTGCGCCTCGTATCGAGACCGCAGCCATCCCAGCGCGTCCGCGGGCCTGCGAAACGGTGCCCGCTCCCCTCCGAACACCCTCGTTCGTAACCGCTTCACCGCCGGATCATAGCGCCGGAGAGCGGCAAGCCGCTCGACGCGGCCCGCCGGCGTCGGCATGAGCTCCCCGTCCGCGTCCCTCCACGATCCGCCCCCCACGGCGAACGACTCGAAGCTCTCCGCAAGCCGCAACAGCGCCGGCAGGTCCACCGGCACGGCCCAGCCCCGCCCCGCCCCGAACGCCACCGCGGCCTCCCGCGCCTCCCGGGAGAAATGCTTGCCGTGCCGGTCCAGGGCGCGCCGCAGCATGCCCTCCAGGTCGTTCGCGGATCCCGCCGCTCGCTCCACCGTTCGCCTCCAGGCGCCCTCGTAGGCCTCTGTCGGGTTAGGAC
>CAYQCY010000198.1:0-3507 GCA_964416095.1 uncultured Gemmatimonadaceae bacterium
ACTCCACCACGGCGAACGGCTCCCACTCCCGGCCGATGATGTAGGCCAGCGTCCAGGGCGACACGTCCGACGTGTAGTGGCCCGACGCGTGGCCCGGACGCGGCGGGATGTCGGCCCGGCCGTGCAGGACGTCCACGGCCCGCCGCATCTCCGCCTCGAACTCGCCGTACCATTCCGGATCGGAGAAGTCGTGGCCGGGCGGCAGCTCCGTCCAGACACCGTGGATGAGCCACAGCGGATCGTCGGGGTGGGCCAGGTTGTGGGTGCGGAGGACGTCGTAGAAGTGCGGTGGGTGGATCGTGTAGACCCGGACCGCGTTGGCGTTCATCGCCGCCATCCCCGCGATCCACCCGGCGTACACGCTCGAGTCCGGGAACTGGCTCGGGTGCCGGCCGGGCAGCGCCGCGCCCAGGTTCACCCCGTTGACGTGGATGGGGCGCCAGCCGTCCGGAGTCCGGACCTCGAACCGACCCGCCCCGGCCCTGGCCGGATAGACGACGGTGTCCGGCAGCATCGGCGGCGGGCGGTCCACGCTGCCGAAGCCGGCGGGGATCCTGGCCAGGTACTCGAGCGCCAGCTCGTGGCCCGGCTCCAGCGCCAGCACGCGGGAGAACATGTCATGGGCCACGGCCACATCCGCCTCTCGCCATGCCACCAGTCCCCGGCCCACCAGGGCGTCCAGCACCGTCGAGTCCCGGGCCAGGACGGCGTCCAGGCGCGCCCGGGCCCGGTCCAGGCGGCCGCGCTGCAGCTCGTTGTAGCCCAGGGCGGTGAGGGCCGCGATGTCTCCCGGGCACAGCGCCAGGGCGTCCTCCGCGGCCTCTGCGCCGGTCCGGAAGTCCCGCGCCCGGTACGCGTCCCACGCCCGAGCCACGGCGGTCGACGCCGTGTCGGGACACGAGGCGAGGGGCGCCGGCGGCGCACCGCAGCCGGCCAGCGCAGAGGCAACGGCGACGACGGCGAGACCCGGTACGGGACGCATGGGACCGGCCTACCGGGTACCGGGCGCCGCCATCCCCAGGTTCGCCATGCGGAACGCCAGGATGTCCGCCGCCTGCTCGATGCGCTTCGTGGTCGGCGTGCCGGCCCCGTGTCCCGCCCGCGTCTCGATGCGTATGAGCGCCGGATGATCGCAGCTCTGGGCGGCCTGGAGCCGGGCGGCGAACTTGAACGAGTGGCCCGGCACGACCCGGTCATCGTGATCCGCCGTGGTCACCAGCGTCGCCGGGTAGCAGGTCCCGTCCTGGATGTTGTGGTACGGCGAGTACGCGTAGAGGTGCGGGAACATCTCCGGGTCGTCCGCCGAGCCGTAGTCGCTCACCCAGGCCCAGCCGATGGTGAACTCGTGGAACCGGAGCATGTCCATGACGCCGACGGCCGGATGGGCCACGGCGTAGAGGTCCGGACGCTGCGTTATGACCGCGCCCACCAGGAGCCCGCCGTTGGAGCCGCCGCCGATGGCGAGCCGCTCCGGCGACGTGTAGCCTTCGTCGATCAGGTATTCGGCGGCGGCGATGAAGTCGTCGAACACGTTCTGCTTTCGCTCCTTCGTCCCCGCCTGGTGCCACTCCTCACCGTACTCGCCGCCGCCCCGCAGGTTCGGCATGGCGTACACGCCGCCCTGTTCCAGCCATACCAGGTTGGTCACCGAGAAGCCCGGCGTCATGCTGATGTTGAACCCGCCGTACGCGTACAGGTACGTCGGGTTGGCGCCGTCCAGCTCCAGGCCCCGGCGGTGCGTCACGAACATGGGCACCCGGGTGCCGTCCTTCGACGTGTAGAACACCTGCCGGGTCTCGTAGCGGGACGGGTCGAAGTCCACGTCCGGCGCCCGGAAGACCTGGTTCTCGCCCGTGTCCAGGTCGTAGCGGAAGACGGTGGACGGGTACAGGAACGACGTGAACGTGTAGAACATCTCGCTGTCGTCCACCTCGCCCGTGATGCTGCCCACCGTGCCGATCCCCGGCGTGGGCAGCACCCCCCACGGCCGGCCCATGCGGTCGAAGAAGCGGACCACGCTCTTGGCGTCCTCGAGGTACGAGACGACCAGCTTGCCCCCGATGAGCGCTGCGCCCCGGATCACGTGCGGTGACTCGGGGACCACCTCTCTCCAGCGCTCCCGCTCCGGATCGCGCAGGTCGATGGCCACGATCCGACGCCTCGGCGCGTCCAGGTTCGTCAACACGTACAGGACCGGACCTTCGTTGGCGATGACCCCGTACGACGCGTCGAACGCGTCCAGCAGCTTCACCACCGCGCCGTCCACGGCCGGATCCTCCGGGTCCTCGAGGTCGATGTAGTAGAGACGGTTCCGCTCGTCCGTGCCCTTCCAGACGTTGATGAGCAGGTAGCGCCCGTCCTCCGTGACCTCGGCGCCGAAGCCCCAGTCCGGCTCGTCGGGGCGGGCGTACACCAGCACATCCTCCGACTGGTCCGTGCCCACGCGGTGGTAGTACAGCTTCTGGTTCCGGTTCGCCGCCAGCATCGCCTCGCCTTCCTCCGGCTCGTCGTAGCGGGCGTAGAAGAAGCCGGCGCCGTCCTCGGTCCAGCTCATGCCGCTGAACTTCACCCAGCGGATGTGGTCCGGCAGGTCCTCACCGGTGGCCAGGTCGCGGACGTGGAACGCCTGCCAGTCCGAGCCGCCGCTGGACGTGCCGTACGCCAGGTACCGGCCGTCATCCGAGATGTCGAGGGCCGTGAGGGCGACGGTGCCGTCGTCGGAGAAGGTGTTCGGATCCAGCACCGGGACCGGATCCGCGTCCGGCGTCTGCTGCCGGTAGAGGACGCTCTGGTTCTGGAGCCCGTCGTTCTTGAAGAACCAGTACGCGCCGCCATCCCGGAACGGCGCGCCGTACTTCTCGTAGTCCCAGAGCTCCGTCAGGCGTGCCTCCAGCTCGTGCCGCATGGACAGCGACTCCAGGTATCCGAAGGTCACCCGGTTCTGCGCCTGGACCCAGCGTAGCGTCTCCCGTGCATCGGTGTCCTCGAGCCAGCGGTACGGATCGGCCACCGGCGTCCCGTGGTAGTCCTCCACGACATCCACGGTGCGGGTGCGGGGGTAGTCCAGCTCCTGGGCGTCGAGCGGTGCGGCGAGGGTGGCCGTCAGGGTGATGAGGGACAGCGAACGAAACAGGCTCACGAGGCCTCCCGGGTGCGTCGGGTCCGGACGCCGGCCCGGCACCATGCCGCGACCGGCAAGCTTCACGGCGTCCAAGATAGCGCGGTGAGGGGCCGAGCGCCCGGGCTGGATTGTCAACCCGGCCATCTCGGTGCTCAGCCGGGGCGCCATCTCCTCGCGCGCACGCACGCACGCGGGGTGGCCTAACGCGTTCATTTTCAGTACATTACATAGGCTGAAGCCTTCCGCGGTTCGGCCGCACGGACACCCCGAAGACAGACCATTTCAACGGGACGCCGATGGAGACACCGGCACAGCACGAAAAGGTGATGCCGCGCCTCATCGAGGATGAGATGCGGGAGTCGTTCCTGGACTACAGCATGAGCGTC
>CAYQCY010000199.1:0-1542 GCA_964416095.1 uncultured Gemmatimonadaceae bacterium
ACCGCTCCGGCCAGCCGCGAGCTACCGGACGCCGAGCCGCTCCAGCAGCGCCGCCACCGCCGCCTCGAGCTGCGAGTCGACCCCGAGATACGACTCGCCCAGCAGCCGCCGCACGACGCGGTCCGGCTCCCGCGGGTTCCGCTCCATGTTCTCGCCGTCGGACCCGCGGATCCGGGCGCGCGGCATGCGCAGCGACGACCCGTCCACGAGCCGCAGACCCCACGTGTAGATGATCCAGCCGCCCGTCGCCTCGCCCAGCACGGGCCCGAGGCCCATCGTCTTCCACCCCTCGGTGAAGTCCTCGCCGTCGGAGAGGGTGTTCATGTCGATGAGGAGCGCCGTGGGCCGCTCCAGCGCGCGCTGGCCGAGCATGCTGCGGGCCGGGGCCGTCGGGTAGCCGCGCACCTCCATGGTCATGTACCCCTCGCGGCTGAAGACGTCGAGGGCGTGGGCGTTCACGAATCCGCCCCGGTTCGCCCGCACATCCACCACGACGCCGTCCTTGCCCATGTTCGCGGCGTCCAGGTCCACGAAGAGCTGCTGGAGCGAGCCCCAGCCCATGTCCGGCATGTGCACGTAGCCGAGGCGGCCGCCACTGATGGAATCCACGTAGGCCCGGTTCGCCTCGACCCACCGGCGGTAGCGGAGCTGGATCGCGGCGCCGGTGCCCACGGGCTTCACCTCCACGACGCGCTCGTTCCGGCCCCGGGCGTCGGCCACCGTGAGCTCCACCAGGTCGCCCACCGTGTTGGCCAGGAGCCGGTCCAGGTTGCGCCCCCGCGTCGGCGCGCCGTTCACCGCCGTGATGCGCTCCCCGGGCCGGATGCCGGCCACGTCCGCGGGACCCAGCGGCACGACGTCGTGCACGACGAGCTCGCCCGCCGCGAGCCCGCCCGGGTCGAAGTCCACCGCCAGCCGCCCCGTCTCGGCGTCGGGCCGGTCCACCCGCTCGGTGTGCCCCAGGTGCGACGCGTCCAGCTCGCCCACCATGAGGTCCATGAGCCGCTCCAGCTCCGGCCGCGTCCGGGCGCCCCGGACGTACGGCGCCCACGTCTCCCGCACGCCCTGCCAGTCCACGCCGTGCATGTCGGCGTCGTAGAAGTGGTCCCGGAGCGCCGTCCATCCCTGCTCGAACACGACGACCTTCTCCGCCTCGAAGTCCACGTCCAGCTCCGCCGTCGCCGACACCGAGCCGGCCCCGTTGCCGTCCACGTTCACCCACGAGATCCGCCCGTTCGCCAGGTAGTAGACCTTCTTCCCGTCGGGCGAGAACCGGGGCGTGGACTTGTAGCCGCGCGTCGAGGTGAGCTGCTTCGCCACGACGGGCCGGTCCGCCAGGGGATCCAGGTCGTAGGAGTACAGGTTCTGCTGCCCTTCCGCGGAGGCCGTGAACACGAGGGTCTCGCCGTCGGGCGAGAGGGCCATGGAGCCGGCGTCCATCCCCAGCGGCAGGAGCTCGAGCCGCGAGAAGATGCCGGCGAAGTCGATGCGCACGTCCACCGAGTCGTTTTCCTGGGGCGACCTACCCGAATTCGAATTCGA
>CAYQCY010000199.1:1642-3503 GCA_964416095.1 uncultured Gemmatimonadaceae bacterium
TCGGCACCTCGAACAGCTCCCGGAACCCGGCCTCCTCGAAGACAGGTACCCGCGGGACCAGGTCCACCCGCGCGATCTGTCCCGTCTGCGTGCGGTGTTGCGTGTCGAAGAGGATCACCTGCCCGTCCGGCGCCCAGGAGAGCGTGGACCCGAACGAGTTCGCCAGGCGCGAGATCGGCCGGGCCTCGCCGGAAGGCGATCCGTCCCGGCCCGTCCCTACCACCCACACGTTCGTGAACATGCGCTCGTCGGTGGCGAAGAAGGCGAGCCAGTCGCCGTCGGGGCTCCACTGGAGGCCCCGCGACGGGCTGAAGGGCGGGCGCCAGAGCTGGGCCGTGGCCAGCACGGTCTCCCGGCCGCTCTCCACGTCCACCACGACGAGATCCCGGCCGTCCCGGGCCAGGGCGATGTTCGTGCCGTCCGGCGACCACACCGGCGTCGCGTCGGGGGCCGCACCGGAGGTCAGGCGCCGCTCGCTGCGCGTCGTGAAGTCGTAGACCCAGACGGCCGGGTCGCCGTCACGGGTCGAGGTGTAGGCCAGACGCCGCGAGTCCGGGTCCCACGCCAGGTCCGTCTCGGGCTGCGTCGTGCGGGTGACGCGCTCGGCCTTGCCGCCGTCCTCCGCGGAGGCCGCGAAGACGTCGCCCCGGGCCGTGAACGCGACCTTCTTCCCGTCCGGCGACAGCGCCAGGTCCGAGAAGCCCGACGTCATCCGCTCGTGCTCCACCCCGGGGCCCTGCGCCGCGCCGCGCAGCGTGAAGTCGAGACGTCGTGCTTCCCCGTCCGCCAGCGCCATGGACCAGATGCCGAAGTCCCGCTCGAACACGACCGTGCCCCGGTCCGCCGCCAGCATCGGCCAGAGCAGCCGCCCGTCCGTGAAGCGCGTGAGCTGCCGCGGCGCGCCGCCCACCTCCTGCAGCCACAGGTTCTCCGTCCCCGACCGGTCCGACATGTACAGCACGACGTCGTCCGCCGCCCACATCGCCCACAGGTTCTTCGACCCCGGCTCCGTCAGACGCCGGTACGACGGCGCGCCGCCGCCCTCCTCCACCAGCCAGATCTCCGCCTCGTCGATGTGGCTCGAGCCGTTCCGCCACCACTGGCTCGCCGCCATCCTCGCCCGGCCCGACAGCGCCAGCGTCCCGCCGCCCGGCGACGGCGACGCGAAGTACTCCGGCTGGTAGCGCGCCGCCGCCACCGGCACCGCGTCGCCTCCCTCCACCGACACCCGGTACACGTCCGTCATCCCGCCCACGTCCGCCTCCGACGTCGTGTAGTACAGCCACCGCCCGTCCGGCGACCACGCGTCCAGCGACTCGTTCGCATCGCTCCAGGTCAGCCGCGAAACCGCGCCGGTCGTCAGGTCCAGGACGTACAGGTCCGTGGAGCCGGCGCGGTCGGACTGGAAGGCGAGCTTCGCTCCATCGGGGGAGTACAGCGGCCGCGACTCCTCGGCCTCGTGGGTCACCAGGAGGTGCGCCGTGCCGCCGTCCGCCGGCCCGACCCAGATGTCGCCGCCGGAGACGAAGGCGATCTCGTGGGTGGTGGGGTTGAGGGTTGGTTGGGAGAGAGCTTGTTGCGCGGTGGCCTGGGCGTTGGCGTAAGCCGGGCTCGCGGCGAGGAGGGCTGTGGTCGCGGTGAGGGTTGCTGTCAGGGCACGGGCGCGGGCTTGGGCGCGGGCTTGGGTGCGGGTGCGGGTGCGGGTGCGGGTGCGGGTGCGGGCCGGGACATGAGCACGCGCGAGGGCACGGGCACGGGCGAGGGCACACGCACAGGCACAGGCACAGGGACGGACGAGGGCAGGGGGCATGGGGGCCTCCGGGGTGGTCAGATGTTTTCGGTGCGCGGGGGAAGGTGGGGG
>CAYQCY010000200.1:0-3428 GCA_964416095.1 uncultured Gemmatimonadaceae bacterium
GTATCTACTCGCCGTATCTGCTCGCCGTATCTACTCGCCGTATCGTATCGCTCGCGCCACCACGTCCAGCAACCCGTCGGGCGTGAACGGCTTCTCGAGGAACGGCGTGTGCTCCTCCAGCTTGCCGTCGTGGGTCATGGTCTCCTCGTCGTAGCCGGACATGAAGACGGCCCTGATGTCGGGATGCCGCTCGCGAATCCGGTTCAGGACCTCGCGCCCGTCCATGTCGGGCATGACGATGTCGGTACACACCAGGTCGATGACGCCGCCGTACTCCCGGACGAGCCGGACGGCCTGGGCGCCGCCGGGAGCCTCCAGAACGGTGTAGCCGCCCCGTTCCAGGACGCGGCGCACGAGGCTGCGCACGGCGGACTCGTCCTCGATGACCAGGACCGTACCGGCGCCGTCCAGCGGCATCTGGCCCGGCATGGCGTCTTCCTCCGGCATGATGTCCGCCTCCTCTTCCGCGCGCGGCAGGTAGATGCGGAACACCGTCCCGCAACCCGGCTCGCTGTCCGCCCAGACGTAGCCCCCGTGCTGCTTCACGATGCCGTATGCCTGGGAGAGGCCGAGCCCCGTCCCGACCCCCGGCGGCTTCGTGGTGAAGAAGGGCTCGAACGCGCTGGCCCGCGTCTCCTCGTCCATGCCGACACCGTCGTCCTGCACCATCAGCAAGACGTAGTCGCCCGGCTTGACGTCGTAGGCGTACTCCGCGGCCTGGGCCTCCGTGATGGCGGCGTTCTCGGTGGTGATGAGGAGTTGCCCGCCTTCCGGCATGGCGTCCCGCGCGTTCACGGCCAGGTTCAGCAGGACCTGCTCGATCTGGCCCGCGTCGGCGCGAACGGGACGCAGGGCCGGCTCCAGGATGGTGTCCAGCGCCACGTCCTCGCCGAGCACCCGGTCCAGCATGCGCCGCGTCGAGCGGACCACCTGGTTCAGGTCCACGACCTTCTGCTCGACCCGCTGCTGTCTGCTGAAGGCGAGGAGCTGGCGGGTCAGCTCGGCGGCGCGGTCGGCCGAGTGCCGCACCTGCTCGAGCTCGACCCGGGTCTCGCCGTCGACGCCCCGGTCCAGGACCAGCTCCACGTGGCCGCGGATGGCCGTGATCAGGTTGTTGAAGTCGTGGGCGACGCCGCCGGCCAGCCGCCCGACGGCCTCCATGCGCATGGCGTGCCGGAACTGGTCCTCGAGCCGTTGCCGCTCCGCTTCCGCCCGCTTCCGCTCGGAGATGTCCGCAAGGACCGCGATCGTGCCCGCGATCCGGCCTTCGGCGTCCCGGAACGGCGCCGCGGACAGGCTCACCAGGATCTCCTCGCCGTCCTTGCGGAGCCGCCGCGTCTCGTGGTCCGTAATCGAGTCCCCCGCCAGCAGCCGGGCCTGGACCGTGTGATGGTCCTCCTGGATGTCCCCGGAGACCGACGGGTCGCGCGCGCCCAGCACTTCCGACTCGGACCAGCCCAGCATCCGCTCGGCGGCCGTGTTCCAGAGCTCGACCCGGCCATCCAGCGAGCACGCCACGATGGCCAGCGGCGACGCATCGATCATGGCGTGGAGCTGCTGCTTGGTCTCCTTCAGCTCGGCCTGTGCCCGACGCCGGTCGGTGACGTCCATGGCCACACCGACCACGCCGGTCACGTCGCCGTCCCCGGTCCGGAGCGGCTCCACGCGTCCGTGCCAGACGGCGTCGCGCCATGCCATGTCGAATTCCACCGTCTCCCCGTTCAGCGCCCGGTCGTGGGCGCTCACGATAGGGGCGTCGGGCGGCAGGCCGAAGTGGTCGTGGACCAGGGCGCCGTCCCAGCCCACCGGCGCCAATGCCGTCGGGTCCCCGGGGACGGGCGCGCCGTTCCTGCTGCCCCGGAGCAGCCGCAACCGCATGGCCGGGTCCGTGGTCCAGAGGACGGCGGGCGCCTCCGCGGCGAAGAGCTTGAGGCCGGCCTCGCTGTGGCGTAGCGCCTCTTCGGAGGCGCGGAGCTGCCGCAGCATGGCCCAGGCCACGGCCGCGCCGAAGGTCAGCAGCGCCAGCCCGGCGAACGCGGTGGACCACACCACCACCGTCTCGACCGCGCTGTACGGAGGCGCGACGAGCAGGAAGACGAGCACGGCATGCACCAGGTACAGGTTGCACGCCGCCGCGAGAACCAGGAGCGATGTCCGGGGGCTCAGCACGGTCCGCCGGAACCGGACCGGAATGCGCTCCGTCGCGTCGAGCATCACGCTCCTCGTTCGTGCCGCGTCCGTATCAGGGGGGGCACTATTTAATTGCCTGACGGACCCGGAATCTCACGGGAGCGTTCTGTCGGAATCGGCTCCGGCGGCCGCGGGCGCCGGTGGAGCTCAGGCCGGGAGCCGCCGGGCGGCGTCGGCGATGCGTCGCAGCATGCCGCGGAAAACCAGGGCGTGGGCCGGATAGAGGATGTACCAGTAGGCGAGCCCGGCGAGGCCCAGCGGATCGAAGATGGCGGTCTGACGGATCCGGCTGCCGTCGCCGTCGTCCTCGACCTCGAACTGGAGCCAGGCCCGGCCCGGCACCTTCATCTCGGCACGGAGGCGGAGCAGCCGGTCGTCCTCCACGTCCTCCACGCGCCAGAAGTCGAGGGCATCGCCCACGGCCAGGGTGTCCGGCGCCCGCCGGCCCCGGCGCACACCGACCCCGCCGAGGAGGAGGTCCAGGAAGCCGCGGATGCGCCAGAGCCGGTCGCCGTAGTACCAGCCCATTTCACCGCCCATGCGCCGGATCGGCACGAACGCCGTCTCCCGGGGCACGGCCACCCGCACGGTCCGCGAGTCCACGATGCGGGCCCCGAGCTTCTCGCCGCCGTACTCCCGCGTCTCGCCGGCCGATGACAGGGCGTCGGACCAGCGGGTCCGGGCGTACGCCGCGTCCTCGTTCTCCAGCGCCCGGGCGATGGCCTCGGACACGGGACACGGCTGCACCGTGAAGCGCCGCCGGGCCGCGTCGTCCCGGACCACCGTCGGGTTCCGCACGCCGTCGATGAGCTCGCGTCCGATCCGGGCGTAGACCGGCGTGACCAGCCCCAGCCACAGACTCGACAGGCGCGGGGTCAGGAACGGGACCCGGACCATGAGCCGCCGCAGGCCTCGCTGCCGTGCGTACTCCCGCATGATCCCGCCGTACGAGACCCGGTCCGGCCCGCCGATCTCCACCACCTCGCCGGCGTCGAGGGGCACGTCCGCGGCCTCGACCAGGTACGCGACGACATCCTCGATGCCGATGGGCTGGGCTTCGGTGTCCACCCACCGCGGCGTCACCATGACCGGCAGCTTCTCCACCAGGGAGCGCACGATCTCGAAGGACGCGCTCCCCGAGCCCAGGATGATGGACGCCCTCAGCTCCAGCGTCGGTACGCCGGAGCCCCGGAGCACACGCCCCACCTCCTGCCGGCTCTCCAGGTGCGGGGACAGCT
>CAYQCY010000201.1:0-1880 GCA_964416095.1 uncultured Gemmatimonadaceae bacterium
CGCGATCGGGCGGAGGAGCCGCCACCCAATTTCAACAACCTACGGGACATCCCCCTGGTGCGGGCCCGGACCGTATGGGTGCCCGTGGACCCCGAGACCATGAAGCCGACGGACGTGAGCCCGGAGGTCCGGGAACGGTTCTCCGTCGAGGAGCCGCCGGGGTGAACCGGGCCTGCGCGGAACGCGTGCGCCGCTGGATCCGAGAAAGGCAGGCATTCATGCGAACGATCCGTCTTGTCTCCCTCGTCCTCGTCGTCCTCGTCCCGCCGGTGGCCACGACGCCGGAAGGCCGCGTGGACCAGATCTTCGCGCCGTGGGACCGGCCGGGCTCGCCGGGCGCGGCGGTGGCCATCGCCCGGAACGGCGAGGTCGTCTACGAGAAGGGGTACGGCCACGCCCAGCTCGAGTACGACGTGCCCATCCAGCCGAGCACGATCTTCCACGTCGCGTCCGTCTCGAAGCAGTTCACGGCCTTCGCCGTGACCATGCTGTCGGTCCAGGGCGAGCTCTCCCTGGACGACGACGTCCGCACCCACATCCCGGAGCTGCCGGACTTCGGACCCACGATCAGGATCCGGCACCTGATCCACCACACCAGCGGGCTGCGCGACCAGTGGAACCTGCTGGCCCTGGCCGGCTGGCGCCTGGACGATGTCATCACCCGGGACCAGATCCTGCGCCTCGTGACGCGCCAACAGGAGCTCAACTTCGAGCCGGGCGCCGAGTACCTGTACTGCAACACGGGCTACACGCTGCTGGCCGAGATCGTGGCCAGGACCACCGGCCAGAGCTTCCCCGACTGGACCCGTGAGAACCTGTTCGAGCCGCTGGGCATGACGCGGACCCATTTCCACGACGACCACGAGGAGATCGTGCCCGGCCGGGCCTACTCCTACGCCGACGACCCGGACGGTGGCTACCGGAAGGCGGTGCTGAGCTACGCCAACGCCGGCGCCACGAGCCTGTTCACCACGGCCGCCGACCTGACCCGCTGGATGCACAACCTGGACACGGGCCGGGTCGGGGGGCCGGAGGTCCTGGAGCTGGTCCACACCCGCGGCGTCCTGAACGACGGCGACACGATCCCGTACGCCTTCGGCCTGGCTCACGGCACCTTCCGGGGACTGGCCACCGTGGGCCACGGCGGCGCCGACGCCGGGTTCCGGTCCAACGTCGTCCGGTTCCCGGGCCAGGGCCTGAGCATCGCCGTGCTGTCCAACATGGCCAGCTTCAATGCGGCCGGCATCGCCTATCAGGTCGCGGAAGCGTACGTGGCGGACGCGCTGGCGCCGGAGCCGGCGGAGGAGGAAGAGGCGGAAGCGGAAGCGGCGGCGGCCGTCGTCGTGGACCCGGACATCCTCGCGGAGTACGCGGGCAGCTACCGGTTGCCCGGGCTCGTGGCGGAGATCTCCGTGGAGGACGGCCGACTCGTCGCCCGGGCCACGGGTCAGCCGCCCCTCGAGCTGGAGGCGCGCTCCACGACGGAGTTCCACAACGCCGCCGCGAACGTGCGTGTGACCTTCGTCCGGGACGCGGACGGCGCCGTGACGCATTTCGTGCTGCTGCAAGGCGGGCAGGAGACGGAGGCGCCCCGCATCCCGCCCTTCGACCCGGAGGCCGTGGACCTGACAGGGTACGTCGGCGTCTACGAAAGCCCCGAGCTGGAGACCAGATACGAGCTGGTCGTGGAAGACAGCGCGCTCGTCGCCCGCCACGTGCGCCACGACCCCATCACGCTGACGCCGACGGAGGAAGACACCTTCAGCGGCAGCGCCTGGTTCTTCGGCGAGGCCCGCTTCGAGCGGGACGACACCGGCGCCGTCACCGGCATGCGCGTCTCCAGCGGCCGGGTCCGGGACCTGCTCTTCGTGAAGCGAACG
>CAYQCY010000201.1:1980-3383 GCA_964416095.1 uncultured Gemmatimonadaceae bacterium
GGACCGGCTCGGGCTGAGCCGCGAGGTCGTCGTCCTGGGGCTGGCCCGGATGGCGGACGCAGTGGCCAACTCGTTCCTGGTCATCGTACTGCCGCTCTACATCGCCAGCGACCGGACCGGCGGCGCGCCCTTCGGGCTGACGGACGCCGCGGCGACCGGGATCATCCTGGCCGCCTTCGGCATCGCCAGCGCGTCGTCCCAGCCGTTCACCGGCCGGCTCTCGGACCGGTCCGGCCGGCGCCGGGCCTTCGTCGTGGGCGGCCTCATCCTCATGGCGGGCCTGAACCTGCTGCTCCCCTTCGCCGGCAGCATGATGGCCCTCTTCGCGCTCCGGCTCGGCCAGGGCATGGCGGCGGCGCTCACCATCACGGCGAGCGTGGCGCTGGTGAGCGACCTGAGCACCCGGGGCACGCGGGGCGGGAACATGGGCACCTTCAACTCGCTCCGCATGCTCGGGTTCGGGTCCGGCCCCCTGGTGGCGGGGTTCGTGGTCTCGTCCGGGCCGTACACGCTGGCGGGGATCCGCCTCGACGGCTACGACGCCGCCTTCTTCATGGCGGCCGCCGCCGCCCTGCTGAGCGCGCTCCTGGTCCTGGCCTTCGTCCGCGACCCGGACCATGTCCGGCCCACGACCGGCAGGGTGGACCTCTCCATCCGGTCCCGGACCGGCGGCGTGCTCGACCCCGTCTTCGGGCTGGGCACATCCACCTTCGTCATGGCCGGCTGCGTGGCGCTCCTCGCCTCCATCGAGCCGTCGGTCAACGCCCGCCTCGACCAGGACGCGCGCTGGTTCGGCGTCCAGTTCGCGGCGTTCATCCTCTCCCTGTCCGCGACCCAGCCGCTCGTGGGCAAGGCCAGCGACTACTGGGGCCGGCGCCCCTTCGTCATCGCCGGGCTGCTGCTCCTCGCGCCCACGACCCTCGCCCAGGGGCTCGCAGTCACCTCCTGGCAACTCCTCTTCGCACGCCTCGCCCAGGGCTTCGCCGGCGCCATGATCTTCGCGCCGGCGCTCGCGCTGGCGGGTGACCTGGCCGGCGAAGGCCAGACGGGCGTGACCCTGGCCGTCCTGACCATGGCGTTCGGCCTGGGGCTCTCCGCCGGCCAGCTCACGGCGGGGTTCCTGGTCTCGGCCGGCTACGTCGTGCCGTTCGCCGCGGGCGCGGTGGTCGCGCTGCTGACGGCGGTGCTGGTCTGGCGGGAGGTGGACGAGGCGCGGTAATTCCCGCGCCTCCTCCCGCCAGGTCCCGGTGCCTCCGCGTACCCCGCGAAGCCCGCCCTCACCCCGAGGACCCGCCGGCGCCCTCGTCGTCCCCCGCGTCTCGGCGCCCGAAGATCCGCCGCTCGCCCCGGCCATCCAGCACGAGCATGACCATAGCGACGCCCAGGGTCGCGATCACCGACGC
>CAYQCY010000202.1:0-3380 GCA_964416095.1 uncultured Gemmatimonadaceae bacterium
CGTCCTGCCGTGTGCGGGTAAGGACAACGTACCCACGTGGAACAGCGAGGAGCCAAATACAGTGGGTCGGAAACGGGTCCCGCGCGTGTGGCGGGACCCGTGGTGAGTGCTGTACGGTCAGGCGGGTCAGGGGTGCCCGAGGGCGCCGTGGCGTGGGACCTCCTCCTCGTCTCCGGCCCCCGGAGCACGCAGGTCGGTGGCCTGGGTCCGCTCGGTCCGGGATGCGGCGGCCTCTCCGGTGGTGACGGTACCGTTCACCACGCCCCCTTCCTCCAGCTTGATGCGGCGGGCGCGGATCTCGCCTTCGATGACGCAGGTGGCCTGGAGCTCGAGACGGCTCTCGGCGACGATGGAGCCGGTGATGTGGCCGCCGATGACGGCGTCCTGTGTATCGATGTCGCCGTCCACGACGCCGTCCTTGCCCACGACGACGGCTTTGCCGGCCCGCACGGTGCCCTCCACGCTGCCCTCGATGCGGAGCGTGCCTTCGGTGTCGCAGTCGCCGACGACGCGCATGCCGGGTCCGATGATGGAGATGACGCCCTCGCGTGCGGTGTCCGGTCCCTCTGTATCCTTCGCCATGGTCTCGTCCTTCGTCGTGCTGCGTGAGAGCAACGCCATTGGTCAGGGTCGTCGAACGAAGGCGAGGGGGTCCACGGCCTCGCCGTTGGCTCGGATCTCGAAGTGCAGGTGCGGCCCGGTGGAGCGACCGGTGGACCCGCTCAGCGCGATGACCTGGTGACGCTGGACCCGGTCACCGGGCTCCACGAAGAGGCGGGACGCGTGGCCGTACAGCGACTGCAACCCGTTGCCGTGGTCCACCACGACGTACTCGCCGTAGACGTCGTCGGTCCCGGCCTCCGTCACCGTGCCGGCGCCGGCCGCGCGGATGTAGCTGTCCGTCGGCACGGCGATGTCCAGACCGGGGTGCCCGCCGGCGTCGTCGTCGATGAGCTGCCGGGTGATGAGCCCGGCCCGGGTCAGGGGCCAGGCCGTGGGCCGGGCGTTGTCGGCGTCGGCGGGATCGCCGGCTCCCTCGGCGGAGAGGGGCGGCAGGAACACCGCCTCGTTGCCGGGCTCCGCGTCCACGCCCAACGCCTGGCGCACCCGGTTGTACTGGGCTTCCGCCTCGGCCAGCGCCTGGGCCAGCTCCACCACCTGGGCCCGCTCGGCCTCCAGCCGCTCGATCTCCGCCTCGAGGCCCGGCACGCGCGCCGCCTGGGCCGCTACGTACCACCAGGAGGAGACCATGACGATGAACAGCACGAGGCCCACCCCGCCGAAGGCGAGAAGCAGCTTCAGCCGCTGCCAGGAGACGTCGAACTTCCGCGTCTCCAGGTCGCCGTGCGGGACGATGATGAACGAAAGGCGCCTCTCTTCCATGGTCCCTTCGCCCTCAGGATGCCTCGATGGTCGTCTTGCCCACCAGCAGCTCGAAGATCCGCTCGAAATCCTCGGCCCCGTAGAAGGGCACCTCGATCCGGCCCCGGTTCGCCCGGGCCTTGTGGATCTTCACCTGCGTCCCCAGGGCCCGCTGCAGCTCCGACTCCAGCTCCCGCTCGGCGGGCGTCAGCCCGCTACGGGCCGCCTTGCGCCGCTTCTTCACCGGCTTCGCCCGGCGCGCCCGCTCCTCCGTCTCCCGGACCGACCAGTCCTCCTTCACCGCCCGACGGGCCAGCTCCGCCAGACGCCGGGTGTCCGACACGCTCAGCAGCGCCCGGGCATGACCCGCCGTCAGCCTCCCCTCCTCCAGGTACCGCCGCACCGTCGCCGGCAACTGCAGCAACCGCAACGTGTTCGACACCGTGGACCGGTCCCGGCCCACCGCCTCCGCGATCTCCTGCTGTGTCAGCCCGAAATCCTCCGCCAGCAGCTTGAAGCCCTGCGCCTCCTCCAGGTCCGACAGACTCTCCCGCTGCAGGTTCTCCACCAGCGCCAGCACCAGCAGCGTCCGGTCGTCCACCGACCGCACCATGGCCGGGATCTCGTTCCAACCCAGCATCCGCACCGCCCGCCAGCGACGCTCCCCGGCCACCAGCTCCCACGTGTCCGAACCCTCCCGGTTCCCCGTCGGCCGCACCACGACCGGCTGCAGCAGTCCATTCTCCTTGATGGACGCCGCCAGCTCCGCCAGCTCCGCCTCGTCGATCTCCTGTCTCGGCTGGAACGGATTGGGCCGGATCGCCCCCACCGGCACGCCCTGCGGCGCACCCTCCGGCGCCTCCTCGCCGAGATACTCGCCGAGCAGCGCTCCCAGGCCCTTCCCCAGGCGATCCCGTTTCGCCATCTACGACGCGTCCCCGGACTCCTGCGGGTCCCCCGTCGCCCCCTCCGCCCGATTCATCACCTCCTGCGCCAGCGCCAGGTAGCTCTGCGCGCCCGCCGACAGGATGTCGTACAGCACGATGGGCTTCCCGAAGCTCGGCGCCTCCGCCAGCCGCACGTTCCGCGGGATCACCGTCTCGTACACCCGGTCGCCGAAGTACTCCCGCGCTTCGTCCGCCACCTGCCGCGACAGGTTCAGCCGCTGATCGTACATGGTCAGCAGCACACCCTCGATCTGTAAGCGCGGGTTGAGGTTGCGCTGGACCAGACGGATCGTGTTCAGGAGCTGCGACAGCCCCTCCAACGCATAGAACTCGCACTGGATCGGGATCAGCACCGCGTCCGCCGCGGCCAGCGTGTTCAGCGTGAGCAGCCCGAGGGAGGGCGGGCAGTCCACCAGCACGAACTCGTACGCGTCGCGCACGCCGTCCAGGGCGTGCCGCAGCACGAGCTCCCGTTGCGGCCGGCTCACCAGCTCGACCTCGGCGCCCACCAGGTCCCGGTTCGATGGCACCACGTCCAGGTACGGGAAATGGACCTCGGCGTGCGTCACATCACTCACGCGCGCGTCGTCCACGAGCACCTCGTAGACCGACTGCTCCACCTGGCCACGCTCCAGCCCGAAGCCGCTCGTCGCGTTGCCCTGGGGATCGATGTCGATGACGAGTGTGCGCCGCTCGGCCACGGCGAGGCACGCGCCCAGGTTGATGGCGGTGGTGGTCTTCCCGACCCCGCCCTTCTGATTTGCGATGGCAATGACGCGGGACATGCGCCCTCAGAAAGCTGGGTGAGTCGCGAACAGACTTGGAAATATACGGGTGCACTGCACAGCGGTAAAGAAGGCTCCTCGCTGATGCGTGGGTAATTCGGGCTGCCGTTGGTGCTGCTTGCAGCGCGGCGAGGATCCGGTCGATCCCCCAGGCGCCGTGGCAGGGCGACCTTGGCGGTCGGCACAACGCGGAAAAGCGGAAGGAGGCGGACGCGCGGAAGCCGCCGTCGCGAACGGTTGCGCTTCACGCCGCCGTCCGACAGAAGGCCTTGAAGGTCGGGCTGCG
>CAYQCY010000203.1:0-3286 GCA_964416095.1 uncultured Gemmatimonadaceae bacterium
GAACCTGACGGACCGCGGCGCGGCGAACCGGATTCGCGACGTGGCCACCGAGGCCGGCAAGGGTGTCGAGTCCCTGACGGCAACCACGCGCCGGCCGCTGCAAGTGGAGCACGACCGGCTGATGCCGCCGCCTTGGGTGCTCCTGTACGACGGGGCCGCCCCGAGCGCCGAGGACCGGGCCACCTGGCCCGAGGTGCGCGATGGCGTCCGGCATGCGCTCGAGGGCCAGGACATGCCGGACCTGTGGCTGGCGCAGCGGCTGCGGCAGGCGGTAGACGAGGACCAGCGCGATCTGATCGCCGCCGTTCTCGACTGGCCCGAGCCGCGCGAGGTTTATGGCATCACGGACGAGCTGCTGGACAACGTCCATGAGCGCCTGTTCGTGGCCCGGCGACCGGACGATGTGCGCCGCCGCAACCAGCTCGACGCCGCCCTGCACCTCATCGACGGCAATGAGATCCGCGCTGTCGCGGCAATCGAACAGGCCGGCGGGATCGCGATCAACGAGCCCGAAGCGACGATCATTTGACGACGGGTGCGGGGTGGGCCTCGGAAGCTTTCCGATGCGGGACCGCCACGGCCTGGACCGCCCGCCCCGCCCCCTGCGGCAACGGCGGTAAGCCGGACCTTTTCAACGGTGAAAAGCTGAGGGCGGGCGACCCGTCCTGAGCCGCCCGCCCCGTGGTAGGGAGTGATGGCGCCTCCGTTTACTCGTCGCGCTTCTCTCCCTTCATGCCGCACGCCATTGCAATCATGGCGACGCGCTTTCTGACCTCAGGCGGTTGTTCATTGACCGTCCCCCCGTCCTCCGTCGCCAGCATGGCGGCCTTCCAGAAAGGCTCCTCACGGTCCGCTGGTGACGTTGCTCCGCCAGCGGTGGCCCTGGCCTTGTCCAGAAGCGCGTCCATCTCGCGAATAAGTTCCTCGGTTGTTCTACCCATTCGTTTCCTCCAGCGCGTCCGCCGCCTCTTCGGCCGCTTCCCGCAACCGCTCTAGATACGGAACATCGGGCATGTTCTTGCCGGCCTCCCCAACATTTTCCAGCTCATCCGCCAGGTTGATTGCCGCCTCGGTGACGGCTTCTACATCGGAGGTGGTCGGAAGCTGGTCCGCCGCCTCCGTCGCTCGCTCCAGCGCGTCGGCAAGGCGCTCCGCCAGCTCTACGTCATGCTCGGTTACGTCGCTCATGCTGTCCCCCTTGTAGGGTGGATGGATAGGGTACTGCGCTAGTGTTCGAATCTCAACGCCCTGAGCGCGTCCAGTGAGCCCCGCGAGCGCGCCCGGTGGTAGGGAGACCCCCTCCCGTGGCCGTTCGCGCCACCCGTCACCTACACCGTCGCCCACGGCGAAGATAAGCGCACCGTCCGGGTCCATGCCGACCCGCAATGTACGGCCGTCGCTCAAGGGTACGTCATAGCACGTGAGCCGATCCGGCGGCTCCTGCTGGCCCGGGTCACGGACCGGGATGCTCAGGGTTGTCCCGCAGCCGCCGCGCTCGGGGTCGCACGTTACGGACGCCATGCCGTCGCTCAACTCGGGTGGCCAGAAGCCGTCCAGGCGAAGGGCGGCGGCCGGGTGCGTGCAGCTCGCCGGGTCCATGTCCCCCCCATCGTTGTTGCCGCCCGCCACGACCCGGCCTACCTTCCGGGCCATGCGCGTCCGAACGGCGTGGCGTTTCGCGGGCGGCCGATTCTCCTGGCAGGGACGGCCGCCCTTCGCTTGGTCCTGTATCATGGATTCATTGCCAGCGCCGCGCAACGCTTTTATGATACAGGCGACCCGCTGATGCGAAGCAACAACCCTGGAAGGCGGCGCAAGATGGCGGTGCAGGCCGTGATTCGAGAGACAGGTTTACCAAGGGCGCTAATTGCCAGGCTGGCGGGCGTGAATGAGTCAACCGTGTGGGCATGGCTCCGGTCTGGCCGGGCCGCTCGGGCTCCAAGCCCCGAGTCTGTCGAGAAGCTGGCAACGGGACTCAGGCGCTACAGCGCCAAGCTGGCCACCCTGGCCGACGAGCTGGACCGCGCCGGTTGAGTGTCAATCTCGGTGTCAATCTCGGGGACAAAAACGGCCGTTATGGGCCAACGCTGGCCGACGGTGACCGGCGAAAACCCGCATTCTTCCGCGATAGTCAACGCGGGTCAACAGGCGTTTCTCGTCTTCCAAGCTGAGGGTCGCGGGTTCGAGTCCCGTCTCCCGCTCTGCGGGGAGCCCCTGCGTCGCAATCCATTGGCGGTGCAGGGGCTCCGTGTCGTACGGTCTTGTCGACACCGCCGGCGCTGCAGCGCGGCGCGGCGCGCGGGACGGGCAGGGTCGGACAACGTCACCACGGAAGGCGCGTACCGGAGGTGGAACTCATGGCTGGACGAGGTCTCGGACCGGCGAAGCTCGGTGACGCCGAGGGCGAGGGGATGGTGGTCGTCACGCGCCGCGAGGACCGGGCGCGCTCGGCCACCGGCCTCTTCGACTACGACGCCGCGGACCAGGACGCGCTTTACCAGGCGTTCCAGCGCGGTGAGCCGCTGGAATACGTGGGCCCCATCGACGAAGGTGGCCAGGTCACGCAGGGGTCCCTGTGGGTGACCATGATGGAGGCGCCGCTCACGGGCACGGTGAGCCTGGCCGGGGCGAAGAAGCCCGATTAGACGGTCCGACGCAGCTTCCTCCGCTGCGAGGAAGGGCGTTGACCCCGCATGTCCGCACGTCTACATATGAGTGGCCAGAGAACGCCCCGGGAGCAGGAATCGTCGTGCCCGACCCGTACACGGACGACGCCGTGAAGGGAGCCGCGCCGCGCGGCTTCACCCTCATCGAGCTCATGATCGTCACCGTCATCGTGGCGATCCTCATGACCCTCGCCGCGGCCGCGTTCGGCCGCGTCCGCCTGGCCGCGGAGATCACCGCCGTGGCCACCGAGGCGCGCCAGCTCTACATCCAGTTCAACGACTTCTACGTCGACAACCGCATGTACCCCAACGCCACCTCCAACCCCTTCTTCCAGCTCGACACCTTCGAGCCGCTCGATTACCACGGAAACCTCCAGAGCCACCTCGCCGACGGGCAGGCCGACGGCTACGACAGCCCCGACGACCAGGGCACGAATCAGGAGTTCTGGGTCACCATGACCCTCGAGATGGACCCCTCCATCCGGTTCGCCGTGGCCAGCTCCGACAACTGCCCCATCTCCGACGGCGAATGGATCGAAGGCGTGTTCATGTACAGGAACGGAAAGCTCATGAAGAGCTTCGGCACCATGTGAGCACCCCCTCGCCTCATCCCCCTCGCC
>CAYQCY010000204.1:0-3285 GCA_964416095.1 uncultured Gemmatimonadaceae bacterium
CCGTCCACCGCCGACCCGAACAGGACGAGCAACCGGCAACCCGACTGTCCGGCCCAGGCAGCTAGCCCCTCGGTCGTGCGTTCCGGCAGTCCGGTTGGACGTTCCATCCCGTGTCTCGAGTGTTGCCCTGTCTCGCTGGATGTCTCACGCGAAAGCTAAGGGCCCATGCACCACCGGGGAAGCATGAATCGCAGTGGGCGTTGCCTGGCCCTGTCTGACAGACTGTGCACGGGGAGTGCTTCCCCACCCGACGCGACGCGAGCTTGCCGCGGCCTGCATGAAACGTGTAGCATGGGGCTGTCGGCGGAGCGAGAACACGCCGGTGACGTTACGGAGACGGAGGGGCGGTGCGACATCGAACGGACAGGGCGAGTCCCGGAGGCCGCCGCGTGTCGGCGAATGGTGAGGCGAGCCGCAGGCGAGCCGAGCCTCTGAGCCGCAGCGGTACCCGGCCCGGGATTCGCCTCCTGACGGGCGCCATGACCTCCGTCTTCCTGACCGCCACGATGCCGGCGTGCGATGGCGGCGAGACCGCCATCACCCGCGGCGACCGCTTCTGGGCCGACTCCAACTACGACGCCGCCCTGGCCGAGTACCGCCTCGCCGTGAGCCAGTCCGGCGGCGACGCCCAGTCGCTGGCCCGGGCCGCCCACGCCTACGCCGTCGCCGGCCAGCTCGACGAGGCCCGGGAGCTGTACGACCGGCTCCTGGACCGCGCCCCCGGGTACGGCCCCCAGGCCGTCATGGACTACGTGCGGCTGGCCCGCCGCGCCCGGGCCCGGGGCGACGGCTTCGGTATGGCGACGGCGGTGGAGGCCGCCCTCGACGCCGACACGGCGCTCGCGCTGCCCGGCCTCGCCGTCGCCGTGGCCGAGTACTACGCGGAGCTGGGCCAGGCGGAGCGGGCGCTGGAATACTACGACCGCGCCCTCCGCCACGCCCCGCCGGACACGGCGGCCCGCATCCTCTACGAGGTCGGGCTGCTCCACGAGGAGCGGGACCGGTGCGGCGCCGCCCTCTCCTGCTTCCGCGCCTTCGAGGAGTACGCCGCGCCCACCGTCCCCCTGGCCGAGCGGGGCCCCGTCGCGGAGGGTCCCCGGCGCCGTCGTGCGCCGTCGTCGTTGCGGGGGCTCCTCGGCCAGGCGCGCTGGCACATCGGCAACTGCTCGTACGTCCTGGCCCGCCGCGCCATGGACGAGGGCCGGGCCGAGCAGGCGCTGGAGCACCTCGCCGTCGTCTTGGAGCTGGGCCTGCCGGAGAACATCCAGGACCAGGCGTGGCTCGACTCCGGCGAGCTGCTCTACGCCCTCGGCCGCTACGACGAGGCCCTCGTCGCCTACCGGCGCGTTCTCGACCTCAACCCGTCGCTCACCGGCCGGCTCGTGGAGCGCGCCCAGCGCCGCATCGACGAGATCCGCTTCGGCACGCCCGGCGAGACGGCGGACACGGTGCCGGGGTCCCGCCAGGTTGAGGCGCGACGCTTGGCCGTTCCGGCGTGCCGCGCATATTGTTCACCCAACCACCACGCAGAGGGGTTTTCATGGCGGACCGTTCGGGTGACTGGTTCAGGCAGGCGGAGCGCGACCTGGAGCTCGCGAAGGAAGCGCAAGGGCTCGGTCGCCACGAATGGGCCTGCTTCGCGTCGCATCAGGCGGCCGAGAAGGCGGTGAAGGCGTTGCACCTGCGGTTCCGCCAGGAGGTGTGGGGCCACGTCGTGGCCAAGCTGCTCCAGGAGCTCCCCGAAGGGACCGATGTCCCGCCGGCGCTGGTGGAGGAGGCGCGGTTCCTGGACAACTACTACGTTCCCACGCGCTACCCGAACGGCCATCCCGAAGGTGCACCCTTCGAGCATTACGGTCCCCTTCAGAGCGAGCAGGCCCTCGACCATGCCCGTGAGATCCTCGAGTTCGTCCGTTCTCAGATGGCCTGACCGCCAGGCCGTGCACGATGCCTTCGCCCGCTGGGCCAGCGACGCGGCGCGGACACGGCCGGAGCTGAGGCGGGCCGGATATTTCGGGTCGTATGCCACCGACGACTGGGGCGTGGGCAGCGACCTGGATGTGGTACTCGTCGTGGAAGAGGCCGATGAGCCGTTCGAAACGCGAGCCGCCCGCTGGGACCTGACGGAGCTGCCCGTGCCCGCCGAAGTCTTGGTGTATACGGTGGCGGAGTGGAAGGCGGTCACGTCCCGGGACGATCGGTTCAACCGGATGCTCCAGGCTGAGACCGTGTGGGTGCTTCCAACCCAGAAGGAGGATCACCCCTTGTAACGGGCTGCGGGCACGGGGGCCGTGGACCCACGACGCGAGCCCCGGAGGCGGGCGCCGCGTGTCGGCGAATGGTGAGGCGAGCCGCAGGCGAGCCGAGCCTCTGAGCCGCAGCGGCGGCCGGCCCGGGGCTCGCTCCATCACGGGCGCAACACGGATCCGCGGTGGATGTTGACCCCAGCGTGTCGCCCGCTACATTCCGTATATGGAGGCGCATATGGATATCTCCAAGAAGACGACGATCCTGTTCACGCCGGAGCAGCACCGGGGGCTGCAGGCGCTGGCCGAGCAGCGAGGCACGAGCATGGGTGCGCTGGTCCGTGAGGCGTGCGAGCGCCAGTACGGTCTGCTGGAGCCCGAGGACCGGCTGGCCGCCGTGCGGGAGCTGGCGGCTCTCGCCTTGCCGGTGGACACGGTCCGGCGGATGAAGGAGGAGTCGGTGCCGGATCCGGCCGGGCTGGTGCCGTGATCCTGGTGGACTCGAACGTGATCATGTACGCGGCCGGCGCGCCGCACGCGCACAAGGAGGCGAGCGTGTCGTTCCTTGAGCGGGTGGCCGCGGGAGAGCTGGAGGCCGTCCTGGATGCGGAGGTGCTCCAGGAGATCCTGCACCGATACCGGGCCATCGGCCGCTGGCGGGACGGGCGCACGGTGTACGACGCCGCCCGGCGCATCTTCGCCGTGGTGCTGCCGGTTACGGTGGAGGTCGTGGACCGGGCCCGTGCGTTGCTGGACGAGCACGCGGGGCTCATGGCGCGGGATGCGCTGCACGCCGCGTTCGTGCTGGAGCACGGCCTGGACGGCCTCTGCTCGTTCGATGCGGATTTCGATGGGGTCCCGGGCGTACGGCGCTGGGAGCCCGGGAGGTTGTGAGCTCCTTGCCGTGGGGCGGAGCCTGTCTTTGCCGGCTCCTCGCTGTTCCACGTGGGTACCGTTGTCCTTGCCCGCACACGACAGGACGGCTCGCCGACGCGGGGCGAGCGGATCCTCGGTGGGCTGGGGTTAAGGTATGAACGCC
>CAYQCY010000205.1:0-3236 GCA_964416095.1 uncultured Gemmatimonadaceae bacterium
GGCTAAGGCTCCGTCGTCAGCCCCCTCTTCTCCAGCAGTGCCTCGATGGACGGGTCCCGGCCGCGGAAGGCACGGTAGAGCTCCATGCCGGGGCGGGTCCCGCCGCGTGAGAGCACCTCCTCCCGGAGCGCCCGGGCGGTGGCCTTGTCGAAGAGGTCGCCGGTCTCCTTGAAGGCCTGGAAGGCGTCTGCGTCCAGCACCTCGGCCCACAGGTAGCTGTAGTACCCCGACGAGTAGCCGCCGGCGAAGATGTGGTTGAAGTAGGTGCTCCGGTAGCGGGGGATGATCTCGTCGATGAGTCCGATCCGCTCCATCTCGGCGTCCTCGAAGGCCCGGGTGTCGTGCTCGGCGGGCTCGGCGAGGGTGTGCCACGCCATGTCCAGGTACGACGCCGCCATGTACTCCACCGTGGCGAAGCCCTGGTTGAAGGTGGCCGAGGCCTCGAGCTTCTCGATGATCTCGTCCGGCAGCGGCTCGCCGGTCCGGTGGTGCCGGGCGTACATGCGCAGCACCTGCGGCTCGCTCATCCAGTTCTCCATGACCTGGGACGGGAACTCCACGAAGTCCCGGGGCACGGAGGTGCCGGAAAGCGACTCGTAGCGGACCTCCGACAGGAGTCCGTGCAGGGCGTGGCCGAACTCGTGGGCCAACGTCAGGGCGTTGTCGTACGTGATGAACGACGGGCCGTCGCCGGCCGGCGGGGGGAAGTTGAAGTTCGTCGTCACCACCGGCGTGACCTCGCCGTCCATCTTCGACTGGGAGCGGAGGCTGTTCATCCAGGCGCCGCCCCGCTTGCTCTCCCGGGTGAAGAAGTCCATGTACAGGATGCCCAGGTGGCTGCCGTCGGCCTCCTTCACCTCGAAGACCTGCTGTGTCGGGTGCCAGGTGGGGACATCGTGCAGCTCGTGGAAGGTGAGGCCGTAGAGCCGTTGGGCCACGTCGAAGACGCCGTCGCGGACCGCCTCCACCCGGAAGTAGGGGAGGAGCGCCTGCTGGTCGAGCTGGTAACGGGCGCGTCGCACCCGCTCGGTGTAGTAGCGCCAGTCCCAGGCCTCGAGGTCGCCGGCCACGCCGTCCTCGCGCATCATGCGCTGCAGCGCGGCCCGCTCCTCTTTCGCCACGGCCAGCGCCGGCGCCCAGACCTGGTCCAGGAACTCGTAGACCCGCTCGGGCGTCTCGGCCATGTTGTCCGAGAGCACGAAGTCGGCGTGGGTCTCGTAGCCGAGCAGCTTCGCCCGCTCCGCCCGGAGCGCCGCCATGCGGGCCGCGTTCTCCTTGTTGTCCCGCTCGTTGTCGTTGTCGCCGCGCATGGCGTAGCCCATGAAGATCCGCCGGCGCAGCTCCCGGTCCGGCGAGTACTCGAGGAACGGGTTGATGCTGGGCCGCTGGAGGGTGAACGACCAGCCGTCGTCGTGCCCGCGCCGGCGCGCCTCCGCCGCCGCCAGCACCACCAGGTTGTCCGGCAGCCCGCCGAGGTCCGCCGTGTCCGTCACGTACAGCTCGAAGGCGTTCGTCTCCCGCAGCACGTTCTCGCCGAAGGCCTGGGAGAGGGAGGCCAGCTCGCCGTTGATCTCACGCAGCCGGGCCTGGGCCTCCTCGTCCAGCGCCGCGCCGGAGCGGACGAACTGCTTGTGCGTCTCCTCCAGCAGCATGGCCTGCTCCGGCGTCAGGTCCAGCTCGTCCCGCGCCTCCCAGACCGCCGCGACCCGGGCATAGAGGTCGCGGTTGAGCAGGATGTCGTCCCCGTGCCGGGCCCGCTCCGGGGCCAGCGTCCGCGCCACCTCCTGCAGCGTGTCGTTCGTGTGGGCGCCGTTCACCGCGCCGAAGACCCGGGCCACCCGGGAGTAGAGTGCGCCGGACCGCTCCAGCGCCTCGATGGTGTTCTCGAAGGTCGGCGGCGCTTCCTCCGCCACGATGGCCTCGATCTCCGCCTTGTGCCCGGCCATGGCCGTGCGGAACGCCGGCAGGTAGTGCTCGTTCTCGATCTCGTCGAAGGGCGGCACGCCGAACGGCGTCTCCCATTCGGCGAGAAGGGGGTTGTCGGAGACCGCCGGTTCGGGTTCCTCGGCGCGCGGCAGCGCGACACCGAGCAGAAGGAAGAGGGGCGTGACGCGGATCAACTGGTGCGCAGCGGACATGGTCGCCTCTCACATGGCTGTTGTTGCCGGATCGGCTCGATTGTGGTCCGGACAAGGTCGCACACGCTCGTGTCTCTGGAAAGGCGCGTGCGCCGTAAACGCGGCCCCGGCGGTTCGCAACAGGGAGCGACGGAGGTCAACAACGAGAACAGCATCGACAGGGAGGACGGCGAGGACGCGGAGAACAACAAACCTGAAAAGCCATCGTGGGGCGAGCTCGATGGGGGCGCCTCCTCCGTGGCGAACACCTTCACTCGGATGACGGCGGTGCGGAGTTGGGTGCGAATCCGCCGGCATCGCGGCGGCCGCAACCCCCGGATTCCTGTTCGGTTGCCTTTCCGGAGACCGGTCTTCCTGCGAGGCGTCCTCCACGTCCTCCGCGTCCTCCCTGTTCCGGTTTCGTGAGGGTGCTTCGCCGGCGAGGATCCGGGTCCTACGCGCTACTCCGGGGGTCCCTCCCCCAACACGAGCGCCATCGGCCAGAACCGGTCGAAGCTCGTCAACGAGATGGTCGGAATCTGGGTATTGCCGGTCGACCGGCGGACCATGTTCCGGGTGTACTCCATCATCTCGCCGAGGTTCACGATCCGGTCGCCGTCATAGTCTGCACGACCTTCCAGACCCCGGAGCAGGTAGTGGGCAAAAACGCCGTGCCCGCCGCCGTACTCCTCTCCTTCGCGGGAGAGCTGATCGGCCTGCGACGCCGTGAACACCGCGAAGCCCCCGGACGACGCGTTGATGTAGTCGGCGAAGGCGGTGTTGATCACGTTCGGGGCCACAGCGGGCACCGGTCCGGCGGCCATCCCGGTGTCCTCGTCGACCGGGGCCTGCACGGCCACGGGCGCGCCACGACCGGCCCCGGCATCGGAAGCGTCCGTGATGAGGACCTTGTTGTACGCCGTCGCGCTGCTGATGGCTTCCTGGATCGTGCGGACCGCGACGCCCGTCGCCGCCAGATCGGCCAGCTCCGTGTCGTGACCCAGAAGGTACAGGTCCTCGGGGCGCTGCGGGTCCGGAGAGCCGTGGCCGGCGATGAAGACCGTGACGACATCCTGGGGACCCGAGCGCTGCAGGAACGTGGTGAACGCCGATCGGATG
>CAYQCY010000206.1:0-1097 GCA_964416095.1 uncultured Gemmatimonadaceae bacterium
GGCCTCGGGACCACCGTGTGGCGTTCCGGGACCGCCACGGAAAACGCTTGACCGCGCCATACGCGCCGTCGTGTATTGGGGCAGTCCGACGCACCGACGCTCCATCGACGGAACGACGACGTGACCCCACTCTTCGGCATGGACGGCTCCGCTTCCGTGCTGGATCTGCGGACGACTCCGTCCGGCGACGACCCCGTGGCGCCGTGGCGCCGGCGGCTGTACGCCGTGCTGCTGGTTCTCGTCGTGGTGGGCACGGCGGCGGCCTTCGTGGCGGAGCTGGTCATGGCCGTGGTGCCGAGCCGGTACGCCTTCGACCTGGCGATCCGGGACGGGCGCGCGGTGGTGACGGAGACGGAGACGCCGCGGCTGGCGGAGGGCGACGTCGTGCTGGCGCTGGCGGGTCAGACCATCTCCAATGACGACGACGTGAAGGCCGTCGTGGCACGCCGGGTCGGCAGCGTCTTCGAGGCCGGGCCGCTGGAGGTGGTGGTGGCGTCGGACGACGGGCCCCGGCGGGTGGAGGTGCCGCTGGAGCGCCAGTCCGCGGCCGACGCGGTGGAGAACGTCGTGTTCTTCCTGCCACTCCTGCTCATGGGGTGGCTGGGGCTGCTGGCGCTGGGCGCCCGGGCGCGGGAGCCGTCGGCGGAGCGGTTCGTGCACCTGTGCCTTGTTGGCGGGCTGGGATTCGGGGTGTTCATCGGCGGATACACGGCGCTGCGCGTGCTCTCGCCCGTAGCGGACCTCGGCATGGTGCCCGACTGGTGGGGCGTGCTGGCGATCGTGCTGCCCTTCGCCTTCGGCTACGCCCTGCTCCGCTTCCTCCAGGTCTTCCCGGAGTCCGCCCCGGAGCCGGACGAGCGGGAAACGGTGCCCACGGTGCCGCGCACGGTGACGGTCCTGGTCCTCATCGGCCTGGGCGCGGCGGTGGCGGGCACCGTGTGGGCGATCCTGACGCCGTCGGACGCGGCGTACGCCCGCCGGGTCCTCACGGTGCTCCAGGCCATCACGGGCCTGACGACGATCCCCACGCTGGTCCTCTACCTCCCCTACTGGCTGGTGCAGGTCACGGTGCGGGTGCTGCGCGTCCTCCGTCGCCG
>CAYQCY010000206.1:1197-3208 GCA_964416095.1 uncultured Gemmatimonadaceae bacterium
GGTGTGGGCCGTGGCCGACGAGGCGGTGGAGGCCATGGTCCCCGGCGGTCTGGCGGCGGCGGGCCCCGTCATCGCCGGGCTCACCGTCGCCGGAATCCAGGGCCCGCTCTCGGGCTGGCTCAGGAGGCGGTTCGGCTCGTCCGGCGAGGCGCTGCCCGACGCCCTGGCCCGGGCGTCACAACGCCTGGGCTCGAGCAGCGACGACCCCGCCGCGGTCCTGGGCCGGGCGCTGGCCGGGGAGGTGGGGGCGACGCCGGTCGCCGTCGTGACGCCGTCGTCGTCCCGCGCCGCCGTGGCCTGGTCCTCGCCGGACTGGGAAGGGCTACCCGAGCCCGTCCTGGACCGCGTGCTCGACGCGCTGGAGTCCGACCCCGCGGTCCCGGTGCGGACGGACGCCGGCCCGTTCCTGGCCGCGGGCATCGGCCGGGACCCGGTCCGGGCGGCCGTGCTGCTGGGACCCCGCAACGGCGCCCTCTACGGCAGGGACGAGCGCAAGATGATCGCCGTGATGCTGGGCCCCACGGCGCACCTGTTCGCGGGGCCGGCCCGCCCGGAACCGCAGCACCCTTGACCCACGGCCGCCTACCCCCCGAATTGCACCTCCGATGGCTCCCTCGAACCCGGAGGACGACATGGGCGGACGCTGTGCCGGCTGCGGCGGTCAGGTGATGCGGTATCGCCACTTCTTATTCCACGTGCGACCCACGACGGAGTGCGCATCGTGCGGTGCCAGGGTCCGACTGGAGCGGTGGGGCACCACGATGGCCCTGGGCGGCGTGCTCCTTCTGGGCATCTTCCTCGCCACCTGGCTCATCACCGACATGGCCGTCTGGGCTGTCGTCGTGGCCGTGATCGCGGTCCTGGGCATCGCCCTGGACTACTGGATCTGGCGAGGCCTGGAGTGGCACCCGGTGGAGCCGGCGCAGGCGACGTCGCCCCCGACGCCGGAGGGCTAGCGCCGTGCCACGCCATGGCCTGACCCTCGCCCTTCTCGCCATCCTCGCCGGGGCCGCCCCCGCCCAGGCGCCGGTCGAGATCGAGAGCGAGGGCCAGGTCATGCAGGCCCGGCTGTTCGACGTGGACCGGGGCGGCGGCCCGACGCTCGTCCTGCTCCCCGGGTGGCCGGGGAACCCGGACGACGTGCTGGGCCTCGGCGCCCGGCTATCGGAGCGCGGGGTGCGGGTGCTCATGGTCCTGCCGCGGGGCATGCACGGCAGCGAGGGCGCGACGACGTACGCCGGCGTCATGACGGACGTCCGCGCGGCGCTGGACTGGCTGCGCCAGCCGGAGAGGGCGGCACGGCTCGGGATCGACACGACGGCGCTGGCGCTGGGCGGCTACAGTTGGGGCGGCGGCATGGCATTGGCGTACGCGGCCCGGGACGAGGCGATCCGGCGCCTGGTCTCCATCGCCGGGACGGACCACGCCGTCCTCATCCGCCGCTACCTCGCGGACGACGACTTCCGGGCCATGCTCCGCGGCGTGCTGGAGCGCACCCGGGCGCCGGAGGGCCCGGTCCGGTTCGACCTGGACGGGACGCTCCGGGAGCTGGCGGAGCACCAGGCGCTGTACGGGCTGCGGGAGAACGCGCCGCGCCTCGCCGACCGCGCCATCCTGATGATCGGCGCGTGGGCGGACCGGAACACGTCCATCGAGGAGCACATCCTCCCCTTCTACCGGGCGCTGGAAGCCGCCGGCGCCACCGCCGTCACCGTCCGGGTCCACCACGCCGACCACGGCTTCCGCGGCGTGCGGGAGGAGCTGGCCGCGGAGATCGCGGCCTGGATCCTGGAAGGTTGAGGGGAGGACGTCCGGCGCCGTAGCACCGCGTCGCGGAAACCCGGGCCCGGATGCGTGCCCCTGCCCGTGCCCGCGCCCGGCCGTCCGGCATGCCGCCCGCTCACGCCCCGGCGCTCACGCGCCCCCCGCGAACCCGGATCCCCCCACGAACCCAAACCCCGTCGTCCTCCCCGTCCTCGCCGTCCTCCCTGTTGCAGTCCCGACGAACCGC
>CAYQCY010000207.1:0-3110 GCA_964416095.1 uncultured Gemmatimonadaceae bacterium
CCGTCGGAAGCGTCCCTCCCCAGCTTCACCTCCATGGCCACGACGCGATGGTCGGCGCGTTCAACGACGAGGTCCACCTCGTGGCGGCCACCCTTCGTCCTCAGGTGTCTCACGGTCGCCTCCGCGGCCTGGGCGTACACCCGGACGCTCTCGGTCACCAGTGACTCGAAGAGGTGGCCCAGCAGCGTGCCATCCCGGGGCATCGGCACGCCGGCGTCGTCGCCTTCCAGGAGGGACCCCGCCGAGACGCCGAGCAGCACCGCGGCCAGGACCGGATCGGCCAGGTGGTGCTTGTCGGGGCGGGCCAGCCGGGAGAAGTAGTTCCGGCTCGGCACCCAGCCGGGGACGGGATCGAGGATCCACAGCCGCTCGAGCACATCGCGATACGCGTTGACGGTGACGCGCGTCGGGCTGGAGCCCGCCCCGACCGTCGCCGCATCCCGGATCGTCTCCAGCGTGGCCGTGGTCGCCGTCGCCGCGGCGTAGGCGGCCATCCACCGGCGAAGCATGTCCGGTTTCCGGACCGGGTGGCCCAGCGCATCGAAGTCCCGGTCCACGACCCGGGCGATGTAGCTCTCGAGCTGCGCCCGCCGGGCACGCGCCGGCAACGGCCGGATCGCCGGGAATCCCGACGCGGCGATCTCCTCGGCGTACCGCGCCAGCCCCACATCCGTCTCGCCCCCGATGGCGGCGCCGCCGGCGAGGAGCCCGGAGAAGCTCACCGAGGGCGTGTCCAGGTCCCGTTCCGCCAGGCTCAGGGGTCGCAGCCGGAGACGCACGATCCGCCCCGCCCCGGAATGCGTCGGGGGTGTGGTCGGCGTCGGCCCGCCCACCAGGCGCGCCGGCTCGGCCCGCGCCAGGCTCGCCTGCGTCGGGTCATCCAGCCGGTGGACGGTTCGGACGCGCTGAAGCGCCGTGGCCGTCTTTCCGACGGCCTTCAGACCCTCGATGGCCACCGCGGCGAGCCCCTCCAGCAGCTCGTCCAGCTCGTCGTCGATGACCCGTCGCCATGGTCCGGACTCCGGCGCAAGGTTGCCGTACCGGGACGGCGCGCCGGCCAGCGTCGGGGCGTCGTTCGATCGGGAGCGGGGCGCTTGCAGCGGGAAGAGAGGTGACGGTGGCCCATGCGGGTCGCCGTAGCGGGCGTCCGGGCGACTGTGCCGTGTATCCGGCCCCGCCGTGAAGCAGCCCGCCGGCCGCACAGGCGGTCCCGGGCCGGCCGACCGCTCCAGACCGCGTCCCGGGACGGTCCCGGCCCGGCCGACCGCTCGGGCTCACGCCGGCGGCACGTCCCCCAGCGCCTCCCGCTCGACCCAACGCCCGAAGAACGGGCTGTCGAAGGTGACCCGGCCCTCGTCCCGGAAGAGGATGGCGCGGCGCTCGAGGGCGTCCACGGCCCCGGCGACGGTGGACGAGGTCGGCAGCCCGTAGCGGTCCCGGGTCGCGGTGGCGAAGAGCTCTTCGGCGCCGGCGGCCACGGCCCGGAGCACGTTCTGCTGATGCGCCGTCAGGTCGAGCCAGGTGGCCCGGATCACCGGGTCCTCCTCCCGGACGACGTCGAGCACCGCCTCCTCCACGTCGTCCACGACCGCCTCGCCGCGGGGCAGCGCCCGGGCGTGGACGTGGCGGGCGACCTGGAGCACGTCCTGGGTACGGGGCCCCGCCCGCTCGATGATGGCGGCGCCGATGCCGTCGGCCCGGACGCCGGCGCCCGTGAGCCGGTCGTCGATCCAGCGGCCCAGGTGGCCCGCATCCATGGGGCCCATGTGCAGCAGCTCGAAGGCCCGGAAGAAGGCCCGGTCCTTCCCCAGCATGTCGTGGATCAGCGACAGCTCGGACCCGGCGCACACCACGCTCAGCTCCCCGTGCCGCTGGATCAGGTCCCGGAGCTGCCACTCCGCCACCTCGCCGCCGAAGCGCCGGATGGCCTGGAACTCGTCCAGCACGACGGCGATGCGCTCCGCCCCCACCGCGTCCGCCGCCAGCCCCTCGATGACCTCCTCCAGCGAGCGGCGCTGCTCCTCCGGGCCCGCACGGCGACGCGCCAGGCCGAAGGCCAGCCGCGGCGCGCCCGACGCCTCGTCGAAGCTCAGCGTCACATGCGGCGAGAGCCCCGACGCGAACTCCAGCAGGCGGTCCCGGTGCCGCTGGCCCGACAGGGAGTGCAGCAGCCGGTTCGCCACATCCACCAGCCCGCTCGCCGTGGACAGGTCGGCACGCACGACGACGACGCCGTCCGCCCGGGCCCGCTCCGCCGCCACCGCCATGGCCGAGCTCTTCCCCACCCGGCGCGGCCCGTACACCAGCAGCCGCGTCGACTCGCGCATCGCCGTCAGGATCCGCGCCACCTCGTCGGCCCGGTCCGTGAAGAACGGACCCGTCACATGGTCCCCGATCCGGAACGGTGCCGCCATCTCGTCTCGCTTTTCTGCGACTCGTTAATTTACGACTCGTAATTTAACGAGCAGAGCCGGCGCCAGCAAGACCTTACCCGACCACTTACCCGACCACGTGGGCCGTGGCCGCGCCGTGAGACGTCGTCTATCTCCTTGAATTCGCGACTATGATGCCGCATAGTGACAGTCCTGCCATAGAACCGGAGAGGGTCGTGAACTACCGGGCCGACTTCGGGAACGACCCGTACATGGACGCCGGCTGGATCCAGAACCACATCGACTGCAGCGGCTGGGACGACAACAACCATTACAACTACCTCATCGTCCACGAGACGGACCCGCGCTACACGGGCAACCCGGACTGGGCGGTCTGGGGCGACTGGGAGTACCACGTCCTGACCGTGAGCGGCTTCGGGAACCTGGTGCGGCCGGAGCATCACGTCGGAGGCTGAGGCGCCGGACCGGCGTGTACGTGGCGCGCCGGGCGGAGCACGGCGAGGGAGGCCGGAGCCGGGACCGCCGTGGCGGGCATCCAGGCGAGGGTGCCGCGAACCGGGCCCCGCCGCCTTCTCGCCGGACGGGATGGCGGCGTTCTGGCCGTCGTCGTTCATGCCGAACGAGACGGGCGACGGATGGGGCGTGCACGACGTTGACGGTGCCAACCACCCCGGTCGGTCCGGCGCCTTCCGGGCTTCGACCATCCGACGTCCCATC
>CAYQCY010000208.1:0-3101 GCA_964416095.1 uncultured Gemmatimonadaceae bacterium
CGTCCTGTCGTGTGCGGGCAAGGACAATACACCCATGTGGAACAGCGAGGAGCCTGATGCTCTGGGAACGGGGTGGCGCGGCGCCGGAATCGGACGACGCCCCCGGCGGGGAGCGGCGCCGGGCCGTCCGCATCACCGGACGGGTTCAGGGCGTCGGCTTCCGCTGGTGGGCCCGGCACACGGCCCGGGAGCTGGGCGTCCGCGGGACGGTGCGCAATGCCGGGGACGGCTCCGTGGAGGTGCGCATGGCGGGGCCCGAGGATGCCGTGAACCGCTTCGTGCGTGCACTGGAGAAGGGCCCGGGGTCCGCGCGTGTCCAGCAGATCCGGGACGCCGACCTGCCCACCGACGACCTGCCGAGCTCCTTCGAGATCATACGGTGAGCGGAGGGCTGGCTCCCGCCGCGGCGGGAAACCGAGTCTCCGAGGCTCTCCGCGAGCTCGGCCCGCGTCAGCCCTCCTCTTCCTTCTTCTTCCGGTCCAGCTTCTCCCGCACCGCCCGGCGCTCCTTCACCAGCAGCACCTGCCGCGGCACCGACGCCATGTTCGAGGCCGCGTAGTAGAGGTTGAGCCCCGAGGCCAGGTTGAGGAAGATGACGACCATCATGATGGGCATGAAGTACATCATCATCTTCATCTGCGGATTCTGCTGCGGTGCCGTCCTCATGCTCAGCCACTGCATGATGAAGATGGACGCGCCCAGGGCCACCGGCAGGATGTAGTACGGGTCCGGCAGCGAGAGGTCCGGGAGCCAGAGGAACTCCACGCCCCGGAACTCGATGGTGTTCTGGAAGACGAAGAACAGCGTGATGAGCACCGGCCAGGGGATGAGCATCGGGAGGCACCCGCCCAGCGGGTTGAACCCTTCCTCCTTGTAGAGACGCATCATCTCCTTCTGGAGCTTCTCCTGGTCGTTCTTGTACTTCTCCTGCATCTCCTTGATGCGGGGCTGAAGCTCCATCGTCTTCATCTGGGACCGCATGGCCCGCACGTTCAACGGCCACAGGATGACCTGGATCAGCACGCCGAACAGGATCAGGACCCAGCCGTACGCAAGTCCCAGCGCGTTGTGGAGCCCGGTCAGGGCCCAGGTGACGATCCCCGCCAGGGGCCGGATGATGGGCCGGAAGATGCGCCAGCCGTACGGGTTCGCGTTCTCCAGGTCCCGGCCGACGACGGCGAGCCGGCCGTAGTCCTGGGGACCCAGGTACAGGCGGAACTCGAAGGCGCCCTCGCGCACCGGCAGCGTCGCCGTCAGCTCTGCCGCGTTCTCCCCCGGTGCGGGCCGCGCGATGAGCCCGCCGAAGTCTCGCTCCGTCTCCCGGCCCGCAAGCGCCGCCAGCAGGAAGTACTTGTTCTTCAGCGCCACCCAGCTCAGGGGACCCTCCTCGATCCGCTCCGCCTCCACGTCCGACAGCGCGACGTTCTCGATCCCCTCCTGCCGCTTGTTCACCACGTAGCCGAGTGCCCGCAGGTCCTCCGCCGAATCCGCCTCGTTCACCGCCAGCTGCGGCCCGAAGTCCAGCAGGAGCGTCGGCGACGCACCTCCAATCCCCGCCAGACGACCCTCGACCTCCACGACGTACCGCTCCGGGTGGAAGATGTAGCGCAGCTCGATGCCCAGCGGGCTGTCCTCCGCCCGGTAGCGCATCAGCAGGTCGCCGCCCCCCGCTCCCACGGTCACCGCCCGCTCCGACGGCGTGAAGCTCAGGCTGCTCAGGTCCAGCTCGCGCCCGTCGAAGTCCAGACGGTAACGGACCAGCGGCGGCCCCGCCGTATCCACCAGCTGGACGGGTCCGTCCCGCGTGAACGACTCGAACCGGAGCAGCTCCACCGACACGATGGACGCGCCGCGCGTCGACACGCCCAGGCGTGACAGCTCCGACACCACCGGCACCGTGTCCGCCGGGGCTGCCACGGACTCCGTATCCGCCGCCACGAACGGCTCCGCCCGCCGCGGCAGCGTGAAGGTGTCACGCTCCTCGGGCGCGGCCGCCTCCCGCGCCGTCTCGGCCGGCGCCTCCGCCGGCCGTTCCACCGTCACGGTATCCACACCGGCCCCCTCCTCCGGCCTCGGCGCCGGAGGGAAGAGCACGTTGGTCAGCAGTACGACGGCCATCGCCAGGATGACCGCCAGCAGAAATCGCCAGGTCTCCATGGACCGTCTCGATCCGGCGGTTCGATATCTGTTCGGGCGCCCTCGCGCCCGTGCGGCTCCTTACGCCGTCAGGGTACCGGGTCGTAGCCGCTGCGGCCCCACGGGTGGCAGCGGAGCACGCGGCGCAGCGCGAGCCAGCCGCCCCGGGTGGCACCGTGCCTCGCCACCGCCTCCTCGGCGTACGCCGAGCAGGTGGGGGCGTAGCGGCACGCCGGCGGCGTGAACGGCGAGACCGCCTTCCGGTAGAACCGGAGCCCGGCCAGGATCACCCGGCCGAGGACCGACGTTGTTCCAGCCACGTCCGCAGCTCCTTCTGCAGCGTTGCGAAGTCGGCATCGTAGCCTTCGCGGCGGGCCCGGACCAGTACGTCCAGGGCCGGTCCGGTCCGGTCCAGGGCCGGGAGCAACTCCCGTCGGCCCAGCTCACGGAGTCGCCGCTTGAGCCGGTTCCGTTCCACGACCGCACGGCCGTGGCGCGGCACTACGAGCCCGAGTCGGGAAAAGGAAACGGAGGAAGGGGAGTCGAAGACGTCCAGGTGGGCCGTCCTGCTCCTCTTCCCCCGTCGCAGCAGCTCACGGATCGCCTGTGCACGCGTGATGCGTCGCGGGCGCGGAAGCCCCTCGCTGCCCCCGGTGGCCGAAGTCACACGGGCTACTTCTTCCCCGTCGACACCGTCAGTTGCTTGCGTCCCTTGCGCCGGCGACGCTGGAGCGTCTTCCGCCCCCCGCGCGTCTTCTTCCGCGCAAGGAAGCCGTGCTTGTTCTTGCGCTTCCGATTGCGCGGGTTGTAGGTGGGCTTGCCCATATCTCTTCCCGGATTCGATGCACGAGTCGTAGCAAAGCTTTTTACTATATTCATGTACCGCAACGAGGTCAAGCGATGGCGCCGTTGTGGACCTTCCCCATTTTTGCGCGTCCCCGCTGATGCAGCCGGGCAAAATCGGG
>CAYQCY010000209.1:0-3045 GCA_964416095.1 uncultured Gemmatimonadaceae bacterium
GTGCTCCAACTCGTAGTGCTCCAACTCGCAGTGCTCCAACTCGCTTCACCCGACTCGCTTCATCTCCCGGTTCCCGCCCGACAGGATGGCGGCGGTGGGTCTGTCTGCGGGGTCGAAGGCGCCGCTGCGCAGGGCGGCGACGGTGGCGGCGCCGGAGTATTCCACGACGAGTCGGCTCCGGGCGAGGAGCAGGTCGGCGGCTTGGGCGATGGCGTCGTCGGCGACGGTGACGACATCGTCTACCAGGGCGGACACGTGCTCGAAGGTGAGGTCGCCGGGGCGCACCGGCTTGAGGCCGTCGGCGATGGTGTCCACCGCGTCCAGCGTGACGGGCCGCCCGGCGTCGAGGGAGGCGCGCATGGCGGCCGAGCCTTCGGGTTCCACCCCGACGACCAGGCAGTCGGGCCTGGCACGCTTGACCCACGCCGCCACGCCACTGATGAGGCCCCCACCTCCGATGGGCGCCAGGATGGCGCCGCACTCGGGCCAGTCCTCCAGGATCTCGAGGCCGGTGGTGCCCTGGCCCGCGATGATGTCGGGGTGGTCGAAGGGTGGGATCATGGCCATACTGCGCTCGGCCTGGATCGCCTCGGCCCGCTTCTGCCGCTCGATGGAGGTGGTGCCCTCGAACACGACCTCGGCGCCGAGCCGCTTCGTGCCCTCGACCTTCACGGCGGGCGCGTCCGTGGGCATGACGACGACGACGGGCAGCCCCAACGCACGGCCGGCGTACGCCGTCGCCTGGGCATGGTTGCCGGAAGAGTACGTGATGATGCCGTTGGCCCGCCCGGACTCCGGCAGGCTCGCCACCATGTTGTAGGCACCGCGCTGCTTGAAGGCGCCCATGTGCTGGAGCGATTCGGCCTTGAGCCGGACGGGCACGCCCACCTCGTCCGAGAGCCATTCGGCGGGAAGGAGCGGCGTGCGCACGGCCACGCCCCGGATCCGTTCGGCGGCCTCGCGGATGGCGTCCGGCGTGACGAGGCTCACGTGTCGGTCTCCTCGTCGGTCTCCACGGTCGACGTCTCCGCGTCCACCGTCAGCTCCTCGGCCACGCCGGGCTCTACCGGGACGTCGGTCCCGGCGATGCCTTCGCCGGTGTCACCCTCCGTGAGGCCCTCCTCCTCCGCCTCGGTGACGAGCCGGGTCACGTCCACGACCCGGTCGCCCGGGTCCAGGCTCATGAGGCGCACGCCCTGGGTGTTCCGGCCGATGGTGCGGATCCCGCTCACCGCCTGGCGGTTCACGACCCCGTTCCGGGTGATGAGCACGATCTCGTCGCCGTCCTCGACGCTCTTGATGCCCACCACCTTCCCCGTCTTCTCCGAGGTCTTGAGGTTGATGACACCCTTCCCGCCCCGGCCCTGGAGGCGGTAGTCGTCGATGGCGGTGCGCTTGCCCATCCCGGCCTCGCTCACCACCAGCAGCGTGCCGGTGCCGTTCGTGCCTTCCTGAACGACGACCATGCCCACCACGACGTCGTCCTTCGCCGTCCGGATCCCGCGCACGCCCGTGGTGGCCCGGCCCATCTTCCGGACGTCCGATTCGTGGAAGCGGATCGCCATGCCCCGGCTCGTCGCCAGGATGACCTCGTCGTCGCCGCCGGTCATGCGCACGTCGATGAGCTCGTCGTCCTCATCGATGTTGATGGCGTTGACGCCCGTCACCCGGATGTGCCGATAGGCGCTCAACACGGTCTTCTTCACCGTGCCGTTGCGGGTGGCGAAGATGAGCCAGCGGTCGTCGGCGAACTCCCGGACCGGCACCACCGCCGCGACCTGCTCGTCCTGGTCCAGCTGGAGCAGGTTGACCAGGGGCCGGCCGCGCGCGCTCCGGCTCGCCGTCGGGATCTGGTGCACTTTCAGCCAGTAGCAGCGGCCCCGTCGGGTGAACACCATGAGGTAGTCGTGGGTGTTGGCCACGAACAGATGCTCGACCCAGTCCTCCTCCTTGGTGGACGCGCCCTTGAGTCCCCGGCCACCCCGCCGCTGCGTGCGGTACGTGTCCAGCGGCAGCCGCTTGGCGTAGCCGGCGTGGGAGATGGTCACGACCATGCGCTCGTCCGGCAGCAGGTCCTCGATGGACAGGTCGCTGGTCTCGCCCACGATCTTCGTCCGACGCTCGTCACCGTGCCTCTCCGCCACGGCCTGGAGCTCGTCCTTGATGATCTGGTAGCGGCGGCCCTCATCGGCGAGGATCTCCTCCAGCTCCGTGATCGTGGCCCGGACCTCCTCCAGCTCCTGCTGGAGCTTCTCGATCTCCAGCCCCGTGAGCCGCGCGAGGCGCATGTCCAGGATCGCCTTCGCCTGACGCTCCGAGAGCTCGTACCTCTCCTGGAGCCGCATGCTCGCCGTGTCCGTGTCCGGCGACGCCTTGATGAGCTCCACCACCGCGTCGATGTCGTCCACCGCGACCTTCAGCCCTTCCAGGATGTGCTCCCGGGCCTGGGCCTGATCCAGGTCGTAGCGGGACCGCCGGATCACCACCTCGTGGCGATGCTCCACGAAGTGCCGCAGCATTTCCCGCAGGTCCATCACCTTCGGCTGGCCATCCACCAGCGCCAGCATGATGACGCCGAAGGTGGTCTGCATCTGGGTGTGCTTGTAAAGCTGGTTCAGCACGATGTGCGGAATGGCGTCCCGCTTGAGCTCGACGACCACCCGCAGCCCGTCCCGGTCCGACTCGTCCCGCAGGTCCCGGATCCCCGTGACCTTCTTCTCCCGGACCAGGCCCGCGATCTGCTCGATCATGCGGGACTTGTTCACCATGAACGGGATCTCCGACACGATGATGCGGGCGTCGCCGTCGTCTTCCTCCTCGATCTCCGCCTCCGCCCGCACCACCAGCCGGCCCCGGCCCGTGGCGTAGGCCTCCCGGATCCCGTCCCGTCCGTGGATCGTCGCGCCCGTGGGAAAGTCAGGACCCTTCACGTGCGCCATCAGCTCGTCCACCGACGCGTCCGGATGGTCGATGAGGTGCACGCACGCCGCCACCACCTCCCGCAGGTTGTGGGGCGGGATGTTCGTCGCCATCCCCACCGCGATG
>CAYQCY010000210.1:0-3010 GCA_964416095.1 uncultured Gemmatimonadaceae bacterium
GATAGCGGTGCGATGATATATTGGTATTGATTCGATACGCGGGCGAGGTCCTGAGAAGGAGAGGCCGAGGCCATGGGCCGGAGTCATCGCTACCGGGAGCGGATCCAGTTCGAGATGGGCTCGGTGCGGGCGAAGAGCGCCAGGGCGCACCTGAGCCGGCTGTTGCATGAGGAGTACGGCCGGAGCCGGATCGAGGCCGGGGTGCTGGCGGAGCGGAGCCTGGAGTGGCTCCTGGATCTGGGGGTCACCCAGCTTCCGGGCCAGATGCGGGTGACGGTGCCGGCGACGGCGGCCAAGCGCTACGCCCGGGCCCGGCGGCAGGAGGCGGTGGTGACGGCGGTGGAGGTGGCCGAGGACACCGAGGTGTGGGAGACGTTCGGGCTCGAGGCGCTCCAGCGGCGCCGGCTCGTGCGCTGGCTGATGGAGGTGTACCGGCAGGGGGGCTGGGCGAGCCTCACCGAGCTTGGGGCGTGGGCGAACCTGACGCCCACGGCGCTGGGGACGCGTCTCCGTCCGGTGCGGGAGCTGGGGGTGTGGCTGCCCCACGTCGGGGGCGCCCTCCGTCCCGAGGACGGCGCGCTGCCGTGGCAGGCGTGGCTGGTGGACCGCTACCTGGAGACCGGGGAGGTGGAGGAATACCGCCGCCTCTTCGGCCTCACCGCGGGGGCGTGGGAGGCGGTGCTTCGCCGCTTCACGGCCGCCGTGGAGCTGGCCGAGCGGGGAACGGCTGTGTCCGACATCGCCCGGGCTCTGGTGCGGAGCGAGGTGGAGGTGGAGGCGTTCGGTGCCGTGGCAAAGCGTCACGGCCGCAGGCGCCGCCTCCGGGAACTCCGGGCGGCGTACGCCCCGGAGGGAGCGGACGGGCCGGAGCGGCCCCCGATCCAGGGGGAGCTCATCGAGGCGTACGGCTTCTCGCCCGTGGCCGCTCGGCTCTACGAGCGGGAGCTTCGGGGGCTGGCCCGCCGCCTCGGGGGCGAGGTCGTGGGCGAAGGGGAGACGATCTTCTTCGCCATCAGTGCCGGGGAGAGCGCCCGGGCGACGCTGGAGGAGGCGCACCACGTGCCGGTGCGGCTCCGCTACTTCACGGCGGAGGATCTGGAGCGCGGGCCGTACGGGGCGTGCCGGACCCGGGTGAGCGAGCTCAAGTGGGGCCGTATCCTCCGCTACGCCACCGAGGCCCGGGCCCAGGGGGCGCTCCTCACCCTTCCGGACCTGGCCGTGCTCTTGGGGATCAGTGTGGATGCGGTGCGCCACCAGATCGGCCAACACCCGGAGGTGGTGGTGCCCACCCGGGGGCGGGTGAAGGACATCGGCCGGGGCGTGAGCCACAAGGCCGACATCGTTGAGCTCTACCTCCAGATGCACACCGAGACCGAGATCGTGGAGCGGACGGGCCACAGCTACGAGAGCGTGGAGGCGTACCTGAAGGAGTTCGCCCGGGTGGTCACCCTGGCGGACGGGGGGTTGAACGCGGTGATGATCCGGCGGGTGGTGGGCCGCTCCATGGCGCTGGTGAACGCGTATCTGGCGCTCTACCACCGCTACGACCGGCCCGAGTACCATTTCCGTCTCGCCCAGATCCGGCGGGTCTTCGCCCGGGAGGAGGCCCTGGAGGGCGGAAAAAAGGGGCGCCGCTCCTCCCCTACCGGGGATCCAGGGCTGTGACGTGGCAGGCGGAGGTCTTCGGGCCCATGCGACAGCGCACGCTGGAGAACGCGCAGGTGCGCCATCTGGCCGAGCGCTACGACCTGTCCCGGGACTCCCGCCTCGCCCGGGACATCGTCCGCACGGTGAACGAGGCCCTGGACGCCGAGGAGCGGCGCCGGGGAGTCGAGCGGGTGAAGACGGGCGAGCTCCTTCTCTCTACCACCCGGGGCCCCCTGGTGCTCCCCATCCGTACCGAGGAGGACCTGGACCGGCTGATCGCCGGCGAGCGGTGGGTGGAGGTGCGCCGCGACATCCTGGCCCGGATGGAAGCCCGCTACCGGGCTCTCTTCCCGGAGGCTCATCCCTACCACGTCCGCTGCTTCCTACGCACCGTCTGGCCCGAGTCTCCTCCCCGGCGGCCCGGTCACCTGAGTGCCGAGTGGGGGCCCCGCCGGGAGCGGCCGTGGACCCCGGGCGCGGGGGGAGAGGTCCGTCCCCTCCTCGAGCTCGACCGGGAGCGGGGGCGCCGCCGCCTCGAACGCGGACCGCCGAGGCCCGGCCACGGCCCGGAGACCCTCCAGCGCCTCACCCACTACCTGGGCACCCAGGCGGCCGTCCCGCCGGCGGTCCAGGAACCGCTCGTGCTCGAGCTCGCCGCGCTGCGGGCCCGCTTCTATCCCCGCCTCGGTACCCTCCGGAGCGGCCAGATGCCCCTCGCCTCCATGCACGTCCAGGCAGGCCGGAACTTGTGGGAGGCCGCCCGGCACCAGCCCCTGGCCCCGGTGATCGTCTCCGTGCTCCAGGGCCCCGAGCGCGTCACCCTCCGGGACCGGCCGCCCCAGAGCTACGAGGACTACCTCGCCCTCCACAGCCGTCGCCTCGCCCGGGTCATGACCGAGGCCTACGCCCAGGACGGGCTCCTCTCGTTCGCCGAGCTCCAATGGATCTTCCTCTTCTCCACCGGCTGGGTCTCCCGGGCCGTGGACTACTACCAGCGCACCCACCGGCTGCTCCTGCCCTGCCCGGGCACGGTGCTCGACATGGGCAAGATGCTCACCCACAAGGACGTGATCGTGCGGCTCCACCCCGAGGGCCGCACCGTGCTGGAGATCGCCCGCCAGACCTACCACGATCCCCGGTCGGTGGACGCGTACCTCAAAAGCTTCGACGCCGTGCTCATCCTCCACCTCTACAACCTGCCGCCGTCCCTCATGGCCCGCGTCCTGGGCCGAGGGCAAAGCCTGGTCCAGGAGTACCTCGGCCTCATTGACCAATACCTGAAGGAGCCCGAGACCATGCGCTCGTATCTCCAGAGCAAAGGCATCAACGTGCCGGCTCTTGTATCACATGGCGGTTGACGCAG
>CAYQCY010000211.1:0-2943 GCA_964416095.1 uncultured Gemmatimonadaceae bacterium
GGGCATCCTGCGCCCGTGTGTCGCGGGCATCCTGCGCCCGTGTGTCGCGGGCATCCTGCGCCCGTGTGTCGCGGGCATCGTCCCGGTGCTGGCCGTGGCCGTGACGCTCGCGGATGCGCAGGTCCCGGAGCATCGCCGGCCGGTGGCCCGGGCGGTGCGGGCCGAGGGGCCGGTGGTGGTGGACGGCCGCGTGGACGAGGCGGCCTGGTCCCGGGCGCCGGTGATCGCCGGATTCCTCCAGGTCGAGCCGGACGAGGGCGAGCCGGCGCGCGAGCCGACGGAGGTGCGCGTCCTGTACGACGACGGCAACGTCTACATCGGGGCCCGGCTGTTCGACTCGGACACGGCGCGCATCGCCCGGCAGCTCACGCGCCGGGACGAGACGGGCCGGGCGGCGGGCTACCTCGAGTTCTCCTTCGACCCCAACCACGACCGGACCACGGGCTACACCTTCCGGGTGACGGCGGCGGGCGTGCAGCGGGACCGGTTCAACTACGACGACGCGCGGGCGGACGACGCGTGGGACGGCGTGTGGGAGTCGGCGGTGACGGTGGACGGCGAGGGCTGGGTCGCGGAGGCGAGGGTGCCCCTGTCCCAGCTCCGGTTCGAGCCGTCTCCGGAGCCCCAGGTCTGGGGCGTGAACTTCGCCCGGCGCCGCATCGCGGCGAACGAGCGGAGCGAATGGGCGTTCGTGCCCATCGGCACCCACGGCACGGTGAGCCGGTGGGGCGAGCTGCACGGCCTGGTGCTGCCGGAGGGCCGGCGCTACGCCGAGGTCGTGCCGTACGGGATGGGCGGCGTGGAGCGGAGGCCGGCGGAGGCCGGCGACCCGTACTTCCACGGGACGGCGTTCCGGAGCCGCGTCGGCGCCGATGTGCGCTACGGACTCGGCTCCACCTTCGTCCTCGACGCCACGCTGAACCCGGACTTCGGCCAGGTCGAGGTGGATCCGCGGGTCATCAACCTGAGCGCGTTCGAGACCTTCTTCCCCGAGCGGCGACCCTTCTTCACCCGTGACGACCGGCTCTTCGACTTCTCCCTCTCCGGCGGACGCAACAACCTGTTCCATTCCCGGCGCATCGGCCGCGAGCCCCAGGGCTCGGGCCCGGCGGACGCCGACTTCCGCTCCATCCCCACGGAGACCACGATCCTGGGCGCGGCGAAGCTGACGGGCCGGACGGCGGGCGGCCTGGGCGCGGGCGGCCTGCTGGCCGTCACCGGTCGGGAGCGCGGCCGGGCCTACTACGTGGACGACGACGAGCACGTGGCCTTCGACGTGGAGCCGGCGACGCGCTACGGCACGCTCCGGCTCCAGCAGGACCTGCGGGACGCCCGCAGCAGGGTGGGCGCCATCCTGACGGCGGTGGACCGGTCGCTCCCGGAGGACGGCGCCCTGTCGGTCCTGCCACGCCGGGCCTTGAGCGCGGGCCTCGACTTCGAGCACACCTGGTCCGACCGGGCCTGGGCGCTGTGGGGGTTCCTGGCCGGGAGCCACGTGCGCGGCGCGCCCGAGGCGATGCTCCGGCTCCAGCGCTCGTCCAACCACTACTACCAGCGCCCCGACCAGGACTACCTGGTCCTGGACTCCGCCGCCGCGTCCATGACCGGCGCCGAGTGGCGGCTCCAGCTCGAGCGCCAGAGCGGGCGCCACTGGACCGGCGCCGTCTGGGCCGCCCAGCGCACGCCCGGCTTCGAGGTGAACGACCTGGGGTTCTCCAACGCCACCGAGCGCCTGGACGCGGGCGCGCGCATCCAGTACAGGGAGCCGACGCCCGGGCCCGTCCTGCGCAGCTACCGCCTCGCCCTCTCCACGTACCGGAACTGGCGCCACGAGGTGCTGGACGACGTCCTCTCCCCCACCGCCTGGTCCCGGGCCCGCAAGGCCGGCGAGGCGAGCCTCGACGCGGGCGTCACGTTCCTCAACTGGTGGGGGCTCGGCCTCGAGCTGGAGCACGAGCCGGAAGTGCTCAGCGACATCCTGACCCGCGGCGGACCCCTCATGGTGGATCCCGGCAGCCGCTCCGTCCGGCTGAGCGGCCGTACGGACAGCCGCGATGCCGTCAGCTTCGACGCGTCCGCCGGGTACGAGGCCGGGGGGCGCGGCGGCCACGCCTTCTCCGCCTCCCTCGGCGTCGAGGCCCGCCCCGCCAGCGGCGTCATGCTGAGCCTCGAGCCGTCCTGGCAGCGGGAGACGGACGTCCGCCAGTACGTGGCCCGGCTGGACGACCTGGCCTTCTCGCCCACCTACGGCGCACGCTACCTGTTCGGCGACCTGCGCCGCGTGGAGCTCGGTGTCGAGACGCGCGCGAACCTGATCCTGTCCCCGAGCCTGAGCCTGGAGGCGTTCCTCCAGCCCCTCGTCGCCACGGGCCGCTTCACCACCTTCAAGCAGCTCGCCCGGAGCGCCAGCTTCGACTTCGAGACCTTCACGGAAGGCACGGCCGCCGAAGCCGACGGCGTGGTGGCGTGCGCCGGCGGCAGCCTGTGCCGCCACGACGGCCGGATCCACCTGGACTACACCGGCGACGGCGTCACCGACGCCTCCATCCGGGAGCAGGACTTCAACGTCCGGTCCCTGCGCGGCAACGCGGTGCTGCGCTGGGAGTTCCGCCCCGGGTCGCGCCTCTACCTGGTCTGGCAGCACGCCCGCCAGGACCGGGACCTCCTGGGCGGCTTCGACGTCGCCCGGGACGCCCGCGCCCTCTTCGACGTGCCCGGCGCCAACACGTTCATGCTCAAGGTCGACTACTGGATCGACCTGTGAACGCGCCGGGCTCCGGTCCGGATCGACTCCGCCGCGTGGGTGCTGCGCAGCGCCATGGCTCCGTAGGCTGGCATGCTCGGACCCTCGACAACCCGCGTTGTCCCCTTCCTTGCTGGTGTTTCCGCGGCGGGTCCGTGACGCGGCGTGCCCGGCGCTTGCCCCACGAGCCCTGCGCCCGC
>CAYQCY010000212.1:0-2832 GCA_964416095.1 uncultured Gemmatimonadaceae bacterium
CCCGCGAAGGTGGCCCTGCCACGGGGCCTGGCGATCGACCGGATCCTCGCCGCGCTGCCAGCAGGAGCCCGACGGCGGCCCGATTTCGCCCGGCTGCATCAGCGGGGACGCGCAAGAATGGGGAAGGTCCACTCCCCCTATCCCATTGCCCGGCACCCGGTCCCATCGATCCTGGCGAGAGCGCTTCTTGAAAAACCCAACGCTCGGTTATATCGTTGGTCAGGGCATACGACGACGGTGGGTTCACCGTCTTCATCTATTCGCTGCCGCGGGAGCACCAGCCGCCTCACGTCCACGTCGAATGCGTGGACGGCGGGGAGGTTCTGGTTCTGCTGGGCGATGACGATACGCCGCGGTCGCTCTGGCAGAACCACCACATGGGCGCCCCGGGTGCCAGGGAAGCGCTACGGATCGTGCGGGAGCACAGGCGACGGTTTCTCGATGTGTGGAGGCGGCTGCATGGATGAGCCGAACAGGAAGCGCGACGTGGATTTCGAACGCGAGAACGCGGAGGCGGTGCGGGCCGCGCGGGAGGCGGACCGGATCGAGCCGCGCGCCCGGGAGGTGCAGTACGACTCCGGTCGGTCCATGCTCGTGGTCCGGCTTCGCGGTGGCTGGCTGTTCGGTTTCCCGCCGGAACGCGTCCCGGGTCTGGACGACGCCACTGCAGAACAGCTCGCCAGTGTCCGCATCTCGCCGAGCGGCGACGGGCTGCACTGGGACGATCTCGACATCGACGCGTCGCTGACCGGTCTCGTGGCGGACGCCCTGAACCTGCGTGAATGGGCGCCGCGGATCATGGGCCAGGTCACCAGCGAGGCGAAGGCGCGCGCGGCGCGCAAGAACGGGTTGAAGGGCGGGCGTCCACGCGGGTCCGGCACGCACGCCACGGGCTGACGCGGAACGGTCGGCCTGGACGGAGCGGTCGGCCGGGCCGGGGCCGCCTATGCGGTCAGAGGCTCCTTCGTCGCGGGGCCGCCTTCGCGGCACGGCGCCGCCATTCCCGCTACGGCGGCCCCGGCTCCGGCCTCCCTTCCGGCGCACCACCTGTGCGTGTGCTCTGTGCGTGTGCGCGACCGGAGCGCGGCATTTCCCGCGTGCGAGCCGGGGTGCGGGCGCCTGCCCGACTGGCGACCCATCCCCCTATCCCATCGCTCCGGTTCCGGACCCCACACTCACCCCACGGACCCACATCTTGTCTGGTATTCCATGTTAGAGTACTCTGGTAGTATGAAGACGAAGACCTCCATCACCCTGGATGACGAGATCCTGGCCGAGATCGATCGCCTGGCCGGCGACGACTCCCGGTCCGCTTTCATCGAGCGGGTCCTGCGAGGCTACCTGCAGCGCCGTGCAGAGGCTGAGGCGGAGGCCCGGGAGCGGGAGCGGCTGGACCGGGTGGCCGAGTCGCTGAACGAGGAGGCGGCGGATGTCCTGGCGTACCAGGCCCCGCTGGAGGACGTGTGACGCCGGGCCATCCGGGAGCGCCCCGTGCGCCGCGGTGAGCTCTACCGGGTCCGGAAGCCCGGCGGCGACGCGAAGCAGTCACGCGTCTTCGTCGTGGTGAGTCGTCAGGTCCTCATCGATTCGCGCTTCAGCACGGTCGTCTGCGCGCCCGTGTACAGCCGCGGCGAGGGGCTGGATACGCAGGTCGCGGTGGGGCCGGCCGAGGGGCTCCGGCACGAGAGCTGGATCATGTGCGACAACCTGGTGAGCCTGCTCAAGAGCCAGCTCACGGACTACGTGGGCACGCTGGGCGCGTCGCGCGTGACGGAGCTGGACCGGGCGCTGGGCGTGGCGCTCGGGCTCTGACGGGGCGGTCGGCCGGGCCGGGGCCGCCTATGCGGTCAGAGGCTCCTTCATCGTGGGGCCGGGTTCGCGGTACCTTCGCCCGGATGCCCGCTACGGCGGCCCCGGCTCCGGCCTCCCATTTGGTGGGCACGGCATCCCACGGCCGGTGGTTCCGGGCTGCGGCGTCCCTTGCGGGGGCGGGTTTGTCGCGTGGGTGCCGTCAACCCTCCAGGGAAGGCGTCCCGCGGACAGGCGCGCAGGGTTCGCGCCAATTATTGCGGTCGATCCGGCAAACGTGATGCCGCCCGGGAACGGGTGTCGAGTTCACGGCAATTATTGCCGTCTTCGCGACAACCGTTTGCCGAGAGCGGCATGGTTGCATGGTTGACGGCAATGCAACGGGCCCGGACCATCCGCCGGGCATCCGCGCAGCCGGGCAACCGCCTCGGGTCCTACAGCTCCAACACCAGCCGCAGCCCGGCGTCCACCTGCGCCATGAGCGCCGGCGGGATACGCCCGGTACGCTCGCCCAGGTAGTCCTCGTCCAGCGTCACCACCTGCGTCACGTTCGCCACCGAGTCCTTGGGCAGCCCGGTCCGCCCCGCCGGCAGCAGGACGTTCCCCGGCGCGTCCAACAGCCGCGTGTTCGACGTCAGCACGACGCACAGCACCGTGCGCAGCCGGCTCCGGTTGAACGCGTCGGCCTGCACCACGAGGACAGGACGACGGAACCAGGGCTCCGAACCCCGGGGCTCCGCCAGCTCCGCCCACCAGACCTCGCGACGCTGGACTACCACTCGGAGGACCCGACGCTCCGCGACTGCGCCTCCCGCACCGCCCGCGAAAGACCGCTGTCCTCCTCGGCGTACACCTCGTTCAGCTTCGCCGTCACGTCCCGGGTCCGATGCTTCGCCACGTACTCCGCCACCGCCCGGGCGTACAGCTCGCTGCGCGAGACGCCGAGCCGCTCGGCCAGCTCGTCGGCCGATTCGAACAGGTCGTCGGGCAAGGAGATCGCGGTTTTCATACCTCAATTATACC
>CAYQCY010000213.1:0-2763 GCA_964416095.1 uncultured Gemmatimonadaceae bacterium
GGTGCTGAAGTCATGGGCGGTGCCGAAGGGGCCCTCCACGGACCCATCCGAACAGCGGCTCGCCATCCCCACCGAGGACCACCCGGTCGAGTACGCGGACTTCGAGGGCGTGATTCCGGAGGGCGAGTACGGCGCCGGAACCGTCCTGGCCTGGGACCGGGGGCCGTACCGCAACATCCGCGAGGATGACGACGGCGAGCTCGTGCCCCTTCCGCAGCAGGTGGAGGACGGCCACATCACCGTCTGGCTCCAGGGTGAGAAGCTCCAGGGCGGCTACGCCCTCATCCGCACCGACTTCCGCGGCGAAGGCAACTGGATCCTGGTCAAGATGGACGACGACGAGGCCGACGCTCGCCGGAACCCGGTGAGCACCGAGCCCGAATCCGTCCTCTCGGGCCGCACGCTGGAGGAGGTGGCCGCAGAGGGCGGGGACGGTGAGTCCGACGGTGACGCCGGCGAGGAAACGTCGTGAGCACGCCGTTCGACGTCCTCTCCGACGAGGACCGGGACCGGCTGCGAGAGCGGGACCACCCGCAGTGGACGACGCCCATGCTTGCGGTCCTCGCCGATGAGCCGTTCTCCGACCCCGACTGGCTGTACGAGCGCAAGCTGGACGGAGAGCGGTCGCTGGCCTTCCGCAACGGCGACGAGCTGCGGCTCCGGTCCCGGAACCGGAAGGACCAGTACACCTCGTACCCGGAGATCGCGGAGGCCCTGGCCCGGCAGCCGGCGGAAGACTTCGTCGTGGACGGCGAGGTGGTGGCCTTCGAGGGCGACGTGACCAGCTTCTCACGGCTCCAGAAGCGCATGCAGCTCGAAGACCCGGAAGAGGCCCGGGCCACCGGCATCGCCGTCTACTACTACGCCTTCGACATCCTGCACCTGGACGGGCGGGACACATCGAAGCTTCCGCTCCGCCACCGCAAGACCCTCCTGAAGGAGGCCCTGGACTTCGAGGACCCCGTCCGCTTTCTGACGCACCGCAACGAGGAGGGGGAGGCGTTCCTGGAGGAGGCGTGCCGCAAGGGCTGGGAGGGCGTCATCGCCAAGAAGGCCGACGGCCCGTACCGACACAGCCGCTCCCGGGACTGGCTCAAGCTCAAGTGCGTGAGCCAGCAGGAGTTCGTCATCGGCGGCTGGACGGACCCGGAAGGCGAGCGCATCGGCTTCGGCGCCCTCCTCATCGGATACTACGACGACGGCGACCTGATCTACGCCGGCAAGGTGGGCACCCGGGGCGAGATCGAGGCCAGCACCCGCCGGCACCGGCGCCACACGGCGACGGAGCTGGCGTACCGGGGTCGTCGTGTCATGGTGGACGCCGGGGAGGACTGGCTGGGCCACCTCGACGAGGTGGCGCCCCACGCCATCGTTGTGACCCACGCCCACCCAGACCACGCCTTCGGGCTCAAGGACGGCGCGCCCTGTCCCGTGTACGCCCCCGAAGAGGTGTGGGACGAGATCGGTGACTACGCCATCGAGTCGCGGCACCAGGTAGGCAAGCGACGCGCCCGCACCATCGAGGGCATGACCTTCGAGGCGTTCCCGGTCGAGCACTCCACGAGGGCACCCGCCGTGGGCTACCGGGTGTCGGCGGGGGTCATCACCGTGTTCTACGCGCCGGACCTGGTCTACATCGAGGACCGGGCGGACGCGCTCCGGGGCGCCGACGTCTACATCGGCGACGGCGCCACCCTGACCCGCTCCTTCGTCCGGAAGCGGGGGGACCGGCTCATCGGCCACACGCCGGTGCGCACGCAGCTCACCTGGTGTCGGAAGGAAGGGGTGCCCCGCGCCATCATCACCCACTGCGGCTCGGAGATCGTCGAGGGCGACGAGCGGACGCTGGGCGCGAAGCTCCGGGCCATGGCGAAGGAGCGGGGCGTCGAGGCGGAGATCGCCCACGACGGCATGGAGGTCGTACTGCGTTGAGACCGGTCCGCAGGCCGCCCGGCGGACCGCCGGAAGGAGGTACGAGATGCCCGAGCTACCCGATGTCCAGGTGTTCAAGGAGTACGTGGACGCCACCGCCCTCCACCGGCCCGTCGAGACCGTCAGCATCACCGAGCCGGACCTCCTGGCGGACGTGTCCGAGCGCACGCTCCGGGACCGCCTGAAAGGTGCGGAGCTCGCCGGCACGCGCCGGCACGGCAAGCACCTCTTCTGCGCCATCCGGGATGACGGCTGGCTCCGCCTCCATTTCGGCATGACGGGTCTGCCGGAGGCGTACGAGGACGACGACGGGGAGCCCGAGCACACGCGGCTCCGCCTGGACTTCCGCGACGGCCGGCACCTGGCGTACGCGAACCAGCGCAAGTTCGGCGAGATCGGCCTGGTGGACGACGTGGACGCCTTCGTCGAGGCGAACGACCTGGGTCCCGACTTCCTCGACCTGGACCTGGCCGGCTTCCGCGCCCGAATGGAGAACCGTCGGGGCACCCTCAAGGGCACCCTCATGAACCAGTCGGTCGTCGCCGGGCTCGGCAACGTCTACACGGACGAGACCCTTTTCCAGGCGGAGCTCCACCCGCGGACGGACGTGCGCGCCATGGACGAGGACACGGTAGCGCACCTGTTCCGGACCGCGGCCCGTGTCCTCGAGGAGGCCATCGAGGCCAGAGTCCAGGTGGACGACATGCCGTCCGACTGGCTCCTGCCCCACCGGGAGGAAGGCACCGCGTGCCCCCGCTGCGGCGGGACCATCGAACGGATCCAGGTCTCGGGACGCTCCACCTACCTCTGCGACACGCACCAGAAGAAGGG
>CAYQCY010000214.1:0-2742 GCA_964416095.1 uncultured Gemmatimonadaceae bacterium
CACGCCCCCCACCGCCGCATTACGATGACCGCATGATTCGCCGGAGCTACTACCCGTACGCCACCTACTACGCGACCCGCGACGCGGGCCGTGGCCGGAGGCGTACGGGCGCATAGCGCGCACCCCCAGCTCCGGCGACGGGCGGCCCGTGTCACCTGGCACGGGCCGTCTTTTTTCGTGCCCGTACCCGAGGTCTGGAGAAGAAAACCGATGATCATCGTCACCCGGTCCGGCATCACGGAAGCGGAGCTGGACCACATCCGCGAGCGCATCGAAGGGTTGGGGATGCGCACCCACATCTCCCGGGGCGAGCGCCGCACCATCGTCGGCTGCATCGGCGACGAGGCGCTCCTCCAGGAGGTCCCGCTCCACAGCATGCCCGGCGTCGAGTCCGTCACGCCCGTCCTCAAGCCGTACAAGCTGGCCTCCCGGGAATTCGCCGCGGACCGGACCGCGGTACGCGTCGGCGACGCGGCGGGGACCGAGGTCGGCGGGCCGGCCCTCACCGTCGTCGCCGGGCCCTGCTCCGTGGAGGACGACGTCATGCTCCGCGCCACCGCCCGCCGCGTCCGCGACGCCGGCGCCCGCATGCTCCGGGGCGGCGCGTTCAAGCCCCGGACCTCGCCGTACTCGTTCCGGGGCCTCGGCGAGGAGGCGCTGCGGCTGCTGGCGGAGGTGCGGGCCGAGACGGGGCTCCCCGTCGTGACCGAGGTCATGGACACGCGCCAGGTCGAGCTGGTGGCCGAGCACGCCGACGTGCTCCAGGTCGGCGCCCGCAACATGCAGAACTTCGCGCTGCTCTCCGAGGTCGGCCGCATCCAGCGGCCCGTCCTGTTGAAGCGGGGCATGTCGGCCACCGTGGAGGAGCTGCTCATGGCCGCCGAGTACGTCATGAGCCAGGGCAACCGGGCCGTGATCCTGTGCGAGCGCGGCATCCGGACCTTCGAGACGGCGACCCGGAACACCCTGGACGTGGGCGCCATCCCCGTGCTCAAGCGGGAGACGCACCTGCCGGTCATCGTGGACCCGAGCCATGCCGCCGGCCTCGCCCGCCTCGTGGCGCCCCTCGCCTTCGCCGCCGTGGCCGCCGGCGCCGACGGGCTCATCGTGGAGGTCCACCCGGAGCCCGAGACGGCCCTCTCCGACGGCGACCAGTCGCTGGACTTCGACCAGTTCGACGCCATGATGGCCCGGCTTCGGGCCTTCGCCGACGCCGCCGGCCGGCCTCTGGACGCCGTGGAGGTGGCGGCGTGAGCGGGCACGACGACGGCCGGGCCAACACCCCGGACCGGGCCTCCCGCGCGGCGGACGACGGCGCCGTGGACGAGGTCGCCGCGCTGCGGGACCGCGTCGAGGCGCTGGACCGGGAGATCGTGGCGCGCATCGCCGAGCGCGTGCGCCTGGCCGAGGCCATCGGCCGGGCCAAGCGGGACGCCGGCGTGCCCACCCTGGACCCGGGCCGGGAGGCGGCCGTGATCCGGCGGGCGACCGTCATGGCCCGGGACGAAGGGATGGAGGCGGAGGACGTGCGCGACGTCTTCTGGCACATCGTGGGGCTCTGCCGCAGGGCCCAGCTCGAGGAGGAGCCATGACGGGGATCGAGAGCGTCGCCGTCGTCGGACTCGGGCTCATGGGCGGCTCCCTGGCCCGGGACCTGGCCGCCGCGGGCGTCCGGGTGCTGGGCGCCGACCTGGACCCGGACACGCTGCGCGCCGCCCGCCGCGCCGGCGTCGTGACGGGCACGCTGGACGACGACGCCACGCCCCTCGCCGTGGACGCCGTCGTGCTGGCCGTGCCGGTACGACGGGCGCCCGGAGTGCTGCACAGCCTGGCGCCGCGCCTGGCCGGCGCCACACTGGTCACGGACCTGGGCAGCACCAAGCGGTCCATCGTGGAGGAGGCGGAAGCGGGCGGCCTCGGCCCCCGGTTCGTCGGGTCCCACCCCATCGCCGGGGACCACCGCTCCGGCTGGGCAGCGTCCCGGACCGGGCTCTACCGGGACGCGAAAGTGCTGCTGTCTCCGGCGCCGTCCAGCACGCCCGAGACCGTGGCCCGGGCCATCGACCTGTGGACCGCCGTGGGCGCCACCACCGAGGTCCTCGACGCGGCCGAGCACGACCGGCGCCTGGCCTGGTCCAGCCACCTGCCCCAGGCCGCCGCCACCGCCCTCGCCGCAGCCCTCGCCGACGCCGGCGTCCGCCCCGACGATCTCGGGCCCGGCGGCCGCGGCGCCACGCGCCTCGCCGGCAGCTCGCCGACCATGTGGACCGACATCGCCCTGGACAACGCCGAAGCCCTCGCCCACGCCCTCGGCGGGCTGGAGATGCACCTGGCCGGGCTGAGACGCGCACTCAACCACGGCGATGAGGAGAAGGTGCGGGCGTTCTTCGAGCGCGGGTCCGAGTGGGCGGATGGTTAGGACCTGGAACGCCGAATGCGTCCGGCGCCTGGTTCACGCGGGGGCGCGGCGTTCATGGAGAGCCGTGGAGCAGGATTTTCACGCGGAGACGCAGAGGCACGGAGACGCGGGGTCTGAAGCCGACCAAACGGGCGAGAACCAGACTCGCCGGTGTCGGCATGACGCGAACAACTGCCGGAACCACCATCGACGGTCCGGCGGGCCACGGAGGATGACGCGCACCGGTCCACCTATCACAACGCCACCTCGCCGTATCCACGCCCGATCCGGGATGTTCGCCCTACCGGGGAGTCCGTCGCGGCCCGGGAACCCCCTCCGCGCCT
>CAYQCY010000215.1:0-2642 GCA_964416095.1 uncultured Gemmatimonadaceae bacterium
GGGGGTGAGGTTTGCGGCGTCCCAATCTGCCATGGAGAGGCGCGGCGCGCCGGGGCATCTTGGTGCAGGCGGAAAGCTTGACAGAACGGGAGGAGCGCGGCATGCTTCTATCACGTCCGGGAGAGACGCCTAGCGACTCGTGGGGCTTAGCGGCCCCCCCGGGCGTTTTTCCATGGTCCCCTTCCTGTGCCGACCCCGCACCCCGCGGGATCACGTGTTCCATACCGATCGGTCCGTCTCGTGTATCTCCTTTACCTTGACGAGTCGGGGGTGCCGGAACGGCATCCAAGCCAGACCTCGCATTACGTGCTTCTGGGGTTGGCGGTGTACGAGGGTACGTGGTTCGCCCTGGAGAAGCGGCTTACCGCGGTCAAGGAACGCTGGGCACGTGGACCTGTGCGGGATTTCGAGCTGCACGCGGCGTGGCTCCGTCGGCCGTACCACGAGCAGGCTGATGTCCCGGACTTCGACGAGCTCGGCTACGAGGCGCGACACACGGCCGTTGCTGCGCTTCGGGAACAAGCCCGCGAGGAATGGTCGACGCTCAGCGGCAGTCAACGAAAGCGGGAACGCAGATACCAGCGGCTGACCGACCCGTACGCTCACCTTACGTTCAGCGAGCGCGAAGAAGTCATCGACCAAGCGCTCGATGTCGTCGGAACCTACCGCAGGGGCGTGACGCTTTTCGCGGAGGCTATCCACAAGTCACGCCTTCCTCCGGGCACGAGCGCCGTGGACCAGGCGTTCACTCAGGTGGTCACGCGGTTCGAGAGGTTCCTCCGCCGCAGGAGGGACCGACAGTGGGGCCTTCTGGTCATGGACCACAACCAGTCGACCGCCAGGCGGTTCACGACGATGCTTTCCAGGTTCCAGCGCCAGGGCGCCCGTTGGGGAGACATCGACCGCGTCATCGAAGCGCCCTTCTTCGTGGACAGCGGACCGAACTCGGGGGTCCAGGCCACGGACCTCTGCGCCTATGCCGTGCGCCGATGCCTGGAAAATGATGAGCGAGCGCGGTTCGAGAAAATCTTCGACAAGTTCGATCGGCCGTCGACCGGGCTTCACGGCATTCGCCACTACACGGCACCCGGCTGCCCGTGCTTGATCTGCAGGGAGCGGGGACACGACTCTGACCCCATGACCGACCACGCCGTCCGCCTCGCCGCCTTCGCCTTCCTCGAGGAGCAGACCGCCCTCCACGACGACATCGTCCCCTACGATGTCCTCCTCCAGGGCTTCACCTTCCAGGGCGAGCGGGTGCCGGTCGCCGCCCAAATAGCCGTTCCGTACTGCTGAGGAGGCGTCGTGGGGCAGAGATCCGGGATCGAATGGACCGACGCGACATGGAACCCGGTCACCGGGTGCACACCGGTTTCGGCGGGTTGTGACAACTGCTACGCCTCCGTTCTGTCCAGGCGACTGCTGAAGGACATCTATCTGGCCCGGGAACCCGTGGTGGACTCCGACATCACGCGGCGTGACCCGTTCGCGGTCCGGCTGTGGCCCGAACGTCTCGAAGACCCGCTCCGCTGGCGGGAGCCTCGCCAGATCTTCGTGAACAGCATGAGCGACCTGTTCCATACGGACATTCCGGACGCCTTCGTCCGGCGCGTGTTCGACGTCATGGAGGAAGCGTCCTGGCACGTCTACCAGGTCCTGACGAAACGTCCGGGGCGTGCACGCCGGTTCTTCGAGGGGAACCGGGATCTACTCCACGCGGGCACGGTCCCGGGTCAAATCTGGATCGGCACGTCCGTGGAGAACCAGGACGTGGCGTATCGCATCCGTCACCTGCGTGACGTTCCCGCCAGCGTTCGCTTCCTTTCGTGCGAGCCACTGATTGGGCCTTTGGAGTTTGATCCGGGCGGGATCGATTGGGTCATCGTCGGTGGAGAGAGTGGCCTGAATCGGCGCCCCATGAAGCCGGATTGGGTGAGGACGATCCGCGACCGGTGCGCGGCGGTGGGTGTGCCGTTCTTCTTCAAGCAGTGGGGTGGCCGCACCCCGAAAGCCGGCGGCCGCGCGCTGGATGGCCTCGAGTGGAACGAGATGCCGGCCAGCGCCATCAGCGGTGTTTGAACCCGAGCACCCGATGGAAGACGACGGCTTCTACCTCCCGGAGATCGGCGCCCATTCCTTGGACAAGATCAAGCGCCACGACTACTATGCTTCGATCTTTTCCAAGGCCATGGCCCAGAAGTGGACCCATCGGGTCTACCTGGGGCTCTACGCGGGAGCCGGGCTGCGTCGTGTGCTGGAGAACCGGCCGCCGCCGGACCGGGAGGCCCGCCTGGACGGCCGGCCGCTGGACCTGGGCCGGCGCGTCCCGCACCAGACGCTGGGCGCCATCGCGCACCTCCTCGAGCACGACGACGTCGTGATCGGCGCCCTCGGCACCGCCTTCAGCCATCAGGACGCCGGCTGGCTCCTCGGGCTGTGGCGCGAGCTGACCCCCGTGATCCAGGTCCGGAACGACGCCGGCCCACGACGAGGCCGTGGGCCTGGAGCGCGCCTCGGCGCTGCGGCGCCGTGTCCTGGGGATCGGGGAGGAGGGGCTGCTGGCGCGGGTGGCGCGGGGGAAGGAGCGGGGGTGACGGCACCCCAACATCCAGCGCGGCCGGACGTACGACCTGCGGACCGGT
>CAYQCY010000216.1:0-2591 GCA_964416095.1 uncultured Gemmatimonadaceae bacterium
GCCGCCCGCTCACGCCCCGGCGCTCACGCGCCCCCCGCGAACCCGGATCCCCCCGCGAACCCACCCCGCGTCGTCCTCCCCGTCCTCGCCGTCCTCCCTGTTGCAGTCCCGACGAACCGCGCCCCACCGCGACCCCGCGCGGCACGCCGGCAACCAGGCCCTGCCATCGTCGTCCACGAAGGAGGTTGGCACTCCCCACCGGACCGCATACCTTCCCCGGACTCCCCGGTGGGTCTCGCACCTCCCGTCCCCGCGAAGAAGGAGGTCCTCGTGTCCATGGAAGCCGGTCGTGGCGAGCACCACGTCTACCGGATCCTGCCGGCCGGGCAGGCCGACCAGGCGAAGCTCACGGCCCGGAACCATTACGTGAGCGTGGATGCGGTGTCGTGGTACGTGAACAAGGAGAGCGGCTGGTTCTCGGACCGGATGGCGTCGGGCACGCTGAACATGGAGCTGGCGGCGGGCCACGAGCGGTACCAGATCGGGCTGGGCACTTTCGAGCTGGAGCACGGTGCGCACGTGGCGCCGGTCTTCGACCGTCCGGCGCTGCCGGAGCGGAACTACCGGGGCGGGCCCATCACGGTGCGGGCGCACCTCTCGGGGATCCGGCGGGACAACGCCCTGGGCGGGATCCTGCGGAGCGCCGCGGGCGCGAGCCTGGGCATCGTGAAGGGGATGGTGGAGACGGCGGCGCTGGCGGGCCCGGCGGCGCCGCTGGCCGCGGCGGGCCGTGAGCTCATCGACGGCGTCTCGGGCGTCCTCACGGTGCAGGGCGACGGGCGGGAGCCGCTCTTCGACGACGCCGGGCTGGAGTTCAGCATCCACCCCGAGGAGATCGTGGGCCCGGAGGTCTACTTCCTCTTCCATCGGGGCACGGACCTGGACGACACGTACCTGGCGGTGGGCGAGGAGGGGCAGATCGCGGTGCCGCTGTACGGCGATGCCTTGCTGGCGGACGGCGCCTGGCTCCTGGTCCGGGTCCGGCGGGACGACGAGTACTCGGGGATCCGGCCGTGGATGGACGCCTTGCGCGGCCTGAACGGGCGCATCTCGGACCTGGTCACCGACGTCTGCGACGGCTTCACCGACCTGGACACCGGCAAGGCGGAGTTCGAGCCGTCGTCGGGGGGCAACAAGACGCTGTTCGACGAGTACGCGCGGCTGCGCGCGGTGATCCGGGAGGACGGCGTGCTGTCGGAGCGGGAGGCCGGGCTGGTGGTGGGCCAGCTCCGGAACCGGTTCACGAGCGCGAAGAAGGCGGTGGAGCGGCAGGACGAGTCGGTGTACACGGGCGCGGTCAACGGGCTGAAGGACGCGCTGGCCCGGGGCGAGCGGGCGCCGGCCGGGCCGGCCGAGGAGTTCGAGGACGAGGTCGTCGAGCTGGCGGAGACGCGGCTGGCGACGCTGGCGGTGCCGGTGGACAGCCGCCGCGTGGCGACGCTGCGCGGCGACGACCTGTTCGAGACCATGCGCTGGGTGCCCATGGCGCTGGACCGGGTCGCGGCGGTGTAGCGGCACGACGCCGTCATGAGCACGGACACCGCTCTCCGCGTCCTGGTCATCGCCGTCGTCGCCTACGGCGTCCTGGTGCTGCTGGCCCGGGCCCTGGCCGGGCCCATGATGTTCCATCCCCCGGAGCCATCGTACGGGGCCGAGCTCGTCACGGCCCGGGTCCCCGTCGGCGAGTCCGACACGCTGGCCGTGCTGCGCCTGCCCCGGGACGACGCCCGCTACACCGTCCTCTTCAGCCACGGCAACGCCGAGGACCTGGGTCACGCCCGACCGCTGCTGGCGATGATCCGGGAGGCGGGCTACGACGTCGTGGCGTACGACTACCGGGGCTACGGCCGGAGCACCGGCCGGCCCACGCCGGCGGGCGCGGTGGCGGACCTGGCGGCGGTCCACGACTGGGTCGTGGACGAGCTGGGCGTGCCGCCGGACCGCATCGTGCTCCACGGCCGGTCCCTGGGCTCCGGCCCGATGCTGGCGCTGGCCGGCGAGCTCGACGTGGCCGGCGTCGTGCTGGAGAGCGCCTTCGCCGGGGCGTACCGGGTCGTGACCCACCTGCCCGTGCTACCCTTCGACCCGTTCCCGAACCTGCGCCGGATCCGGGAGCTGGACGCGCCCGTCCTGGTCATGCACGGCGAGGAGGACGGGGTGATCCCCGTGTGGCACGGGCGCGAGCTGTACGAGGCGGCGCCGGGTCCGAAGCGGGCGCTGTGGGTGGACGGCGCCGGGCACAACGACCTGGTCCCGGTCGCCGGGGCGCGGTACGTGGAGGCGTTGCGGGGATTCGCGGATCTGCTGGATTCGCGGCGGTGAGGGTTGGGCGCGAGGGCGCGAGCAAGGTTCGCTCTTCTCACGCAGAGGCGCTGAGCCGCGGAGGAACAACGAACGTTCGACCCCGGTGAGGCGGGACCCGGGCGGTATGCCAGCACCGGCACGGCGGGTGCCGGGTCTTTTCCCGTTTTTTTCTCGGCGGCTCGGCGGCCCTGCGTGAACCGCAGTTCTCCGCTCCCTCCGCGTCTTTCGCAGGTGGCCCGGCGCTTGCGCGCGGACCCGTCGACGCGCGAATGTCAGCCATCCACCGC
>CAYQCY010000217.1:0-2584 GCA_964416095.1 uncultured Gemmatimonadaceae bacterium
GAGCCCCGGAGCACACGCCCCACCTCCTGCCGGCTCTCCAGGTGCGGGGACAGCTCGTCGCCGTGGCCGAGCCCGCCGAGGTAGACGATGCGCTTCACACCCGCCGCCCGCGCCGCCTCGCCGAAGTTCTCCGCCGCCCGACGGTCCTTCTCCGCGAAGGCGCCCGTCGCGCCCATGGAGTGGATCAGGTAGTAGGCCGTGTGCGCGCCTTCCATGGCCGGCGGCAGCGTGGCCGGCTCCAGCACATCGCCGGCCACCAGCTCGGTTCCCGCCGACGCGTGCGCCTCCAGCGACGCCGGCCGGCGGGACAGGCAGCGGACCCGGCGGCCGTCGGCCTCCAGGGCGTCGAGGAGCCGGCCGCCCACGTAGCCCGTGGCGCCGGTGAGCAGGATCAGGTGGTCGTCGTGTCCAGGCATGACCCTGATGAACCCTCGAACCGCCGGGCCGTTCCCGCATGCCCACTCCCGGCTCCGGCGGCGGCGGCCTGCGACCGCTATCATGATGACAGGATCCAATCGGGCGGGTGAACCAGAACCTGGGTCGGACAGGATGACTGCGCCGCGCTATGCCGGGGTCGCGACCTTCATGGGCAGGCCATTGGCCCGTGACCCCTCCGAGCTGGATATCGCACTCGTGGGGATCCCGTTCGACGGCGGAACCGAAAACCGCCCGGGCGCGCGGCACGGCCCGCGCGAGATCCGCAACATGTCGAGCCTCCTGCGGGCCGTGCATCACGTCACCAGGGTCGATCCCTACCAGGTGTGCCGTGTCGCCGACCTGGGCGATGTCCCGCTGACCAGCGCCTTCGATCTGGAGGCGAGCCATGCCGGTATCACGGAGTTCTACCGCCGTGTGCAGAGAGGTGGCGCGATACCGCTGAGCGCAGGCGGCGACCACTCGGTGACCCTGCCCATTCTCCGCGCGCTTGCCGCGGACCGGCCGGTCGGCATGGTGCACATCGACGCTCATACGGACACGTGCGACGAGGAGCTGGGCTCGAAGCACACCCATGGCACACCCTTCCGCCGGGCGGTCGAGGAAGGGCTCCTCGATCCCGAGCGGACGATCCAGATCGGCATCAGGGGCGCCCAGGACTCGGAAGAAGGCTGGACGTTCTCCCTCGAATCCGACATGCGCGTCGTCTTCATGGAAGAATTCACCAGGCTGGGTGTGGACGCGGTGATCGCCGAGGCGCGCCGCACAGCGGGGCACGGCGCCACCTATCTCTCCTTCGACATCGATTCCCTGGACCCGGCTTTCGCCCCCGGCACGGGCACGCCCGAAGTCGGTGGCATGACCCCGATCGAGGCTCAGGCCTTGGTGCGCGGCCTCCGCGGCCTCGACCTCATCGGCGCCGATGTCGTCGAGGTGTCACCACCGTTCGACCCCTCGGGGAACACCGCGCTCGTCGGCGCGACCATGATGTACGAGATCCTCTGCGTTCTGGCCGAAGCGCGGGCCTGACGGCCAAATCCGGGGTGAGCCCAAAAACAGGCCGGCCGCCTCGGATCCGAGGCGGCCGGCCCGCATTCCGTCTGGATTCGCGCGCCTAGTGCAGCGCCCCGATCACCGGGAGCAGCAGCAGGACCATCGTGCCTACGGACACGGCCAGCCCCGCAAGGATGCCCCCTGCCAGGTTCCACTTCTCGCGCCTCGTCATGATGATACGACCCCTGTGCATCCACATGTTGCCGGTCTCCGATCCTGGTCCTGCCGCCCTTGCAGCAAGCTCTTGCGCATCTATCGGTCCCTACGGGAACGGGACCTCCCGTGTTTCGTCCTGCACCTGTTCAGATGGTCTTGCGCCCCGTAGGGTTGCGTCGTCGTCCGTCCCGCCCGTCGCGCCCTGGACCTGGACCCGCGCAACACCCTACATTACAACCGGTTACGTGATTGTCAGGAAACGGCCCGGCCCGCCGGGCGCGGCGCGGGAGGCGGCATGCTGGAGACACGGATCGGGAACGCGACCCTGCGGCTGGTCCAGGGCGACATCACCGCCCAGGCGGTGGACGCGGTGGTGAACGCGGCAAACTCGAGCCTCCTCGGTGGCGGCGGCGTGGACGGCGCGATCCACCGGAAGGGCGGCCCGGAGATCCTGGCCGCGTGCAAGGCGCTGCGTTCCGAGGAGTACCCCGACGGGCTGCCGACGGGCGATGCCGTAGCCACGACGGCGGGCGACCTGCCGGCGTCGGCCGTGATCCACACCGTGGGGCCGCGCTGGCGGGGCGGCGGCGGGGAGGAGGAGGAGTTGCTCGCCCGGGCCTACCGGAACTCCCTCGAGGTGGCCCGGGAGGAGGGCCACCGGACGGTGGCGTTCCCGTCCATCAGCACGGGCGCCTACGGCTACCCCATCCAGCGGGCCGCCTCCGCCGCCGTGGCGACCGTGATGGACGTCCTGGACGAGGCGCCGGACGCCTTCGACGAGGTCCGCTTCGTGCTCTTCTCCGAGGAGGACCTGGAGGCCTACCGGGAGGCGCTGGAGCGCCAGGCCGGCTGACCCCGACCCTCGCCGCATCCCCCTCGCCGTACCCCCCTTATAGCTGTACCGGAGTTCTCCACGGGCTGCGAAGAGCGTCCTGGGTGA
>CAYQCY010000218.1:0-1104 GCA_964416095.1 uncultured Gemmatimonadaceae bacterium
CTTTCTGGAGTCGGCAGAGTAGGTGGGCAACCACCGAAAACCACTCGAGAGTCGCGCACACGGACGCTGCACTTCGATACAATGAAAACGCCGGCGAAGAGTCGCCGGCGTTTTCGTTTGCGAGTTGGGACACTACGAGTAGGGGCACTGCGAGTTGGAGTACGACGAGTTGGAGCACTGCGAGTTGGGGCACGACGAGTTGGAACACTACGAAGTTGGCTGGGGCGAGGCTGGTGAAGCGAGGCGGCGCAGAACTTTCACCGCCGCTGGAGGAAAATCCCACCTGGCACCCGCGTCCCACGTCATCGATCACCGATCACCGATCAGCCACGCGCCGCGAACGAGGAAGCCGCCCGGAGTCCGGCGGTCGGCGGTCGGCGGTCCGCGGTCCGCGGTCCGCTACGCCGCGGCCTCGCCGAGGTATCGCACCACCCGCCGCTCCAGCGCGAGGCGGGCGGCCCGGAGCCGGACGCGCACGGTGGCGGGCTCGAGACCGGTGATGCGGCCGGCGTCGTCGTCGTCGAAACCCTCCAGGTCCCGGAGCACCAGGACCTCGCGGAGATCGAAGGGCAGCGCGTCGATGAGCGCCAGTAGCTCGCCGCCGTCCAGGCCCGCGTAAAGCTCCTCTGCCAGCTCCGGTAGACGCGCGGCGTACCCCACGTCCCGGGGCCGGCTCAGCGGGACCGTGCGCACGGCCGACACCGCGCCCGCGTGCTCCGTCAGGCAGACCTCACGGAGCAGCCACGCCAGCCAGACCGCGGCGTCCGGCTCCGTCCGGACCCGGGACGCGCCGTTCATGGCACGCTCCACCGTCCGCACCACGGCCCGCTCCGCCGAGGACTCGTCCCCCGTGTAGCGCAGCGCCAACCGGTACAGCAGCTCCACACGGCTCCCCACCTCGCCGGCGAGCCGCCGGCCGGACGCACCGCCGCCCGCCGGCGCCAGCCGGTACGGCAACAGTCGCAGGGTCTCCGTGATGGACATGGCTCTCGCGCTGTGTGGGGGCTTCTGCCTACTCAACGGGGAAGCCCCGCCGTTCGTGACAGTTCCTACCGTACCTACGATACAGACTCGTCGAACGTTCCCGCCGTCACGATCGGATAC
>CAYQCY010000218.1:1204-2560 GCA_964416095.1 uncultured Gemmatimonadaceae bacterium
CTCGACCTCGACCTCGACCTCGAACAGGCCCCACAGGAACCCGTCCAGCGACGTGCCCATCAGCCCGACCCGCCCCCTGGCCATCCTCTACGAGCATCCCACCTGGTTCGAGCCGCTCTTCGCGGAGCTGGGGCGCCAGGACGTGCCGTACGAGGCGGTGAACGCCCGGGAGCACGCCCTCGACCCGTCGTCGACGTCGTGCCCGTACGGGGCGGTGCTGAACCGGATGAGCGCGTCGGCGTGGCTACGGGGGGATGCGGGCGTGCTGCTGGACGCGAAGCACTGGCTGGAGCACCTGTGGCGGCTGCGGGTGCCGGTGGTGAACGGGCTGGACGCCTACAAGCTGGAGATCTCGAAGGCGGCGCAGCTCGAGCTGCTGGAGCGGCTGGACCTGCCGCACCCCGAGAGCCGGATCGTGCGGCAGGCGGCGCGGGCGGCCCGGGCGGCCCGGGCGGCGGAGGGGCTGCGCTTCCCCGTCGTCGTGAAGCCGAACGTGGGCGGGACGGGCGCCGGCATCGTGGAGTACACGACGCCGGAGGCGCTGGCGCGGGCGGCGTCGTCCGGCGCCGTGGAGCTGGGCGTGGACGGCAGCGGCCTGGTCCAGGAGAAGGTGCCCACCGACGGCACCGTCGTGCGCATCGAGGTCCTGGGCGACGACGTCCTCTACGCCATCCGCACCGACACCACCGGCTGCGGCTTCAACGTCTGCCCGGCGGACCTGGCGGACCCGGAGAGCGCCGTGGAGGCGTTCGAGCCGCCCGACGAGATCGTGGCGCAGGCCCTGGGCATCGCCGCGGCCGGCCGCATCGACGTGGCAGGGATCGAGTACCTCGTGGACGCGCGGACCGGGCAGCACCTGTTCTTCGACATCAACGTGCTGTCGAACTACGTGAGTGGCGCCGAGCGCGTGGTCGGGTTCGACCCGTGGCGCCGGCTCGTGGCGTGGGTGGTGGGGCGGGTGGGCTGATTGCTTTGTGCCCGGCTGGACGGGCGGTGGACCGGCCGGGCTGCGCCCTGCCGGGCGGGGTCACGGCTTACGGGTCACGGCTCCTTGCCTCGCCGGGTGATCACGGGACTGGCGGAGCGCCTTCCTTCATCGGGAGAGCCTTTCGGGGGTGCTGCGCGCCGCGCCCGTTGAGGATCACGCCGCGCAGGCGACGCCCCGCCGGAGACATGAACACCCCGCGAAGCCGGGCGCCGTCACCCGTAAGCGGTGACCCGCCGTCCAGGCCGCAATAGCCCAGGCAGCCTTGAACAGCCCTACCGGCAACGTTACGTTTCTGTTCCCTCAGCACGACCGAGGGCCTGTAGCTCAGGTGGTTAGAGCGCACGCCTGATAAGCGTGAGGTCGCTGGT
>CAYQCY010000219.1:0-2539 GCA_964416095.1 uncultured Gemmatimonadaceae bacterium
CGTGGATGCGACATGGACCTGGCGCGTGTAATCAACTTCTGGCAGCCGAGTGCCGGTGGTGGCCTACAATCTGTCTCGCCAGTAGTCCGGCTGTCGCCGTTCGTGGGCGATCGCCAGGATCCGTATCTGGCGGCCCGGGGCATAGACCACGTAGTAGGGAAAGGGCCGAATCGGAAAGCGACGGACGGAGCTCCCGATGGGCACGCCGGCGTCAGGGAAATCCAGGAGAAGCTGGACGGTGGATTCTGTCCGCTCCATGAAGCGGACTGCGGCCGGCCGCGACTCCGCCGCAATGTGGCTGAGGACCTCGTCGAGCTCTTTGCGGGCTGCCGGGTGAAGGACCGGCGAGGTCACTTCAGGCGTTCCCGTGCCTCCCGGAAGACGTCTTCGGCAGGGATCGCCTCGACGGAGCCGTTTTCCAGTTGTTCCAGTCGTCGCCGAGCCTCTTCCGCCCACTCGTCCTCGAACATCAGGCCCCGGTCCACACTGGACAGCAGCTTTACGCCCAGGCGTTCGCGCTCCTCGGGCGGCAGCTTCATGGCCTCTTCCACCAGTTGTTCGATGGTCATTTTCTCCTCCACGGGACGGCCACGCCGACAACACCGGCACGGATGGAAGGTAGCCACGTGGGCCATCGTGGATCAATGGCGGGATGGGACTGAGTGAACGCCTTCGTCGCCATCACCGACCGGGACTGGTTCGATTTCCTCGCCGGCCAGGAAGACATCGACGAGGTCAACTTCTGGCAACCGGGCTCCGGCGGTGGCCGGTTCCGGGCGCTGGCCCGCGGCGAGCCGTGGAGACGCACGGCGCGCCGAGACATCTTGTTGCAGGCCCGCCGGGCGTTTTTCCATGGTCCCCTTCCTGTGCCGACCCCGCAACTCGCTCGATCGGACGTCGACCGGGCTTCACGGCATTCGCCACTACACGGTACCGGGTTGCCCGTGCTTGATCTGCCGGGACTGGGGACACGACTGACCCCATGACCCATCACGCCGTCCGCCTCGCTGCGATGAGGGCGGTGCGATCCGGCGTTTTGCGGACCGGCGTACGCCGGGTTCACGGTGGCTTCGCCGGTAGCCCTCGTCGATGTTCCGTGCCTCCGTGTCTCCGTGTGAGAAAAGGAACTACGACGAAGGATGCTATGGGCCGTCGACCACGCGCCCGATCCCGTCCTTCATGAACGCAGTGCCGGGGCGAAACCTGCCCGACGGGCACCCGAGTGGCGAGCCCATCGTGGCCAACGGCCTGACGCTGTGCAAGCTGCACCACGCGGCGTACGACCGGCACATCCTGGGGGTCCGAGCGGACTACGTCGTGGAGATCCAGCGGGACATCCTGGAGGAGCGGTACGGGACGTTCCGGAAGGCGGGGTAGAGGAGGCGTCGTGGGGCAGAGGTCGGGGATCGAGTGGACCGATGCGACATGGAACCCGGTCACCGGGTGCACACCGGTTTCGGCGGGTTGTGACAACTGCTACGCCTCCGTCCTGTCCAGGCGGCTGCTGAAGGACATCTATCTGGCCCGGAGTGCGGCCTGAGCCGCCGTTTCGGGTTCTACGGGTAGGTGATCCTGCACCACGGGCTGCCGTTCCAGGAAGTCGGCGCATCTGGCCATTGACCCGACCTGTCTGAGATCCGATTTTTGTTGTATGCGCTTAACGTACCGCGAAGACCGGGCTACGCAGGTCGCTGCGCGTTTGTTGGAGCGGGCGGGGGGCCGGCTGAACCACATGAAGCTGGTGAAGCTGGTTTACCTCGCGGATCGGGAGGCCCTCGTGAGATGGGGGCGGCCGATCACGTTCGACACGTATTATTCCCTACCTCACGGCCCCGTTCCCAGCTTCACGCTGGACAGGATCAATGCGGAAGCCCCTCCTGGCGGTGAATCCTACTGGCACCGGTTCGTTTCCGAGCGTGACCGGCATGAGGTCTCGTTACTGGAGTCCCCGGGCACCGACCAGCTTGCTCCGGCCGAAGAACAGTTGATCGACGAGATCTACGAGCGTTTCGGGGGACTGGACCAATGGCAGCTCCGGGACCATACGCACACGCTGCCGGAATGGATGGACCCGCACGGCTCGAGCGTGCCCATCGAGCTGCGGGACATCCTGCTGGGGGAAGGCTTTTCGGACGAGGCCGTCGAGGAGATCGAAGAAACCCTTGCAGCGGAGCAAGCCGCGACCCGGGCCTTCGGCGGTTGAGCGGTGGACATCATCGCGTCTGGCCGGACCCTCCTGTTCCGGGAGACGCCGCAAGCCAAGCCGCACGTCGCAGACCACGAGTTCATCCGACATCCCACAGCCGTCCACTATTCCACCGCTCAACGCTTTCGCATCAGCCAGATATCCGCCGCGCTGCACGATGGGCGTTGCCACCTGCGGGCGGACATGGCCGAAGCGCTGCTGGCCAGGGTGAGGGCGGGCCTTCTCCAGTCGCCGTACACCGTCAAGGCCATCGCAGAGTATGCCAGGCAACAGTTCCCGGCGGGTGGTGCGGAATGAGATGACCGACCACCAAACCCGCCTCGCCGCCTTCGC